>PQAI01000134.1 GCA_003105245.1 Betaproteobacteria bacterium | reverse complement strand
CGCCGAATGCGCCACGCTGCGAAAACGGATGGGGTGCGGCTGGCGTTTGGCTTGTCGAATTCCATAGCGCGCGACCGTCCAGGTTGACGAGGCGAAGCACCGTCAACATTGGATGGGTAAAAAGTCGAAGTCCGACGTGTTTGGCGGACTTCGACTTTTTGGGCACCCATCCGGACGGTCACGCTTGCGCGCTCTGGAATTCGACACGTCTTCGCCAGCCGCACCCTTCCCCCCCATTCGCCGTTTCTGACGACCACCCTCGCTGCCTACTGGTTGAGTCGCGAGACGGCCTCGGCGAAACGGCGCAGCGTGGGCGAGAGCGCGCCGGGGGCGATGCGCACGTCGAGGAGGTGGAAGCGGCCGGGGTTGGCGATGGCGGTGTCGAGCGCGCGGCCGAGTTCCTCGCGCGTGCGCACGAGGTGGCCCGCGCCGCCCAGCGCGTCGGCCACGCGCGCGAGGTTCCAGGTGCCCAGGGCGTTGTAGGCGGCTTTCGGGCGGAAGGCGGAGAGCATGCCCCAGCCGCCGTTGTTCATGACGACGACGATGGGGTCCCACTTGTGGCGCGCGCAGTGGCCGAGCTCCAGGCCCGTCATCTGGAAGGCGCCATCGCCGACGAGGATGATGGGCCGGCGCCCGCTCGCGGCCTGCACGCCCAGGCCCGCCGGCACGCCGAAGCCCATGCTGGCGTAGTAGCCCGGCGCCACGTGATCGGTCTGCACCAGGTCCATGGCGGTGAAGAGGCAATCGCCCACGTCGGTGGCCACGGGCATGCGGCCGTGGGCGTCCATGAGGTCGTTCACCGCGCGCGCGAGGTCGAGCGGCTCCACGGCGAACCCGTCGCGCGAGAGCCCGCGCGGCGCCTCGACGGGGTCCACGGCCTGCGCCGAGGCGAGCGGCCTGGCGCGCTCGAGCAGGGCCGCAACGAGCGCGTCGAGCGGGATGTCGGGGTAGGTGTGGAAGCCGAGCGTCACGCGGCCGTCGAGCGCCTGGATGGCGCGGCGCAGGTCCACGCGCTTGGCCGAGACGGCGAAGTTGGTGTCCGAGACGATCACGCCCAGGAGGAGCAGCGCGTCGGATTCCTCCACCAGCGCCGAGACTTCGGGCTTGCCGGCGATGCCGAGGTAGGTGCCCACGAGCGGGGCGTCGGCGTTCTCCAGCAGGCCGCGCCCCATGAAGGACGTGACCACGGGGATGCGAAGGCGCCTGGCGAGCGCGGCCACCTGCTCCTCCAGGCCGAAGCGGCGCACCTCGACGTCCACCATGAGCACGGGGGACTTCGCCGCCGCGAGCCGCGCGAGGATCTCCTCGGCGCAGGCGGCGAGCGCCTCGCGGTCGACCGGCGGCGCCGAGGCGGACCAGACCGGGGCGCAGGGCGCGTCCACGGTGTCGCGCGGAAGCTCCAGGTACACGGGGCGCGAGCAGCGCCTGGCGGAGGCGAGCACGCGCCCGATGCGCTCGCCCGCGGTGGCCGGGTCGTCGAGCACGGCCTGGTCGCAGGTCACCTGGCGGAACATCTCGAACTGGGATTCCAGCGTCTTGGCCTGGTGGTGCAGGAGCAGGCCCGAGCCGCGCTCGCCCGCGCCCGGCGCGCCGGAGATCACCACCAGCGGCGACTTCTCCGCGTAGGCCGAGGCCACCGCGTTCACGACGTTGAAGGCGCCGGCCCCGTAGGTGACGGCGACCACCGAKGGCGCGCAGCGCATGCGCGCSGCGGCGTCGGCGGCGAAGCCCGCCGAGGGCTCGTGCGAGAGGGTGTAGAGCGGAAGCCTTCCGGAGGACTCGAGCGCGTCGAAGAAGGGCAGCGCGAAGTCGCCGGGGATGCCGAACRCCTCGCGCGCGCCCGCSTGCGCGAGCGCCTCGATGAGGGCGGTGGCGACGGTGTTCTTCACGCCGAGGCGCGCCCCGGTCAGCTCCCGCCGGGTGCGGCGGCGCGCAGCACGCGCCGCAGGATGCCGCGCGTGCGCGGGATGTCGATGGTGTCGAGCGTGTTCTTCACCAGCAGCGCGATCTCGGTGTCGCCCTCGACGACGAGGCGGCGGTTGAAGAAGAGCGTGTCGGGATCGGCCTCGCGCGCGGCGAGCGTGGCGTAGTCCCAGGCCACCGCGCGGAAGCGCAGCACCGGCTCGGCCGCCTGGGCCACCGGCACGAAGCGCCTGGCGCGCACGCGGAAGAGCAGCTCCACGCCGGCGTCCTCCACGACGATGGCGAAGGTGTGGCCTTCGAGGCGGTCGAGGACGTCGGCCGGGAACTTGCGCCGAAGCGTCAGGTTGAGCGCCGTGGCGAAGGCGATCGAGGCAGGCAGGCGCGGCAACCGGCGGCCCACGGCGCGCACGGGTCCCGGCAGCTTGCGGGGGGCGCTGGCGGCTGCGTTCATGCGTGGCTCTCCGCGTGCGGGGCCCGCTCGTGCGCGCGCCCCCATTCCGAGACGATGCCCGGCTTGCCGTGCCAGTAGCCGTCGCAGGCGGCCGCGGGCATGAGCGGCGCCAGCCTCCTGGCCGCGTCGTGCGGGGCGAGCGCCCCGTCGGCCGCCTCGCGGAACACCGCCACCACCTCGCCCATTCCCGTCGATTGCGGCGAGAGCCGCAGCATCCCCACGCCGGCCGCGCGCGCCGGGCCGATCTCGGAGGCCAGGCTCTGCACGGCGGCCGACTGCGTCTGCACGCCGTTGAGCACCAGGAAGTGCTGCCCGTCCTGGGTGTCGAGCGCGAGGCCGTCGGGATGCTCGATGCAGCGGAACTCGCAGTGGTCCTTGGTGAGGTTGTTGTAGCGCGCCGTGAAGCAGCGCGCGGAGACCGCGAGCGGAAGGCGCCCGTAGGCGAAGACTTCCGTCTCGATGCCCGCGGGCCCCTCGGCCACCACCGCCGCGATGCCCTCTCGCGAAAGCTCCACCGGCGCCACCCAGCGCACGGCCCCCAGCTCCGCGAGGAGCGAGAGCGTGGCGGCGTTGTAGACGTTGAGGAACGGGCCGGCCACGAAGGGCGCGTTGCCGGAGAGCGCGCGCACGGCGGCCATGTCGTTCGCCTCGACGCGGAAGGCGGCGTTGGCCGCCACCGCGTGCATCGTGCGCAGGTCCGCGTCGCTCTCGATGAGCTCGTAGGTGGAGAGCACCACTTCCTTGCCGGCGCCGGCGAGCGCCTCCCCGATGGCGATCCAGTCGGAGAGCTTCAGCTCGCGGCGGCGCGAGCAGACCGTCTCGCCGAGGTAGACGGTGTCGACGGGCCAGGAGGCGGCCTGGCGGTAGAAATCCAGGACGGCCTCGCGCGGCCAGTAGTAGAGGAGCGGACCGAGGGAGAGCTTCATGGCGCGGCCTTCATTTCCAGGGGCGGTGGTAGGCGCCCAGCGTGCACTGGTGGCCTTCGGAGATCCCGGCGAGCGCGTCCTGCCAGGCGGGCTTCACGCGGAAGCGCTCGCGGTCGCGGAAGCAGGCATCCAGCGCCTCGCGCCAGACGCGCGTCACGGTCTCCACGTAGACGGGGCTCCTCTGCCGCCCCTCGATCTTGATGGCCGCGACCCCCATCGCCTGCAGGCGCGGCAGGAGCTCGAGCGTGTTGAGGCTCGTGGGCTCCTCGAACGGATAGTAGGTGTCGCCGTTCACCACGAAGCGGCCGCGGCACAGCGTCGGATAGCCGGGGTGATCCTCGGCCCCGAAGCGGTCGATGAGCACGCCGCCCAGGCGCGACTCGAGGGCGTCCGGGCGCTGCTGCCAGCGGATGGACTTGGCGGGCGAGCAGCCGCCGTGCGTGTTGGGCGATTCCCCCGTGGCGTAGGAGGAGAGCGCGCAGCGGCCCTCGACCATGATCGAAAGGCTCCCGAAGCCGAACACCTCGATCTCCACGGGCGTGCGCGCGATCACCTTCTCGGCCTGCTCCACGGAGAGCACGCGCGGCAGCACCGCGCGCTTGATGCCGAAGCGCTCGTGGTAGAAGTTGATGGCCTCGTGGCTCGTGGCCGAGCCCTGGACCGACAGGTGCAGGCGAAGCTGCGGGTGCGCCTTCGCGGCGTAGGCGAGCAGCCCCGCGTCGGCCACGATGATCGCGTCCACGCCCAGCGACGCCGCGCGGTTCACCGCGGCCTGCCACTTGCGCCACGATCCCGGCTGCGGATAGGTGTTCAGGGCCACGAGGACCTGCGCCCCCTTCCGGTGCGCGTAGTCGATGCCCTCGCGCAGGCTCCGGTCGTCGAAGTTCAGGCCCGCGAAGTTGCGCGCGTTCGTCTCGTCCTTGAAGCCGAGGTAGACGTCGTCGGCGCCGTTGTCCACGGCCGCCTTGAGCGCCGGCGGCGTGCCTGCCGGGCAGACGAGCTTCATCGGGCGGGCCGCCGGCTGGGGAAGGACTGCGGCGTTCATCGGTGGGTGCCCTCGGGCGGTCCAGGGAAACCCGTGAGGCTAGCCCGACCCCCGCGGAATTCCTTGTTGCAGATCAGGAAAAACGAAAAAACCGGCGAGGGACTAGCCCCGGCTCGCCTCGCGCTCGGCCATCCGCAACGCCCGCCTCAGGATGCGCCGCGTGCGCACGACGTCGATGCCGTCGATCGCGGCGTGCACCTCGTCGGCGATGTCCGGGTCGCCCACGACCACCAGGTCGTGCAGGAAGTGGCCGTCGTCGGGCTCGTCCTCCGCCGCGGCGAGCGTGGCGAAATCCGAGGCGTTGACGCGGAAGCGCAAGGCCGCCTCGCCCGCCGCGGGCACCGGGACGAACCGGCGGCCGCTGTAGCGGAAGGCCATCACGAGGCCGGCGTCGCGCACCTCGATGGAGAAGGGCCGGTCGCCGAGATGCTCGAACACCGACACGGGCAGGCGCCGGCGCACCATCAGGTTGAGCACCGCGGCCACGACGGCCGACGAGGGTACGCGCGGGAGCTTCCGGACGAGCGTGCGAATGGGCCGCGGCAGCACCGCGCGCCGCCGCACGCCCAGCGGCGGCATGATGGGACCGTTCATTGAAGAACCAGCCTAGCGCCGGGGCCGGAAAATGTGTTGAGGCAGATCAGCCGCGCGCGCTTCGGGCGCGAAGCCTTCTCGCATTCGGGAAAATCGCCACCGTCGCCGTCGCGGCCACCGTGGCGAGCGAGAAGGACGCCACGGTGCCCAGCTCGACGACCGTCGCGCTCACCACGAAGAAGAAGGCGATGAAGCCGGAGAGTCCCGTGATGAAGCCGCGCTGCAGCCGGGCGAGCGCGTCGGGGCCGTAGAGCGCGATCGTGAACGGCGGCATGATCGAGCCGGTGATCGGCAGCGACAGCAGGATCCCGCTGACGGTCGGCCCCAGCGCGGAGGCGCCGAACAGGATCGCCGCGGCAAGCGCCAGCGCGGCGCCCAGGCGCAGCCACAACTCGACGGGCGGGATCGCGGGAAGCGCCGTGGCGCTTCGCGGGTGCGGCAGGAATTTCCCCATGGCCGCGAGGCCCGCCGCCGCGATGAGGAGCGCCAGCGCCGGCGTGAGCGGGAGCCAGCCCACGACCGCGGAAACGCACGCGAAGGCGGCCCACCCGGCCGCGAGCCCCGCCACCGCGCCCACGGCGCGCCCGGCGAAGGAGAACGCGAGCATGTGCGCCGACTGCCCGGCCACGGCGGCCATCGTCACCAGCGCCGAGCGCGCGGCGAACTCGGGGCCGTGGTCGATCGCGAGATAGAGCGTGATCGGCCCGCCGATCATCGGGAAGCCACCGAGATAGCCGGAGACCGCGTGGCCCCAGCGCCGCGCCGCCAGGCTCGCGAGCCACACCGCGAAGGGCACCAGCGCGAGCTTGAGGAGGGTGAGCGCGCTCAGGGGCGGTTGCCGCCGGCCACCATGCGGTACTCGTAGAGGCGGCACTCGATGGCGCCGTTGTAGAGCACGGTGCGCTTCGTGGCGGAGAGTCGGATGAGCTTCGGCAGGTCCGGGTCGCCGGAGAAGATGTAGGCGGTCCAGCCCGCGAACTTCTGCTTGAGGAGGTGGCCGAGCTCCGGGTAGAACTTCGCGAGCTCCTCCTTCTCGCCCAGGCGCACGCCGTAGGGCGGGTTGGTCACGAGAAGCCCCGAGGGGGCCGGGGCGGAGAGCTCGAGGAGGTTCGCCTGCTTGAGCGAGACGACGCCTTCCAGGCCCATGTCGCGCAGGTTGGCGCGCGCGTTGTCGAGGGTGCGCCCGTAGAGGTCGGAGCCGTGGATGGCGCGCGGCCCCACCGGCTGCGCACGCGCCGAGGAGGCCTCCTTCACCTTTTCCCAGGCGGCCGGGTCGAAGCGCGTGAGGCGCTCGAAGCCGAAGGGGCGGCCSCGGCCGGGCGCGAGGCCCAGCGCCATCTCCGCCGCCTCGACGAGGATCGTGCCCGCGCCGCACATGGGATCGAGGAGCGGCTGSYCSGGCGTCCAKCCGGAGAGCCTGAGGAGCCCCGCGGCGAGGTTCTTCTTGAGGGGCGCCTCGCCCGTCTTGTCCCGTCGCCCGCGCTTGAAGAGCGGCTCGCCGCTCGTGTCGAGGTAGAGCGTGCACCACTTCGCGTCGAGGAAGGCGTGCACGCGCACGTCGGGCTCGCGCGTGGCCACGTCCGGGCGCCGGCCGAGGGCCTCGCGGAAGACGTCGGCCACSGCGTCCTTCACCTTCAGGGTGATGAAGTCCAGGCTCTTCACCGGCGCCTTCACCGCGTTGGTCTCGACCTTGAAGGTGCGCTCCACGCCGAAGTGGGCGTGCCAGCGSACGCGCTTCGCGCCCTCGTAGATGTCGGATTCGTTCCGGTAGTCGAACTTGGAGACGCGCACGAGGATCCGCGTGGCGAGGCGCGATTCCAGGTTGGCCGCGTAGGCGAGCTCGAAGGGGCCCTCGAACTCCACGCCCGCTTCCCCGGCCTGGACCTGCGCGGCGCCCAGCGCGGAAAGCTCTTCCGCCAGCGCCCCCGCGAGCCCGCGCGGGCAGGTGGCGTAGAACTGCACCGCCGAGGGCTCCTTGCGGGTCACGGTCACGGCCGGCGCGGAGGCGGTCTTGCGGCGGGTCAGCGTGGCCATGGGGAAGCGGTGTCGGACACCGTAGAATGGCGGGCTTGCGGGGAGGAACTTCCCCGCCAGGCGCCGCTCTATGCGTTGGTTTCCCGAGATTCTACCGTGATGTCCCGCCTCCTCCGGGCTCTTGCCCTCGTCCTTGCCCTGGCCCCGGCCGCCCAGGCCGCGCCCGTGCGCACCGAGCACGTGGAGGCCGAGCTCGTGGCCGAATCGGCCGCCGCCGCGCCCGGCCGGCCCGCCACCGTGGGCCTGCGCCTGAAGATGGACGAGCACTGGCACACCTACTGGAGGAATCCGGGCGACTCGGGGCTGCCCACGAAGATCCGCTGGACGCTTCCCGAGGGCTGGAAGGCCGGGCCCATCCAGTGGCCCTACCCGGAAGCGCAGCGCGTGGGCCCGCTCATGAACTACGGCTACTCCGACGAGGTGATGCTCCTCGTCGAGCTCACGCCGCCGGCCGACGCGAGGCCCGGCCCGGTCACGCTCAGGGCGGATGCCGACTGGCTCGTCTGCAAGGACATCTGCATTCCCGAGAAGGCCTCCCTCTCCCTGCCGTTCGCGGTGGCCGGGGGCGAGCCGCAGGCCGCGGCCGGCAACGCCGCGCTCTTCTCGAAGGCGCGCGCCCGCCTCCCCGTGGCCGTCTCCGGCTGGAGCGCGGAATCGGCCATCGCCGGCACGAAGCTCACGCTTCGCGTGCTGCCCCCCGCGGGCGGCGTGGCGCCGGCCAGGGTCTCGTTCTTCCCGTTCCGCGAGAACTTCGTCGACCATCCGGCGCCGCAGGCGCTCGTGCGCGATGGCCACGGCGTGCGGCTCGAGGTGAAGCTCGTGGAGCCCGTGSCYKCSGACRTSAAGGAGGTCGCCGGCCTGCTCGTTGCCGAGAGCTCCTGGCCGTCCCACGCCGGGCGCAAGGCGGTGGAGATCGCGATGCCCGTGGTCGCCGCGATGCCCGCGGCGGCCGCCCCCGTCGGCGCACCTTCCGGAGAAGCGGGCGCCAGCCTGGCGCTCGCCCTCGTCTTCGCGCTGGCGGGCGGGCTCCTGCTCAACCTCATGCCTTGCGTGTTCCCGGTGCTGGGCATCAAGGTGATGGGGTTCGTGCGCCACGCCCACGGCGACGCGCGCGCGCTGTGGATGCAGGGCGCCGTCTTCTCGGCGGGCGTGCTCCTGTCCTTCCTCGCGCTGGCGGGCCTGCTGCTGGCCCTTCGCGCCGGCGGGGCCGAGCTCGGCTGGGGCTTCCAGCTGCAGTCCCCGGCGTTCGTGACGCTCCTCGCCGCGCTCTTCTTCCTCATGGCGCTGAACCTCTTCGGCGTCTTCGAGTGGGGCGGCTTCGCGCAGTCGCTCACCTCGAACCTGAGCGCCAGGGGCCGCTACGCCGACGCCTTCCTGGCGGGCGTGCTCGCCACCGTGGTCGCCACGCCGTGCACGGCGCCGTTCATGGGCGCGGCGGTGGGCTTCACGCTCGCGCAGCCGGCGCCCGTCTCGCTCGCGGTCTTCGCGATGCTGGGCGTGGGAATGGCGCTTCCCGTGCTCGCGCTCTCGTTCTTCCCGAACGCGCTCAGGAAGCTGCCGAAGCCGGGGCCGTGGATGGAGACCTTCAAGCAGGTGATGGCCTTCCCGCTCTTCGCCACCGTGGTCTGGCTCGCCTGGGTGCTCGGCGCGCAGGCCGGCAACGACGCCGTGATCTCGCTGCTGGCGGGCCTGCTGGCGCTGGGCATCGGCGCCTGGATCTACGGCCGCTGGGCGCGCTCCGAGGGCTTCGCGCGCTTCGTGTTCGCCGCGGCCTTCGCCGCCGCCGGGCTGTGGCTCGCGTGGCCCGGCGCGGAGGCCGCCCCCGAGAGGGCCGGCGCGGCTCCCGCCTCGAAACCGGGCGAGATCGCCTGGCAGGCCTGGTCGCCCGAGAGGCTCGCCGAGCTGCGCGCCGCCGGCACGCCGGTGTTCGTCGACTTCACCGCCGCGTGGTGCGTCACCTGCCAGGTGAACAAGCGCGTGGCCCTCAACCGCGAGGAGGTCGTGAAGGCCCTGGCCGCGCGCGGCGTGGCGGCGCTGAAGGCCGACTGGACCAACCACGACCCGCGCATCACCGCCGCGCTCGCCGAGTTGGGCCGCAACGCCCTTCCCGTCTACGCCCTTTACGCGCCCGGGCAGGCGCAGCCGAAGCTGCTGCCCGAGGTGCTCACCGCCTCCCTCGTCGTCGACGAGATCTCGAAGCTCCCGGCCGCGCCCGCGGTCACCCAATCCAACCCGACTGTCCGCTGATCACGGAGAACCCACGATGTCCAACAAGATTGCCTCCCTCGTCGCTTTCCCCCTCGCCTCGCTCTTCGCCGCCGGCGCCTTCGCGGCCGCCGTCGTCGGCCAGCCCGCGCCGGCCTTCAGCGTGAAGGACATCGCCGGCAAGACCGTGAGCCTGGCGGACTTCAAGGGCAAGACGGTCGTGCTCGAGTGGCACAACTTCGGCTGCCCGTTCGTGCAGAAGCACTACAACAGCGGCAACATGCAGGGCGCGCAGAAGTACTTCTCCGGCCAGGTGGTGTGGCTCACGGTGAACTCCACGGAGCCCGGGCACCAGGACTACGTGAAGCCGGCGGAGATCAAGAAGAAGCTCTACGAGATGGGCGCCGTTCCCAACGCCTACCTGATGGACGAGTCGGGCGAGATGGGCAAGGCCTACGGCGCGAAGGTCACGCCGCACATGTTCATCATCGACGGCGAGGGCAAGGTGGCCTACAACGGGGCCATCGACGACAAGCGCTCCGCCGACGTGAAGGACATCCGCACCGCGAAGAACTTCGTCATCGCGGCCCTGGTGGACATGAAGAACGGGAAGCCGGTGGCCAACGCCTCCAACGCGCCCTACGGCTGCACCATCAAGTACAAGTAGCCGCGTCTCCGCCCCCCTCCGAAGGCCCGCCGCGCGCGGGCCTTCGTCCTTCCGGGCCCCGGTCTCGCGGGAACTTGAAAAATATCAAGGCTGGCGCTTTAAAGCTGCATATGATGTGCATCTTATAAGAGGTGCCATCCGATTTCAGCTCGATACCCCTCCGGGGGGAAAGGAAAAGCCGCCATGCAACCCACCCGCAACCTCTGGCGATGGCTCGCCGTCGTCTTCGTCCTGTCCTTCGCCGCCCTCGGGTGGCTGGGCCGCGAGATCTACCTCGCCGCCCCGCCCATCCCGACGGTCAAGGCCGAGGACGGCAGCACGCTCTTCACGAAGGAGCAGCTCCAGGACGGCCAGCGCGCCTGGCTCGCCGCCGGCGGGCAGCAGCTGGGCACCGTCTGGGGCCACGGCAGCTACGTGGCGCCGGACTGGTCCGCCGACTGGCTGCACCGCGAGGCCCTCGCGCTTCGCGACCTCGTGGCCGCGCGAGCGCACGGCGTGGCCTTCGCGATGCTCGCGCCGCACCAGCAGGCGGGCGTGGACGCGCTCGTGAAGGAGGAGATGCGCCGCAACACCTACGACGCCGCGCGCGACACGCTCACCGTCTCCAACGAGCGCGCCGCGGCCATCGCGCTCGTGCAGAAGCACTACGAGGGCCTCTTCGGCGCCGAGCCCGCGCTCGACAAGCTGCGCGAGCAGTACGCGATGATGCCCGACGCGCTCCCCCGCCCCGAGGACCGCCGCGCCCTCTCCGGGTTCTTCTTCTGGTCGGCCTGGTCCGCCGCCACGGACCGCCCGGGCGAGAAGGGCCTGTCGTACACCAGCAACTGGCCGCACGAGCCCATCGTGGGCAACGTCCTTCCCGCCTCGGCCTCGATCTGGACGATCGTGAGCATCGTGCTGCTCATCGCGGGCATCGCCGGCATGCTCTGGTACCACGCCGCGCACCACGAGCCGGCGGACCCCACGGCCCCGCCCAAGGACCCGCTGCTCAACCTCGCCGCCACGCCCTCGATGAAGGCCGTGCGCAAGTACTTCTTCGTGGTGATCGGCCTCATCCTGCTGCAGATCGGCATGGGCGCCATCACCGCGCACTACGCCGTCGAGGGCCAGGCCTTCTTCGGCCTGCCGCTGGGGCAGGTCCTGCCCTACACCGTGAGCCGCACCATCCACACGCAGGTGGGCATCTTCTGGATCGCCACCGCCTGGCTCGCCACGGGCCTGTACATCGCGCCCCTCCTCTCCGGGCACGAGCCGAAGCTGCAGAAGCTGGGCGTGAACGCGCTCTTCTACGCGCTGCTCGCGATCGTCGTGGGCTCGACCGCCACGAGCTGGCTGGGCACGCTGCAGCGCCGGGGCTTCGAGTTCACGTTCTGGATCGGCAACCAGGGGCTGGAGTTCACGAGCATGGGCCGCGTGTGGCAGCTCCTGCTCTTCGCGGGCCTGCTCTTCTGGCTCTTCCTGATGGGGCGCGCGCTGTGGCCGGCCCTGAAGCGCCCGTCGGAGACGCGCGGACTGGTCGCGATGGTGTTCCTCTCGGCCGCCTGCATCGGTCTCTTCTACGCCGCGAGCCTCACCTGGGGCCAGCGCACCCACTACGCCATGGTCGAGTACTGGCGGTGGTGGCTCGTGCACCTCTGGGTCGAGGGCTTCTTCGAGGTGTTCGCGACGGCCGTGGTGGCGCTCATCTTCACGCGCCTGGGCCTCATCCGCGCCTCGACCGCCAACAAGGCGATCGTCCTCGAGACCATCGTGTTCCTGTTCGGGGGCATCCTCGGCACCCTGCACCACCTCTACTGGACCGGCACGCCGACCTCGGTGATCGCCGTGGGGGCCGTGTTCTCCGCCCTGGAAGTGGTGCCGCTCACGCTCATCGGGCTGGAGGGCTGGAACACCTACCAGCGCTCGAAGGCCGCGCCCTGGGTCTCGGCGTACAAGTGGGTGATCCTGTGCTTCGTCGCGGTGGGCTTCTGGAACCTGGTGGGCGCCGGCCTGCTCGGCTTCGCCATCAACCCGCCCGCCTCGCTCTACTACGTGCAGGGCCTGAACCTCACGCCCGCCCACGGCCACGCCGCGCTCTTCGGCGTCTACGGGATGCTGGGCATCGGCCTCATGCTCTTCTGCCTGCGCGGGCTCTTCCCGCGCGCCGCGCACGCCGACAAGTACCTCGCGCCCGCCTTCTGGGGCCTGAACGCGGGGCTCGCGATGATGGTCTTCATGTCGCTCGTGCCGGCCGGCATCTACCAGGCCTGGGCCAGCATCACGCACGGCCTGTGGTACGCGCGCTCGGCCGAGGTCATCCACTCGCCGCTCATGGAGACGCTGGTCTGGCTGCGCGTGCCGGGCGACATCGTGTTCGCCATCGGCGGCGTGTTCCTCGGCATCTACGCGCTCGGGCTGCTGCGCCGGCCCGGCCGCGAGGCGGCGCAGCCCGCCGGGGAGGTGCAGCCGACCTAAGCTGGATGTAGGATGCGCTTTAAGCGGGCGGGCCGGATCCGGGCCCGCCCGCCTTCCAACGACAACGACAGATCCCCTCCATGCGCCTCACCACCTTCACCGACTACAGCCTGCGCGTGATGATGTACGTCGCGGCCCACCCCGAGGGCCGCGCGACCATCGCCGAGATCGCCMGSKCCTACSASATCTCCGAGCACCACCTSACCAAGGTGGTCCACTTCCTGGGCAAGGAGGGCTACCTSGAGAACCTGCGCGGGCGRGGRGGCGGCCTGCGSCTCGCCCGSGCGCCCTCCGCSATCAACGTGGGCGACGTCGTGAAGCTCACCGAGGGCGGCGACGTGCCCGCCGAGTGCTTCGAGCGCGAGTCCAACTGCTGCGCCATCACGGCCGACTGCAAGCTCAAGTTCGCCCTGTCCGACGCCGTGGAGGCCTTCTACGCCGCCCTGCGCCGCTACACCCTCGAGGACGTGGTGAAGAACCGCAAGGCGCTGGGCAAGGTCCTCTTCGTCGCGCCTCCCGACCGCAAGGCCGTCCGCGCCTGAAAGTCAGGCGAGCAGGCGGCGGCGGAAAAGCGCGAGGGCGATGGCGAAGCCGGCGAGGCCGTAGGCCACGAGCACTCCCGCGTGCAGAAGGGCCGCCTCGGGCCACTGGCCCAGGAAGAGCGGCCGGCCGAGCGCGATGGCGTGGGTGAGCGGCAGCGCGGAAGCCACCGCCTGCACCCACCCCGGAAGCCCCGAGGTCGGGAAGAATACCCCGCACAGCAGCATCTGCGGCGTGAGCACGAGCGTGAACCAGTAGGTGAAGAAGTCGTAGCTCTTCGCGAGCGCCGTCATCACCAGGCCCATCCCGGCGAAGGCCAGGCCGATGAGGAGGGCGAGGGGCACGATGAAGGCCATCGTCCACGACTGCGACAGCCCCAGCGCGATCGCCACCAGCAGGATGGCCGTGCCCGAGAGCAGGCTCTTCGAGGCGGCCCAGATCCACTCGGCGAGCACCACGTCCTCCAGGCCCACCGGCGCGGCGAGGATGCCCTCCCAGGTGCGCTGCACGTGCATGCGCGCGAACCCCGAGTAGAGCGCCTCGAAGGAGGCCGCCAGCATCGTCGTGTAGCAGATGGTGCCGCCGGCGAGGAAGGCGATGTACTTCACGCCCTCCACCTCCGGGATCATCGTCGCGAAGCCCAGGCCGAAGCCCAGCAGGTAGAAGAGCGGGTCGATGATGTTGCCCGCGATGCTCACCGCCGCGAGCTTGCGCCACACGAGGTAGTTGCGCCGCCACACCGCGACCCAGCGGCCGGCGACGAGGGCCCGGGCCACGCTCATTCGCGCATCTCCCGCCCGGTGAGCTTGAGGAAGAGGTCCTCGAGGTTCGCGCGCCGGTGCAGGAAGCGAAGCCGGGGATGGTCCTTCAGGTTGGCGACGACCGGCGCCGCGTCCCGCAGGTAGCAGAAGGCCGTCTCCCCGTGCAGCTCGGCGCGGACGGCGAGCCTCCTCGCCTGCGCCGCGTACCAGTCCTCCACGCCCTCGCCGTAGACCTCCACCACCTCCGGCTCGATGTGCTCGGCGATGAGCGCGTGCGGCGCGCCCTCGGCGAGCATGCGCCCGTGGTCGATGATGGCCAGCCGGTCGCACAGGCGCTCGGCCTCGTCCATGAAGTGCGTGGTGAGCAGGATGGTCTTCCCCTGCCGCAGCAGCAGTCGCAGCCGCTCCCACATGAGGTGGCGCGCCTGCGGGTCGAGCCCCGTGGTGGGCTCGTCCAGGAAGATGAGGTCCGGGTCGTTCACCAGCGCGCGCGCGAGCACCAGCCTTCGCTTCATGCCGCCCGAAAGTGCCTGGATGCGGCTCTCGCCGCGGGTCTCCAGCGCGGCGAACTCGAGGAGGCGCGGCAGGCGCGCGCGCACCTCCCTCGCCGGGATGCCGAAGTAGCGGCCGTAGACGAGGAGGTTCTCGGCGACCGTGAAGTCGGGGTCGAGGTTGTCCATCTGCGGCACCACGCCCACGCGGATGCGTCCCTCGCGTGCCGCCTGCGGCACCGGGTGCCCCAGCAGCGAGATCGTGCCCGCGTCCGGCGCCGTGAGCCCGAGCAGCATGCGAAGCGTGGTCGTCTTGCCGGCGCCGTTGGGGCCGAGGAGCCCGTAGCACTCGCCCTTCGCGAGCGCGAGATCGATGCCCGCGACCACCTCGCGGCCGTCGTAGGACTTGCGGACGCCCTTCGCCTCGAGGACGCCGTCCATGGCCGGGCCGCTAGGCGCCGGGACGCACGAGGCGCCCGACGACGTCGCGGATCACGTGCAGCTTGCGGTGGAAGAAGTGGTCGGCGCCCGGCACCACGAGCACCGGCACGTCGCGCGCCGCGCTCCAGGCGAGGGAGTCGGCCAGCAGCGTCGTCTCGTCGCGGTCGCCGTGCACGACGATCGTGTTGGCCGAGGTGTGCCGCCCGGGCGCGCCCAGCGACGGGTCGTCCGGATCGGGCGGCTCGCCCAGCCCGTGGCCGGTGAGGCGACGCAGGGCGGGCGCCACGAGCACGAGCTGCGCGAAGTCCGCGATCCCGCTCGCGCGCAGCGCCACGCCGCCGCCGAAGGAGAAGCCCGCGAGCCACAGCGGAAGCTCCCCCACCGCGCGCGCCGCGTGCGCCGCGACCTCCAGCAGGTCGCCCGTCTCGCCGCGGCCCTCGTCGTGGGCGCCCTCGCTCCTGCCCACGCCGCGGAAATTGAAGCGGAAGGTGGCCGCGCCCGCGTCGCGGAACGCGCGCGCCACGGTGGTGACCACCTTGTTGTCCATCGTGCCGCCGTGCAGCGGGTGCGGGTGCGCGATCACCGCGATGGCCGACGGCCGCTCGGGAATGGCGTAGGCGATCTCGATCGCGCCCGCGGCGCCGTCGATCGTGGCGCGGTGCGCGTCCACCGCCGTCAGATCCTCAGCCGCTCGACCACGCGGCCGTTCACGAGGTGCTCCTCGACGATCTCGTCGATGTCGGCCTTGTCCACGTAGGTGTACCAGACCGCCTCGGGGTAGACCACGATCACGGGCCCTTCCTCGCAGCGGTCGAGGCAGCCGGCCTGGTTCACGCGCACCTTGCCGGGGCCGGCCAGGCCCAGCGCCTTCACGCGGCCCTTGCAGTAGTCGCGCATGGCGGCGGCGTCGTGGTTGGCGCAGCAGGCCTCCGGGGCCTCGCGCCGGTTCTGGCAGAAGAAGACGTGGTGCTTGTAGTGGCTCATGGGAGGGATGATGGCGTGGAGGCCGTCATTCTATCGGCTCGTCGCGCCGCCAGACGAACAGGGCGACGAGCCAGGCGAGCGCCAGCGCCGGCCAGGCCTCGTGGATCCAGCGCGTGAGGGTGGCGAAGGTGGCGAGCTGGCCGTAGGGCCAGCTGAACAGGCGCAGGAAATCCCCCACCGCGCTGTAGGCGCCGAAGATCTTGGCCAGCAGCGCGCCGGCGAGCGTCAGCACGATGGCGAGGTAGATGCGCCCCGTGCGCCGCACGCCGCGCAGCGGCGCGAAGGCGACGAGGCCGGCTGCGAGACCCACGACCCGGCCCTC
>PQAI01000133.1 GCA_003105245.1 Betaproteobacteria bacterium | reverse complement strand
GCCATGACGCCGCTGCCGGTGTAGGGGATGCCCATCACCTCCAGCGCCCCCTGCACCGTGCCGTCCTCGCCGAAGCGGCCGTGCAGCGCGACGAAGGCGCGCGCGAAGCCCTCGCGCTTCAGGTCGAAGAGCTCGCGCTCGCTGGGGTCGAAGGCGTGCGCGTCCACGCCCTTCTCGCGCAGCGCGGCCAGCACCCCGTGGCCGGAGAGGAGCGAAATCTCCCGCTCGGCGGAGGGCCCGCCCATCAGCACCGCGACCTTCCCGAGGGCGCGCGGATCAGCCATGCGTGCCTCCGGCGCTTCCGACGATGCGCACCTCGCGGACGAGCTCCACGCCCGCCGCCGCCTTCACCGTCGCCTGCACGTGCTCGATCACCGCCTCGATGTCCGCCGCCGTGGCGGCGCCGAGGTTGACGATGAAGTTGGCGTGCTTGCGCGACACCTGCGCGCCGCCGACGGTGAAGCCCTTGAGGCCGCAGGACTCGATCAGCCGCGCGGCGTGGTCGCCCGGCGGGTTGCGGAAGACGCTGCCCGCGTTGGGCCGGCTCAGGGGCTGGGTGGCCACGCGCTTCACCAGGAGCGCCTTCATGCGCGCCATGGCGGCCGCCTCCTCGCCCGCGTCGAAGGCGAAGGTCGCGCCCACGAACCACTCCTCGGCGCCGGAATGCGCGCGCACGTGCCGGTAGCCGATCTCGTAGTCGTCCGCCGTGCGCGTGTGGATCGCACCATGTCGATCGACCGTCCGCGCCGACACCACGTGGTTCCAGGTCTCGCCGCCGTAGCAGCCCGCGTTCATCGCGAGCGCCCCGCCCACGGTCCCGGGCACGCCCGCCATCCACTCCGCGCCCGCCCCTCCGTGCCTCGCGACGTAGCGCGCCAGGTGCGGCGCCGGCACGCCCGCGCCCGCCACGAAGACGAGTTTCGGCCCCAGGGGCGGCGCGGCCTCGATCCCGGTGAGCGCGCGGTGCGTGTAGACCACGCAGCCGTCGAAGCCGCCGTCGCGCACGAGCAGGTTGCTGCCGAGGCCGACGAAGAGGACGGGCTCGGGCGCGGGGCGAGAAGCGAGGAAGACGCGCAGGTCCTCGAGGTCCGCGGGCTGGAAGAAGACCCGCGCCCGCCCCCCGGCCCGCCAGCTCACGTGCTTCGCCATGGGCTCGTCGTGGCGCAGCGCGCCGCGGAAGGCCGGGGCGAGGCGGGTGGCTTCGCTCATGTCCATGCCCTCACCCCCTGCCCTCCCCCGTCGCCGCCCGCGCGAGTTCCGGCGCGAGCCCCGCCACGGAGCCGGCCCCCATGGTGACCACGACGTCGCCGTCGCGCACGACCGAGAGCACCGCTTCCTTCATCTGCGCGACCTGCTCGCAGAACACCGGCTCCACCTTGCCGGCCACGCGCACGGCGCGCACCAGCGCGCGGCCGTCGGCCGCGACGATGGGGGCCTCGCCCGCGGGATAGACGTCGGCGAGCACCAGGGCGTCCACGCTCGAGAGCACGCGCACGAAGTCCTCGAAGAGGTCGCGCGTGCGCGTGAAGCGGTGCGGCTGGAAGGCGAGCACGAGACGGCGCCCCGGGAAGGCGCCGCGCGCGGCGGCGATGGTCGCCGCCATCTCCGCGGGGTGGTGGCCGTAGTCGTCGACGAGGGCGAAGTGCCCGCCGCGGGCGAGCGCCACCTCGCCGAAGCGCTGGAAGCGCCGGCCCACGCCGGTGAACTCCGAGAGCGCCTTGGCGATGGCCGCGTCGGGCGCGCCCACCTCGCGCCCCACGGCGATGGCCGCGAGCGCGTTGAGGACGTTGTGCTCGCCGGGCAGGTTCAGCGTCACCTCGAGGGGCGCGGCGCCGCCGTTGACGGCGCGGAAGCGCATGCGCCCGGACTCCCAGCGCACCTGCTCGGCGCGCAGGTCCGCGTCGGTGCGGATGCCGTAGGTCACCATCGGCCTCGACACCTGCCTCATGATGGCGCGCGCGTGCTCGTCGTCCTTGCACACCACCGCGAGGCCGTAGAACGGCAGGTGGCCCAGGAACTCGACGAAGGCGCCCTTCAGGCGCTCGAAGTCCTGGCCGTAGGTCTCCATGTGGTCGGCGTCGATGTTGGTGACCACCGAGATCACCGGCTGCAGGTAGAGGAAGGAGGCGTCCGACTCGTCGGCCTCCGCCACCAGGAAATCGCCCTTGCCCAGGCGCGCGTTGGTGCCGATGGAGTTCAGGCGCCCGCCGATCACGACCGTGGGATCGAGCCCCGCCTCGCCCAGCACGGCGGAGACGAGCGAGGTCGTGGTGGTCTTGCCGTGCGTGCCGGCCACCGCGATGCCCTGCTTGAAGCGCATGAGCTCGGCCAGCATCATCGCGCGCGGCACCACGGGCACGTGCGCCTCGCGCGCGGCGACGACCTCCGGGTTGTCCGCCTTCACGGCCGAGGAGGTGACGACGGCGTCCGCGCCCGCGACGTGGCGCGCCTCGTGCCCGATGGACACCGCGATCCCCAGCCCGCGCAGCCGCCGGACCACCGCGCTCTCGGCGATGTCGCTGCCGGTCACCGTGTAGTCCAGGTTCGCGAGCACCTCGGCGATGCCGGACATGCCGGAGCCGCCGATGCCCACGAAGTGGATGTGCCKSACCTTGTGCTTCATGCGGCGAGGCTTTCGCAGAGGTCCGCGCAGCGCGCGGTGGCGTCGGGCTTGCCGAGCGCGCGGGCGGCCGCGGCCATCGCGGCGAGCTTCTCGCGCGTGAGGCCGGCGAGGAGCGAGGCCAGCCCCGCCGGCGTGGTCTCGAGCTGCGCGAGGCGGATCGCCGCGCCGCGCGACTCCAGGAAGCGGGCGTTGCCGGCCTGCTCGTCCGCGACGAACCAGGGCAGCGGGAAGAGGATGGAGGCCACGCCCGCGACGCCGATCTCGGCCACGGTGATGGCGCCGGAGCGCGCGACGAGCACGTCGCACCACGCGTAGCGCGCGGCCATGTCGTCGATGAAGGCGACGAGCTCGGCCTTCACGCCGGCCTTGCCGTAGGCCTCGCGCAGCGCCTCGAAGTTGCGCTCGCCCGCCTGGTGGACCACTTCAGGGCGATCGCCCTCGGGCATCGCCGCGAGCGCGGCCACCACCAGTTCGTTGAGCGTCTGCGCGCCCAGGCTTCCGCCCACCACCAGCAGGCGCAGGCGCCCCGAGCGCCCGGCGTAGCGTTCCCCGGGGGCGGGCACGCGCGCGATCTCCTCGCGCACCGGCGTGCCGAGCCATTCGACGCGGCCGGGCCTCGGGATGCGGTCGCCGATCCCGTGGCCCGTGCGGGCCTCGAACGAGCCTTCCATGCCCGCCACGACGCGGTCGGCCACGAGGGCGAGCGCCCGGTTGGCGAGCCCCGCGGTGGCGCCCGGCTCGTGCACGACCAGCGGCCGTCCCCAGAGCGCGGCCATCATCCCGCCGGGAAAGGCGACGTAGCCGCCCATGGAGAGGACCACGTCGGGACGCACGCGGAAGAGGATCGCGCTCGCCTGCCAGAACGCGACGAGGAGCCTCGCCGGCAGGAGGAGCCAGGCGAGGGCGCCCTTGCCGCGCACGCCGCCCATCGCCACCGTGTGCATCGGGTAGCCCGCCTGCGCGACGAGCTTGCGCTCCATGCCCGCCGGCGTGCCCATCCACGCGACCTTCCAGCCGCGCCTCGCGAGCTCGCCGGCGATCGCGAGGCCCGGGAAGATGTGCCCTCCGGTGCCGGCCGCCATGACGAGGATCGTCCGGCTCACAGCGAGCCCCCGCGCATGAGGTAGCGGTTCTCGAAGTCGATGCGCAGCAGGATCGCCACCG
>PQAI01000132.1 GCA_003105245.1 Betaproteobacteria bacterium | reverse complement strand
CGCTCCCGTCGCCGGCCACACGACGTAATTCATGAACGTCGTGTAGGTGTCCATGCGCGGGCCTTCCTTCTTGCGCTTGGCGTCGTCGAGCAGCATCCAGTCGCCGTACTCCGGCGCATCCGCGCCATGGCATTCGGCGCAACCCTTCTTGATGATCGGCGCGACGTCCTTGCGCCACGTGAGCTCCTGCGCGGCCGCCGACACCGCGAAACCCGCCAGAAGCGCGAAGACCAGTGCGTTCCTTCCCATTGCTCCTCCTCGTCGAAGGGCCGGGGATCAGCCCTTGGTGCCCTGCAGGACCATCTTGCGCCGCAGGAACGCGATCTGCGTCTGCAGCGGCAGGCTCTTGGGACACACGTCGTGGCAGGCGAGCAGCGACATGCAGCCGAAGACCCCGTTGTCGTCGCCCACCAGTTCGTAGAAGTCCGCGTCCGTGCGCTTGTCGCGCGGGTCGAGCCGGAAGCGCGCCATCTTGTTGAGCCCGACCGCGCCCACGAARTCCTTGCGCATGCGGGCGGTGCCGCAGCTCGCCACGCAGCAGCCGCACTCGATGCAGCGGTCGAGCTCGTAGACCTCCTCGGCGAGCGCCGGGTCCATGGCCTCCTCGATGCGCTTGAGGTCGGCCGACTGCCCCATCGAGTGCACCCAGGTCTCGAGCTTCTCGCTCATGCCGCGCATCCACTTGCCGGTGTTGACCGAGAGGTCGCCGATCAGCTCGAAGAACGGCAGGGGCGCCAGCGAGATGTCGGCCGGCAGGTCCTTCGTCACGGTGCGGCAGGCGAGGCTGGGCCTGCCGTTGATCATCATCCCGCAGCTGCCGCAGATGCCGGCGCGGCAGACGAAGTCGAACTGCAGGGACGGGTCCTGCTTCTCGCGGATCTCGGAGAGCGCGATGAAGAGCGTCATCCCCGGCGCCTCCTCGAGCTCGTAGGTCTGCATGCGGGGCTCGTCGTCCGCCTTCGCCGGGTTGTAGCGAAGGGCGTGGATGCGAAGCTTCCGGTGGCTGTTGCTGGTCTCGGCCATGGCGTCGGTCCTTAGTCTGTAACGGCTCGTTCCTCGACCACTAGAAACGCTCGTCGATGCGTTCGTTGCGCCCGCGCAGGATCTCGGGCAGCAGGTGCTCGTAGGGCATCAGCGCCTTCTGCATCGCGAAGCGGTCGTTCGCGTACTGCGCCCGGATGGCCTCCACCGCCTTCTGGCGCTCGGGCGTGTCCGGATGGTCGATGTAGTCCTTCGCGCCGTAGCCGCGCCAGCCCGGCGGCAGCTCCATGCGGCCCACGTCCAGCGCCTCGTAGTTCAGCGTGGGCAGCGTGTCGGAATCGCTCTTCCAGGTGGCGAGCGTTCGCTTGAGCCATTCGGCGTCGTTGCGGCGCGGGAAGTCCGAGCGGAAGTGCGCGCCGCGGCTCTCCGTGCGGACCGATGCCCCATAGGCGATCGAGATCGCGATCTTGAGCATGCGCTGCACCCGGTAGGCCGTCACCAGCTCCGGGTTCGCGCCCAGCGTGGGCGAGCGCAGGCCGATCGAGCGGCTGCGGACGAGCAGCTTCTGCAGCTTGTCCACGGCCTCCTCGAGTTCCTTGCCGGTGCGGAAGATGCCCACGTTGGCGGTCATGAGGTCCTGCATCTCGCCCTTGATGACGGAGGCGTCCTCGCGGCCGCCGCCCTTGGTGAAGGCGGCGAGCTTCGCCTGCTCGCGCTCGACGAACTCGCGCACCAGTCCCAGCGGGACCGTGGGCGTGTTGGCGAGCTTGTCGCAGTAGTCGGCGATCGTCTCGCCCACGATCATGCCGGCGACCACGGTCTCGGCCACCGAGTTGCCGCCCAGGCGGTTGAAGCCGTGCATGTCCCAGCAGGCGGCCTCGCCCGCGGAGAAGAGGCCCTTGAGGGTCGGGCTCTGGCCCGAGGGGTCCGTGCGCACGCCGCCCATGGTGTAGTGCTGGGCGGGCCTGACCGGGATCATCTCCTTCACCGGATCGACGCCCAGGAAGTAGTGGCAGATGTCCCAGACCTCGCGCAGGTTGGTGTGGATGTGCTTCTCGCCCAGGAGCGTGATGTCGAGCCAGATGTGCTCGCCGAAGCGAGACTTGTGGCCCTTGCCCTTCTTGATGTGCTCCTCCATGCGCCGCGAGACCACGTCGCGCGAGGCGAGCTCCTTCTTCTCCGGCTCGTAGTCGGGCATGAAGCGGTGGCCGTCGACGTCCTTGAGGAGCCCGCCGTCGCCACGGCAGCCCTCGGTGACGAGGATGCCGGCGGGGAAGATCCCCGTCGGGTGGAACTGCACCGCCTCCATGTTGCCCAGCGCGGAAACCCCGGTCTCCAGCGCGAGCGCGTGGCCGATGCCCTCGCAGATCACGGCGTTCGTGGTCGTGCGGTACACGCGCCCCGCGCCGCCGGTGCAGATGGCGGTGGCCGTGGCGACGTAGGCGGAGACCTCGCCGGTGATGAGGTCGCGCACCACCGCGCCGTAGCAGCGGCTCCCGTCATGGATGAGGGCGAGGGCTTCCTTGCGCTCGTGCACCGGGATCGAGTCGGCGATGGCCTGGTCGGCCACCGTGTTGATCATCGCGTGGCCGGTGCCGTCGGCCGCGTAGCAGGTGCGCCACTTCTTGGTGCCGCCGAAGTCGCGCTGCGCGATGAGGCCGTGCGCCTCGTCGCGCTCGGTGATGGTGACCTTCTGGCCGTTGATGATGACCTCGCGGTCGCCCTTGCGCACGCGGCTCCAGGGCACGCCCCAGGCCGCGAGCTCCCGCACCGCCTTGGGCGCGGTGTTCACGAACATGCGCACCACTTCCTGGTCCGCGCCCCAGTCGGAGCCGCGCACCGTGTCCTCGAAGTGGACGTCCTCGGTGTCGCCCTGCCCCTTGGTGACGTTGCCGAGGGAAGCCTGCATGCCGCCCTGCGCCGCCTTGGAGTGCGAGCGCTTGGCCGGCACCAGCGAGAGGATGAGCGCGTCGTGGCCGCGCCGCTTGGCGCCTATCGCGAGCCGCAGGCCCGCCAGCCCGCCGCCGATGACCAGCACGTCGGTGTAGACGATCTTCATTTGGCCTTCTCCATCGGGTTCGGGACCACCCAGGACGGGGTGTAGCGCTCGCCCACGCGGTCACGGTGGTCGTAGCCGATCTTCATGTAGGCCGCGAGCGTGGCGAGCCCCAGCGCGATGAAGAACACGGTCAGCACCCACTTGAGGGTCTTCAGGCGCTTGCGGCTGGCGTTGGCGTCCTTGCCCTCCAGCCAGCCCCACTTCACGCACAGGCGGTACAGGCCGATGCCGCCGTGCAGCTCGACCGCGAAGAGCGCCACCAGGTAGAGCGGCCACCAGCGCCCGGACCAGACCCGGTCGGCCGACTCGTAGGGGCCGATGTCGCCCGGGTGCATGAGCATCTGGTAGAGGTGCACCGCGGCGATGAAGAAGAGGAGGAAGCCCGTGACCGCCTGCACCCACCAGAGCGTGGTGTCCTCGTGCGCCATGAGCTTGCGGTGGCCCATGAAGGTGCGGTACTGCGTGTAGTTGGCCGGGAACTTCCGCATGGCGAGGAAGGCGTGGACGATGAGGATCGCGAAGATCGCCCCCACGATCACGGAGACGGCGCCCGGATAGGCCTTGCCGAAGAAGAAGTAGCCCTCGAACATCTTCGTGATCGACCACATCGCGTCCTTGCCCAGCAGGATCGAGGACACGAAGAACATGTGGCCCCACATGAAGAGCCCGAGGACGAGCCCGGTGGCGCTCTGGGCGAGGTCCATGCGGGCGGGCCAGCGGCTCTTGCGGGGACGATCGGCCAGGCCGACGCCGGCGATGACGTTCGGGGTGGAATCCATGCGCTCCTCCTCCATGCTCCCCCGGGGATGTTGGGGGGCGGCCCGCCCACTTTGCCGCCGAAACGCCCCCGGCCGGTTGATGGGGGTCAAACCGGCGCACCCCTTCGGTGCGAGCGGCGAGGCCCTCCCCCCGCCGGAAGGCTAGAATTGCCTCAAAACCCCCGTTCCCGCTCCCTTGATCGACGTCATCATCCCCGCCTACCGCGGGCTGGCCGAGACGCGCCGCTGCCTCGAGAGCGTGCTGGCCGCCCGGGTGCGCGCGCCCCACGAGGTCCTCGTGGTGGACGACGCGAGCCCCGAGCCCGACCTGTCGGCGTGGCTGCGCGAGTCCGCCGCCACGGGCCGGTTCACCCTCCTCGTCCACGAGCGCAACCGGGGCTTCGTGGCCTCCGTGAACGAGGGCATGCGGGCGCACCCCGACCGGGACGTCGTCCTCCTCAACAGCGACACCGAGGTGGCGCCCGGGTGGCTGGACCGCATCGCCGCCTGTGCCGCGCGCGAGGAACGCGCGGGCACCGTGACGCCCTTCTCCAACAACGCCACGATCTGCAGCTACCCGCGCTTCGCGCAGCCCAACCCGCTGCCCGAAGGCACGACCACGGCCCGCCTGGACGCGGCCTTCGCCCGGGCCAACGCCGGCCAGGCGGTCGAGATCCCGACGGCGGTCGGCTTCTGCATGTTCATCTCGCGCCGCTGCCTGGACGAGGTGGGCCCCTTCGACGAGGAGGCCTTCGGTCGCGGCTACGGGGAGGAAGTCGACTTCTGCATGCGTGCCTCGCGCGCCGGATGGCGCCACTGGCTCGCGGCCGACGCCTTCGTCTTCCACGAGGGCGAGGTCTCCTTCGGCGGCGGCGCCCAGGACATCCGCAACCGCGCGCAGGCGATCGTGGACGAGCGCTACCCCGAGTTCCAGCCCCGGGTGAGGGACTTCCTCGCGGCCGACCCCCCGCGCCCGTTCCGGGAAAGGGCCACGCAGGCGCTGGCGCCCTTCCCGGCCCGGCTGGCGGCCGGGCTGCGGCGCCTCCTGGGCCTGC
>PQAI01000131.1 GCA_003105245.1 Betaproteobacteria bacterium | reverse complement strand
AGCGGCAGGTTCTTCGCGACGAGCGCCTTGCGGTCGGCGCGGGCCTGCTCGCGCAGCTTGGCGAGGCGCGCGGGATCGGCCTGGCTCGCGTTGGCGGGCGTGCCGGCGGCGGGCTGCTGCGCGGCGGCAGTGAGCGGGAGCGCGAGCGCGACGGCGCAGGCGAGGGCCTGGAGCGGCTTCTTCATGATGGCGGGGTCCGGTGGGGTGAAAGCGCGGATTTTACACCGGCGCCCCCGACGCGCCGTTCAGCCGGGCAGGGCGGCTCCGCACTTCCAGCACAGGTCGAAGGCCGGGGGATTGTCCTCGCCGCAGGCGGGGCAGCGCCTCGGGGGACCGGCGCCCTGGGCCCGGAACTCCTCGAGGGCGCGGCGGGCGCGCTCCTCGTCGCGGGGCTCCTCCAGCCAGAGCTGCGGCGCGGCGGCGTCCACGGGGATCTCCCCGAGCGCGCCCGCGGCGTTGGCGTTGAGGACGCGCACCCGGATGCCGCGCTGGGCGAGCCACCCCGCGAGGATGTGCGCCTCGGGGAGGTTCGCGGCGTTGCAGAGGCGCTTCAGTAGACGCGGCGCACGAGCTGCGCCTCGTGCAGCATCGTGGTGGCGATCTCCTCGATCGACTTGGTGGTCGAGTCGAGGAACGGGATGTCGGCCTGGCGCATGAGCTTCTCGGCCGCGGCCACCTCGTAGCGGCAGTTGTCGAGCGAGGCGTACTTCGAGTCCGGGCGGCGCTCCCGGCGGATCTGGTGCAGGCGCTCGGGCTGGATGGTGAGGCCCCAGACCTTCTCCTTGAGCGGGATGAGCGAGGGCGGCAGGCGGTTGGCCTCCAGGTCCTCGGGGATGAGCGGGTAGTTGGCCGCCTTGATGCCGAACTGCATGGCCATGTAGAGCGAGGTCGGCGTCTTGCCGCTGCGGGAGACGCCCACGAGGACCAGGTCCGCATCCTCGAGCCCGCGGTGGGTCACGCCGTCGTCGTGCGAGAGCGTGTAGTTGATGGCCTCGATGCGGTGGTTGTAGTCCTTCGCGTTGCCGGCGCTGTGGCTCTTGCCCACGGCGTGCATGGACTTCTGCCCCAGCTCCTGCTCCAGGGGGACGATGAACTTGCCGAAGACGTCCAGCACCAGGCCGTCGACCTTGTCGATCTCGGCGCGCACGGCGTCGTTCACGAGCGAGCTGAAGACCAGCGGGCGCTTGCCGGAGTCGCGGTGCGCCGAGTTGATCTGGGCGACCGCCTCGCGGGCCTTGTCGGCCGAGTCGATGAAGGGCAGGGTGACGCGCACGAAGTCGATCGCGTCGAACTGCGAGATGAGGGAGGAGCCGAGGGCCTCGACGGTGAGGCCCGTGCGGTCGGAGACGAAGAAGACGCGGCGGCGCTGGGGCATGGATGGTTTCCGGGATCGGTGGAGTCGGGCTCGGGGCAGCCGGTGCGGGGCTGTCCACCCGCCAGTTTGATGCAGCGCAGCAACCCCCGCAAGCCTCCGATATAATTGCAAATTCCGAACCGCCCGTCACCACGATCCCCGCGAGCGAGCATGGCCAACGCCTACGTACTCCCCCTCGAAGAGCTCCGCATGGCCGACGTGGCGTCGGTCGGCGGCAAGAATTCCTCCCTCGGCGAACTCATCAGCCAGCTCTCGGCGGCCGGCGTGCGCGTGCCGGGGGGCTTCGCCACCACGGCACAGGCCTTCACCGACTTCCTGCAGGCGGGCGGCCTCAAGGCGAGGATCGACGCGGCCCTGGCCGGCCTCGACGTGAACGACGTGGGGCTTCTCGCCAAGACCGGCGCGGAGATCCGCCAATGGGTCGTGGGCGCCCCGTTCCAGCCCGAGCTCGAGCACCAGATCCGCGAGGCCTACGCGCGGGTGGCGGGCGACGCGGAGGCGAGCTTCGCGGTGCGCTCCTCCGCGACCGCCGAGGACCTGCCCGACGCCTCCTTCGCCGGCCAGCAGGAGACCTTCCTCAACATCCGCGGCATCGACAACGTGCTCGACGCCGTGAAGCAGGTCTTCGCCTCGCTCTACAACGACCGCGCCATCGCCTACCGCGTGCACAAGGGCTTCGCGCACGCCGACGTGGCCCTCTCCGCGGGCGTGCAGCGCATGGTGCGCTCCGACACGGGCGCGGCCGGCGTCGTCTTCACCCTCGACACCGAATCCGGCTTCCGCGACGTGGTGTTCGTGACCTCGAGCTACGGCCTGGGCGAGATGGTGGTGCAGGGCGCCGTGAACCCCGACGAGTTCTACGTCTCCAAGCCGTGCCTGGCCGCCGGCCGTCCCGCGATCCTGCGCCGCGGCCTGGGCGGCAAGGCCATCAAGCTCGTGTTCACCACCGAGGCCAAGGCGCACAAGTCGGTCGTGCAGCGCGACGTCGAGCCCGCCGAGCGCGACCGCTTCTCCCTCGCGGACGCCGAGGTCGAGGAGCTCGCGCGCTACGCCGTGGCGATCGAGAATCACTACGGCCGGCCCATGGACATCGAGTGGGGCAAGGACGGCACGGACGGAAAGATCTACATCCTGCAGGCCCGCCCCGAGACGGTGAAGAGCCAGGAGAAGCGCAAGGACCACCTCACGCGCTACCGCCTCGGCAAGCGCGGCGAGGTGCTCGCCTCGGGCCGCGCCATCGGCTCCAAGATCGGGCAGGGCCGGGTGCGCGTCATCAAGGACGTGGCCGAGATCGCGCGCGTGCAGGATGGCGACGTGCTCGTGACGGACATGACCGACCCCAACTGGGAGCCGGTGATGAAGCGGGCCTCGGCCATCGTCACCAACCGGGGGGGGCGCACCTGCCACGCCGCCATCATCGCCCGCGAGCTGGGCGTGCCGGCCGTGGTCGGCTGCGAGAACGCCACGCGCGTGCTGCGCGACGGCGAGGAGGTCACGGTCTCCTGCGCCGAGGGCGACACGGGCTTCATCTATGCCGGCAAGCTCGACTTCGAGGTCGTGGACGTCTCGCTCGACCGGATGCCGAAGATCCCCGTCAAGCTCGCGATGAACGTGGGCAACCCGCAGCTCGCCTTCGACTTCTGCCAGCTGCCCAACGAGGGCGTGGGCCTCGCGCGCCTCGAGTTCATCATCTCCAACACCATCGGCATCCACCCCAAGGCCTGCCTCGAGTACGACCGCCTCGCGCCGGAGCTCAAGGCGCAGGTCGCTCGCCAGTCCCGCGGCTACGAGAACCCGAGGCGCTTCTACGTCGAGAAGATCGTCGAGGGCGTGGCCACCATCGCCGCGGCCTTCTGGCCCAAGAAGGTGATCGTGCGCCTGTCGGACTTCAAGTCGAACGAGTACCGGAACCTCATCGGGGGCGCGCAGTACGAGCCGCAGGAGGAGAACCCGATGCTGGGCTTCCGCGGCGCCTCGCGCTACATCGCGCGCAGCTTCCGCGACTGCTTCCGGCTCGAGTGCGAGGCGATGCGCAAGGTGCGCGACGACATGGGGCTCACGAACGTCGAGATCATGATCCCGTTCGTGAGGACCCTCAAGGAAGCCGAGCAGGTGCACGCCATCCTCAAGGACAACGGCCTGGAGCGCGGGAAGAACGGGCTAAAGGTCGTGATGATGTGCGAGATCCCCTCGAACGCCATCCTCGCCGACGAGTTCCTCAGGCACTTCGACGGCTTCTCCATCGGCTCCAACGACATGACGCAGCTCACGCTGGCGCTGGACCGCGACTCCGGGCTCGTGATGGACTCCTTCGACGAGCGCGACGCGGCCGTCAAGCGCATGCTCTCGCTCGCCATCCAGGCCTGCCGCAAGCAGGGCAAGTACGTGGGCATCTGCGGGCAGGGCCCCAGCGACTACCCGGACCTCGCGGAGTGGCTCATGGCCGAGGGCATCGAGTCGATGTCGCTCAACCCGGACACGGTCGTCGAGACCTGGCTGCACCTCGCCAAGGCCGGCGACAGGGTCGCTTCCGGCGCCTCATGACGGCCTGGCGCTTCGCGCCCTTCGACGAGCTCGGCGCGCGCGAGGTCCACGACATCCTCCAGGCGAGGTCCGCGGTCTTCGTGGTCGAGCAGAACTGCGTCTTCCAGGACATGGACGGCGCCGACCCGGCGAGCTGGCACCTCTTCGCGCGCAGGCGCGGGGAGATCGCGGCCTACTGCCGCCTCGTCCCGGCGGGCCTGAAATTCGCCGAGCCCTCCATCGGCCGCGTGATAACGGCGGCGGCGGTGCGCGGCACGGGGCTGGGGCGGGAGCTCATGCGCGAGGCGCTCGCGCGCGGCAAGGGGCTGTGGCCGGGAGCGGCCATCAGGATAGGGGCCCAGCTGCACCTGGAGCGCTTCTACGGAGAATTCGGATTCGCCAGGGCCTCGAAGCCCTACGAAGAGGACGGCATCCCCCACATCGAAATGCTTCGCACCGGAGACAAGCCATGACGCTCAGGATCTACGGCATCGCCGCCTCGCGCGCGATCCGCGCCCTCTGGATGGCCGAGGAGCTCGGGCTCGCCTACGAGCACGTTCCCATCCACTACCGCGACGACCCCGACGGCCCCCTGGGCAAGAACAACGCGGACTTCCGGCGCGCCAATCCCCTCGGGAGGGTGCCCGCGATCGACGACGACGGCTACACGCTGTGGGAGTCGATGGCGATCAACCTCTACCTCGCGCGCAAGCACGGCAAGGGGCTGTGGCCCGCCACCGTCGAAGGCGAGGGGCTCGCGTACCAGTGGTCGTTCTTCGCGGTGACCGAGATCGACCCGGACATCAACACCTGGGCCGCCAACGCGATCGTGCTGCCGGAGGACAAGCGCGACCCGGCGAAGGCGCAGGCCGCGCTGGAGAAGCTGCAGCGCCCGCTGGCGGTGGTGGACGCGGCGCTCGCGCACCGTCCGTACCTCGCCGGCGGCGCCTTCACGGTGGCCGACCTGAACCTCGCCGCGGCGCTCTTCCGCGCCCGGCGCATGGACCACGCCGCGCGCCCGAACCTCGCGCGCTGGCTGGCGGACTGCTTCTCGCGACCCGCCGCGCGGCGGGCGTGGGCGATGCGCGGCGAGTAGCGCGCACGCGGACCGGGGAGGGGAAGATGGGGAAGGCATTCGCGGGCAAGGCGGTTCTCGTCACGGGCTCGACGAGCGGCATCGGGCTGGGCATCGCGCGCGCCTTCGCGGCCGAGGGAGCGAACGTCATGCTCAATGGCCTGGGCGACCCGGGGGCCGTCGACGCGCTTCTCGGGGCGATCGTGAAGGACTTCCGCGTGCGCGCCCTCTACCACCCCGCCGACATGACGCGGCCGCTCGAGATCGCCGAGATGGTGGCGGTGACGGAGCAGGAGTTCGGCGCGGTCGACATCCTGGTCAACAACGCGGGCATCCAGCACGTCTCGCCCGTGGACGAGTTCCCCGTCGAGAAGTGGGACGCCATCCTCGCCATCAACCTGTCCTCGGCCTTCCACGCCACGCGCGCGGCCCTGCCCGGCATGAAGAAGCGGGGCTGGGGGAGGGTCATCAACCTGGCGAGCGCGCACGGGCTGGTGGCCTCGCCTTTCAAGAGCGCCTACGTGGCGGCCAAGCACGGCCTGGTGGGCTTCACCAAGTCGGCGGCGCTGGAAGTGGCCGAGCAGGGCATAACGGTGAACGCGATCTGCCCGGGCTACGTGATGACGCCCATCGTCGAGAAGCAGATCGACGACCAGGCGCGCGTGCACGGCGTGGCGCGCGAGAACGTGATCCGCGACGTGATCCTCGCGCCGCAGCCCACGAAGCAGTTCGTGAGGATCGAGGACGTGGCGGCGCTGGCGCTGCACCTCGCCTCGCCGGCCGCGGCGCAGATCAACGGCACTAGCATTTCCATCGACGGGGGCTGGACGGCGCGCTAGCCTGACGCGTGCTATTCTCGCCGGGTCGCCCACGAGGACAAGGAGTGCTGTCGTGAAAAGCTTCGTTCCGGTCATGTTCTTCGCGCTGGCCGCGCTTCCGGCCGTGGCGGCCGATCCCCTCGACGAGCAGGGCGTTTCCCTGCGGGCCGGCGGCTTCTACTCGTCCGCCGACACGCGTCTCAGGATCGACGGCTCCGGCGGCCGGCTGGGCACCGAGGTCTCGCTCGAGGACGACCTCGGCTTCAGCAAGGAAAAATCGCTCCCGGTCATCGACGCCATCTGGCGCATCAACCCGCGCCACCGCGTCGAGCTGGGCTACGTCCGGCTCGCGCGCGACGCGCAGAAGACGATCACGGGGGAGATCAACTTCGGCGACTCCGTCTTCCCGGTGAGCGCCGACGTGAGGTCGACCTTCGACACCGACGTCTGGAAGCTCACCTACGGGTGGTCGTTCTGGCGCGACGGCGGCAGCGAGCTGGCCCTCCTGCTGGGCCTGCACACGACGAAGTTCAGCGTCTCGCTTTCCACCGCGACCTCCTCGCGCGCGATCTACGAGGCCACGGAGCGCACGATCCCGCTGCCCACGATCGGCCTGCAGGGCACCTGGGCGCTCGACCCGCAATGGCGCCTGACGGGGGCGGTGCAGGCGTTCTCCCTCAACTACGGGGACTACGAGGGCAGCCTCGTGAACGCCTCGATCGCCGGGGAGTACAAGTTCAACAGGAACTGGCTCATCGGCGCCGGCTACACCACCTACGACTACAACCTCGACGTGACCGGCGGCAAGGCGAAGGGAAGCTTCGACTACAACTTCTCCGGCCCCATTGTCTACGTGACGGGCGGGTTCTGAACGCCTGAATGGCACCGCGGCGCCCGAAAGCCGCCGGCGCCGCGCCGGCCCGGGCGCAGCCCGGGCGACGGCCCGTCCTCGTCACCGGCTTCGAGCCGTTCGGCGGCGAGGACATCAATCCTTCCTGGGAGATCTGCCGGGCGCTGCCGGCCGCCATCGGGCGCTCGCCCCTGGAGACGCTCCTCGTTCCCACGCAATTCCGCCGCGCCATCGAGGTCGTCGCGGAGGCCATCGAGCGCACCGACCCGACCCTGGTGATCCTGCTGGGCCAGGCGGGCGGACGGGCGTGCGTTTCGGTGGAGCGCGTGGCGATCAACATCGACGACGCGCGCATCGCGGACAACGCGGGCGCCCGGCCCATCGACGAGCCCGTCGCGGCGGCGGGCCCCCCGGCCTACTTCGCCACGGTGCCCATCAAGGCGATGGTCGCGGCGATCCGCGATGCGGGCATCCCCGCGGAGGTGTCCAACTCCGCCGGCACCTTCGTGTGCAACCACCTCTTCTACGGGACGCTGCACTACCTCGCCGCGAGCGGCCGCGACGCGCGCGCGGGCTTCATCCACGTGCCCTGGCTGGAGAGCCAGGCCGTCTCGAGGCCGGGGGAGCCGGCCATGGCGCTCGCGACGATGGTGCGCGGCGTGGAAGCGGCCATCGCCGCCGCCCTCGCGACGGCCGAAGATGTGAAAATGGCGGCCGGCCAGCTCGACTGAACGCCCTCCCGACCATGACCGACCAGCCCCTCTGGGCCCCCACGCCCGAACGCGCCGCCGCCACGCGGATGGCGTCGTTCATCGACTTCGTGAACGAGCGCCACGGCACCGCCATCGCCGGATACGACTCGCTGCACCGCTTCTCCGTCGAGCGCCTGGAGGACTTCTGGGGCGCCGTGTGGGACTTCTGCGGCGTCGTCGCGCAGGCGCGCGGCACGACCGTCGTCGCCGACAGGGAGAAGATGCCCGGCGCGCGCTTCTTCCCGGAGGCGAGGCTCAACTTCGCCGAGAACCTGCTGCGGCACGCCCAGGGCCCGGGCGACGCGATCATCTTCCGGGGCGAGGACAAGGTGCGCTCCCGGCTCACGCAGGACGAGCTTCGCGAGGCGGTCTCGCGCCTGCAGCAGGCGCTCGCGGCCGCCGGCGTGCGGCCGGGAGACCGCATCGCGGCCTTCATGCCCAACATGCCGGAAGCGGTGATCGCCATGCTCGCCGCGGCGAGCCTGGGGGCCACCTTCACTTCCTGCTCCCCGGACTTCGGCGTCCAGGGCGTGGTCGACCGCTTCGGCCAGGTGGAGCCGAAGGTGCTCTTCTGCTGCGACGGCTACTTCTACAACGGCAAGACGATCGAGACCCTGCCGCGCATCGCCGAGATCGTGGCGCTGCTGCCGACGGTCGAGCGCGTGGTGGTCGTCCCCTACGCGGCGCAGGCGCCCGACGTCGCGGCGGTCCCGCGCGCGCTGCGGCTGGCGGATTTCGTCGCGCCCTTCGCGCCGGGGGCGCTTCGCTTCGAGTCGCTGCCGTTCAACCACCCGCTCTACATCCTCTACTCGAGCGGCACCACGGGCGTGCCCAAGTGCATCGTGCACGGCGCCGGCGGCGTGCTGCTCATGCACCTCAAGGAGCACGTCCTGCACGGCGACGTGCGGCCGGGCGACCGGCTGTTCTACTTCACCACCTGCGGCTGGATGATGTGGAACTGGCTCGTCTCGGGGCTCGCCCCGGGGGCGACGCTCCTGCTCTACGACGGCTCGCCCTTCCTGGACGGCGGGCGCGTGCTCTTCGACTACGCGGACGAGGAGGGCATGACCCACTTCGGCACCTCGGCCAAGTTCATCGACGCGCTGGCCAAGGCGGGGCTGGAGCCGATGAAGACCCACCGCCTGGAGCGGCTGCGCACGATGTTCTCGACCGGCTCGCCGCTCGCGCCGGAAGGCTTCGACTACGTCTACGGCAAGGTGAAGAAGGACCTGTGCCTGTCCTCGATCAGCGGCGGCACCGACCTCGTGGCCTGCTTCGCGGGCGGCGCGCCCATCCTGCCCGTCTGGCGCGGCGAGCTGCAGTGCCGGATGCTCGGCATGAAGGTCGAGGTGTGGAGCGACGAGGGCCGGCCCCTCGAGGGCGCGAAGGGAGAGCTCGTGTGCACCGCGCCCTTCCCGACGATGCCGCTGGGCTTCTGGAACGACCCCGACGGCGGGAAGTACCGCGCCGCCTACTTCGAGAAGTACCCCAACGTCTGGCGGCACGGCGACTGGAGCGAGATCACGCCCCACGGCGGGATGGTGATCTACGGCCGCTCGGACGCGGTGCTCAATCCCGGCGGGGTGCGCATCGGCACGGCCGAGATCTACCGCCAGGTCGAGCGCCTGGACGAGGTGGTGGAGTCGATCGTCATCGGCCAGGACTGGCAGGGCGACGTGCGCGTGGTCCTGTTCGTGAAGCTGCGCGAGGGGCTCGCGCTCGACGAGGCGCTGGTGAAGCGGATCAAGGACACGATCCGCAACAACACGACGCCGCGGCACGTGCCGGCCGTCGTCGCGCAGGTGACGGACATCCCGCGCACCAAGTCCAACAAGATCGTCGAGCTCGCGGTTCGCGCGGCCATCCACGGCCAGCCGGTGAGGAACGTCGAGGCCCTGGCCAATCCCGAGGCGCTCGAGCAGTACCGCAACCGTCCCGAGCTGGCGGGCTGAGGCGCGCCGCCTCAGGACCTGCTGAAGGCCTCCATGCCCATCCGCCCGTTGCCGGGCGCGGCCACGCGGCTTTCCACCAGCCTCGCGAGGAAGGCCGGGTCGTAGACGGCCAGCAGGTGCGGCTGCCAGTGCCCCAGGTAGTAGGCGATCTGCGCCTCGAGGCCCTCCATCTGCACCAGCACCCCCCAGGTCGCCGCGTCCCACTGGAAGCGCAGCCCCAGGTCCCAGAAGGCCGCGTTCAGGGCCTCCCGTCCCCCCGCCAGGCCCGCCCGGGCCGGTTCCCTCATGTCCATGCTCGCCTCGCTTCGCGGTCGGTGATGTCGCGACCCAAGCTACTCGCCGGAATAATTAAATGAAAGTAAAATGATCTTTGGCAATCATTAAGTGATCATTTAATGAGAAACGCGACGCTGCGCCAGCTGCGCGTCTTCGAGGCCGCCGCGAGGCACCTGTCGCTCACGCGCGCCGCCGGGGAGCTGCACCTCACGGCGCCGGCGGTGTCCATCCAGGTGAAGCAGCTCGAGGGGCACGCCGGCGCGGCGCTCTTCGAGCGGGTGGGGCGGCACCTGCGGCTCACGCAGGAGGGCGAGGAGGTGCTCGCGCACGCGCGCGGCATCCTCGGCCACATCCGCGGGGCGGAGGAGGCGATCACGGAGATCGGCAGCCTCGGGCGCGGGCTCCTCGACGTGGCGGTCATCAACGCCGGCGACCACTTCTTCCCCTGGATCGTGGCGGCCTTCCGCCGCGAGCACCCGGGCATCCGCGTGCGCATCGCGGTGCGCAACCGCGACGAGCTGCTCGCGCGCCTCACCGCCTGCGAGACCGACCTCGCCGTCATCAGCCAGCCGCCCGCCGAGGCGGGCTACGCCGCCACGGCCTTCGCGCCGCACCCGCACGTGATCGCCGCCGCGCCCGGGCATCCGCTGGCGGGCCGCCGCCGCATCCCGCTCGCGCGC
>PQAI01000130.1 GCA_003105245.1 Betaproteobacteria bacterium | reverse complement strand
GTCGCCGCCACGAAGCAGCTCGAGGCGGGCGAGGGCGATGCCGCGTACCTGCGCGGCAAGCGGCTCACGGCGCGGTTCTTCGCCGACCACCTGCTGCCGCAGGCCGACTCGCTGGCCGAGGTCATGGTCACGGGAGGCGCCCTCGTGAGGGCGGCCGAAGAGGCGCTGGTTTGATCGAGGCCTGGCTCGTCTCGATCGGGATCGTCGCGCTCGCCGAGATCGGGGACAAGACCCAGCTCCTCACGCTGGTGCTGGCCGCTCGCTACCGCAAGCCCTGGCCCATCGTGGCCGGGATCTTCTTCGCGACCCTGGTGAACCACGGCATCGCCGGCGCCGTGGGCGCCTGGCTCACGAAGACGATAGGACCCGACGCGATGCGCTGGATCCTGGGGATCTCCTTCATTGCCATGGCCGCGTGGATGCTCGTCCCCGACAAGCTGGACGAGTCCGAGTCCGCCGAGCGCAAGCTGGGCGGCGTCTTCCTGTCGACGCTGGTGCTCTTCTTCTTCGTCGAGATCGGCGACAAGACGCAGATCGCCACCGTGGCCCTCGCGGCGCGCTTCGAATCGCTCACCGCCGTCGTGATGGGGACCACCGTCGGGATGCTGCTCGCCAACGCGCCGGTGGCCTTCTTCGGCGATGCGCTGGCCAAGCGCCTGCCGGTGCGCGCGGTGCACGTCGTGGCCGCGATCATCTTCGCGGCCCTCGGCGTGGGCGTGCTGCTCCTGGGCTGAGGACTCCTCAGGCCGCCTCGGCCTGCCGCGCCGGCGTGCCGGTGGCCACCTCGTGGAAGAAGCAGATGGGCGAGCCGCCCTTTTCGCGGGCGATCGCCTTCGCCTCGAACATGGCGCGGTCGGCATCCGCGAGCAGCCCTGCCTTGCCCGCCCCGAAGCGGTACTCGGCCACCCCCACGCTCACCGTGAGCTGGAGCTCCTTGCCGGCGGTGATCTCGCAGGGGCTCGCGGCGATGGCGGCCACGATGCGCTCCATCACCATCTTGAGGGCGCGGTTGCGGTGCAGGCCCACGATGAACTCGTCGGCTCCCCAGCGCGCGACCCAGTCGCCGCGRCGCGTGTTGAGCTGCAGCAGCGCCGCCATGTGCGAGATGCACGCGTCGCCCGCGCTGTGGCCGTGGGTGGCGTTGATGTCCTTGAAGCCGTTCAGGTCGAAGAAGGCGACCTGGAAGGTCTCGAGGTCGCGCTCGGCCCGGGCGATTTCCTCGGTGAGCCGCTTCTCGCCGGCGCGGCGGTTGTAGATGCCGGTGAGGTCGTCGGAGTCGGACACGCGCTCGAGGCGGTTGATCGTCTCGTTCAACTGCGTGAGGGTGTATTGCGTGCCTTCCATGAGGCGCCCGGCCTGGTCCGGGAAGGCCACCGGCAGGTCCGGGATCTTGCGGCTCTCGAGGTACTCGCGCAGGGCCTCGGCCGTGAGGTCGATGGGCACGAGGATCTCGCGCAGCAGCCAGAGCGTGCCCAGGTAGCCGGCCACCGAGGCGAGCACCAGCGCCGCGAGCAGCGGGTACATCGAGGCCCAGTCGGCGCGCGCGACCAGCAGGTAGACGATGAACACCACCAGCGGCGTCTGGGCGCTCACGAAGGCGGCCACGGCGAACTTGCGCGCGTAGCTGTCCTTGAGCGCCGGGATTGCGACCAGGCGCCGGTAGATTTCCATGCGCCCGACGACGCTGGCTCCGGGCGGGATCTTGCTCGGCATGGGGGGGCTCCGGGGGGACGAGGCCTATTCTCGCCGTCCCCCGGGGCGGGATCAACCCCCGACGGGGTTGCGCAGCGTGCCGATGCCCTCGATCCCGGTCTCCAGGAGATCGCCGGGCTTGAGGAACTCCGGGGGGTTCCTCGCGAAGCCCACGCCTTCGGGGGTGCCCGTGGAGAGGATGTCGCCCGCCTCGAGGGTCATGCCCATCGAGAGGTCCTGGATGAGGCGCGGCAGCTTGAAGTAGAGGAACTTCGTGTTCGAGTCCTGCTTGGTGACGCCGTTCACGCGGCAGGTCACGCGCAGGTTCGCGTGGTCGAGGCTGTCGGCGGTCACCAGCACCGGTCCCATGGGGCAGGTGCCGTCCAGGCTCTTGCCCTTGTGCCACTGGCCGCCGTGGCGGCGCTGCAGGTCGCGCCAGGAGACGTCGTTGATCACGGTGTAGCCCCAGACGTGGCTCATGGCGTCCTCGGCCTTGATGTCCTTGCCGCCGGGGCCGATCACCACGCCCAGCTCCACTTCCCAGTCGAGCGAGGTGGAGATGGACGCGTCGAAGGGGATGGGGTCGTAGGGACCGTTCACGGCCGTGGGCGCCTTGCTGAAGAACACGGGCCACTGCGGCAGCTCGCGGTTGTCCTGCAGCTTCTTGGCGCCTTCCTCGAAGTGCTCGAGGTAGTTCCAGCCGACGCAGAAGACGTTCTTGGCCGGGCGCGGGATGGGGGCGTGCAGCTTCACGTCCTTCATCGACACCGTGGCGGCAGGCGGCCTGGCCGCCAGGGCATCGAGCGCCTGGCGCGCCGGTGCGCCCCCCCGGATGATGCCCAGCATCGTGGAGAAGTCCACGCCGGGGGTGGCGGCCACGTGGGCCGGGATGTCGACGATGCGGTCGCCTTCGACGACGAGGCCGGGGCGCTGCGCGCCGCCGCCGGCGGGAGAGTAGGTGACGAGCTTCATGGATTTCCTCCTGGGACTAGAGATGGCGAAGGGGGTGTTCGGGCGGCTTCCAGCGCGGCGCGAAGAACGCCTCGACGGACGCGTCGGTCACGTGGCCGAGCGAGGGTGGGTTCCAGCGCGGAGAATTGTCCTTGTCGACGATCAAGGCGCGCACGCCCTCGACGAAGTCGCCGTGGTCGAAGCAGCCGTGGATGAGGTTCAGCTCCAGCCGGAAGCAATCGGCGAGAGAGAGACCCCGACCGCGCGTGAGCTGCTCGAAGGCCACGCGCAGCAGGGTGGGCGAGCGCTCCTCCAGCAGGGCGGTCGTCTTCGCGGCCCAGCCCTCGTATTCCGGGCGCGACTCGGACGCGAGCGAGTCGTGGATCGCCGCCACGCCCGGCTGCCCGAAATGCAGGTCGATGGCCGGGCGCAGGGCCTCCAGCTCGCAGGGCGACGGGGCGACGGCGTGCCGGCGGGCGAGTTCCGCCAGCGCGCGCCGGGGGTCGGCCGCGGCCGCCGCGCGCGGGAGCTCGTCGGCCAGGGCCGTGATGGATTCGGGCGAAAAGAGCGCGTCCGCGAGACCGGCGTAGAGGGTGTCGGACGGTCCGATGGTGACGCCCACGATCCCGAGGTAGAGCGGGATCTTCCCCGGGGCGCGCTGCAGGAACCAGGTGCCGCCCACGTCGGGAAAGAAGCCGATGCGCGTCTCCGGCATGGCCACGCGCGTGCGCGGCCCGGCGATGCGCAGCGTGGCGCCCTGGGCGATGCCCATGCCGCCGCCCATGGTGATGCCGTCCATCACCGCGACCACCGGCTTGGGGTAGGTGTGGATGCGGTGGTCGAGGGAGTACTCGACCTCGAAGAAGTGGCGGTGCCGCCCGCTGCCCCCGACGAAGAGGCTGCGCAGCTCGCGGATGTCGCCGCCGGCGCAGAACGCCTTGTCCCCCGCGCCGCGAAGCGCGACCAGGCGCACGCGGTCGTCCTGTTCCCACTCGTCCAGCCACTGCGCGAGGCCCTCGAGCATCGCGAGCGACAGGGCGTTGAGGGCGGCGGGGCGGTCCAGCGTGACCCAGGCCACGCCGTCGCGGATCTGCGCGAGCAGGCCCTCGCGGGCGAGGACGGGCGAGGCGCCCGGCCTCAGTCGTTCTTCCATGCCGGGGCGCGCTTCTCCAGGAAGGCGTTCACGCCCTCGAGCTGGTCGGAATGGTCGAAGAGGTCCATGAAGCGCTCGCGCTCGAGCGCCAGGCCCGCGCGGCGGGGGATGCCGTTGCGCGCGTTGTGGATGAGGCTCTTGCAGTACTCGACGGCGCGCGGCGAGAGCGTGGCCACGCGGGCGGCGAGCGCGGTGGCCTTCGCGAGCCCCTGGCCCTTGTCGGCCACTTCCTCGACGAGGCCGATGCGAAGCGCGGTGGCCGCGTCGACGCGCTCGTTTGTGAGGATCATGCGCTTGGCCCAGCCTTCGCCCACGAGCCCCGGCAGGTTCTGCGTGCCGCAGCCGGCGGGAAGCAGCCCCACGCCCGGCTCCGGGAGCGCCATCTGGGCGTGCGATTCGGCGATGCGCAGGTCGCAGGCGAGGCAGCACTCGAGGCCGCCGCCCATGGCGTAGCCGTTGATCGCGGCGATGGTCACGAAGCGCGCGTTCATGAGCGCCTCGAAGGCGGAGCCGAAGCAGGCGATGAAGTGGCGGGCGTAGACCTTGTCGCCGGCGAACTTCTTGAGGTCGGCCCCGGCGGAGAAGAACTTCTCGCCGGCGCCGGTGATCACGGCGGCGTAGACGGAACGGTCGGCGTTGAGCTCTCCCACGAGCTTCTCGAGGGCGCGCAGGTCCTCCGGCGTCCAGGTGTTGGCGGGAGGGTTGTCGATCGTGAGGAGGGCCGTGTGGCCCTCGATGCGGTGCCGGATCATGGTCTCAGGCCTTGACGTACTGGAGGATCACGCTGGAGAAGTCCTTGCCGCCGTGCCCGTCGGTGGAGTGCTTCTGGTAGACCTGCTGGGCGACCGCGCCCATCAGCACGGGCACCTTCGCCGCTCTCGCGGCCTCGGTGGCGAGCGAGAGGTCCTTGAGCATGAGGTCGGCGCCGAAGCCCCCGGCGTAGCCGCGCGAGGCGGGAACGCCCTCGAGGACGCCGGG
>PQAI01000129.1 GCA_003105245.1 Betaproteobacteria bacterium | reverse complement strand
CCCTCGAGGCTTTCCTCGGTGACCTCCCTGGGCGAATTCGTGAGCAGCCGCTGCTGCGCCCACGCCCCCTTGGCGAGCGCCGGCGCATCCGCGTTCGTGTAGCCCACGCCGCCGATGCCGTTGGGGATCTGCGTCGCCTTCATCATCGCGATGAGCTGGTTCGCGATCACCTCGCCGGCGTCGTCATCCGTGGCGCCGCGCGTGTCCGCTCCCAGCCAGCCGGCCGCGGCGATGTGGCGGTCCGGGCAGGCGCAGGCCGTGAAGCGGAAGACGGAAGGCGCGTTCACCACCACGCTCATGCCGTGCGGCACGATGGGCTCCTCGCCCGGATAGCCTTCGGGGTGGAAGTCGCGCACCAGGCCCGCCACGGAGTAGGCCATGCCGTGCGGGACGTGGACGCCTGAGTTGCCGAACGCGATGCCGGCGAGCGTCGCCGCGTACATCAGGTTGTCTCGCGCCTCGCGGTCGGAGGCGTCGTTCACCCCGCGCTCCAGGTACTGGCCGAGGAGCTTCAACGCCGCCTCGCAGCCGATGTCGCTCCAGGGATTGGCGCCCTGGCTCATGGGCCGAAGCCCCGGCTTGCCCGGTGCCGCGCGGCGCGTGTAGGGCCTCGCGGTGTAGGACTCGAGCGCGTGCGAGAGGATGTCGAAGCCGCTCGCCGCCACCACGTTCTTCGGCAGCGTGTAAGTCGTGGCCGGGTCGATGAGCGCGAGCGAGGGACGGAGCCTTCGCGAGGCGATGCCCGTCTTCACCTGCATCGAGAGCAGGTCGAAGATCGCGATGCCGGTGCACTCCGAGCCCGTGCCGCAGGTGGTGGGGCAGGCGATGTGGGGCCTGAGCGGCCCCGGAACGGCCTTCCCCTTGCCGATGGGGGCGTTCACGTAGTCCAGGAACTCGGCGGGCCAGGTGGCGTAGAGATTCGCGGCCTTGGCGGTGTCCATGACCGAGCCCCCGCCCACCGAGACGTAGCCGTCGAACTTCCCCTCGGTGGCGAACTTCGCGGCCGCGAGGAAGGACTGGTCCGTGGGCTCGACGCGCGACTCGTCGAAGACCGCGACGTCCAGGCCCGCGGCGCGAAGCGACTCGCGCACCTGGGCGACATAGGGCAGGGCGGCGAGGGTCTTGTCGGTGAATAGCGCCACGCGCGTCATGCCCAGCGCGCGCGCGTGCTCGCCGGCTTCCTTCAGGACGCCGTGGCCGAAGGTGATGCTCGAGACGTCGATGGCGAAGGCGGCCTCGTTGCCTTCGGCGAGCATGTAGTAGTGATGGCAGCAGGCCATGAACTTCCTCCCCGGGTGACGAGGCTGAGTATAGTCGGGCGCGCCAGCGGAAAGGGCCGGCGGTGCCGGCCCTTTCCGTGGCCTCCCCTGCGGGCGGAGCCCGCTTGCCGGCCCTAGGCGTATGTCGGGTACGTCGGCTCGTACATGTTCTGGCGGATGAAGGCGGCCATGTCGGCGGGCTTCGCCACGCCCGCGAGCCCGCGCTTGAAGACCACCTCGGCCACGCTCGTGGCGATGGCGGCGGAAACGCTTCGCATGTCCTTGAGCGGGGGATAGAGGCTTCCCTGCGCGAGGTCCGCCTCCGAGACCATTTGCGCGAGCGTGTCGGCGGCGGCGAGGAACATGTCGTCGGTCACGCGCTTCGCCTTGGTGGCCACCACCCCCAGGCCTACGCCCGGGAAGATGTACGAGTTGTTGCACTGGCGCGGCACCAGCGTCTGGCCGCCGATGTTTACGGGGGCGAAGGGGCTGCCGCAGGCGAAGACGCCGCGGCCCTCGCTCCACGCGTAGGCCTCTTCCGCCGTGCACTCCGACTTCGAGGTCGGGTTGGACAGCGCGAAGATGATCGGGCGCGAGTTGAACGACGCCATGGCCTTCACGATCGGCTGGGTGAAGGTGCGGCCCACGGCCGCCACGCCGATGATGGCCTGGGGCTTGAGCGCGTTGACGGCCTCGGCGAACTCCTTCACGGGCGCGTGCTCGTGCGCGTACTTGCGCTTGTGGTCCGTGAGGTCGGTGCGCGAGGCGACGACCAGGCCCTTGGAGTCGACCAGCCAGCAGCGCTTGCGCGCCTCGGCCTCGGGAAGGCCGTCGGCCACGAGGGAGGCGGTGATGAGGTCCGCGATGCCCACCGCGGCCTCGCCGGCGCCCAGGAAGAGCACGCGCGTGTCCGCGAGGCTCTTTCCCGTGATGCGGATGGCCGACTTCAGTCCCGCGAGCGTGACGGAGGCGGTGCCCTGGATGTCGTCGTTGAAGGTGCAGACCTTGTCCTGGTACTTGTGCAGCAGGCGGAAGGCGTTGGCGTTGGCGAAGTCCTCGAACTGGATGAGCACGCCCGGGAAGACCTCGTTCGCGGCGGCGACGAACTCCTCGACCAGCGCGTCGTACTCCGCGCCACGCAGGCGCCGGCGGTAATGGCCGATGTAGAGCGGGTCCTTGAGGAGCTCCTCGTTCTCGGTGCCGACGTCGAGGGTGATCGGCAGGCACAGCTGGGGATGCATGCCGGCGCAGGCCGTGTAGAGCGAGAGCTTGCCCACCGGGATGCCCATGCCCTGGGCGCCCAGGTCGCCGAGGCCCAGGATGCGCTCGCCGTCGGTGACGACGATGATCCCCGCCTTGTGCGGCCAGTTCTTCAGGACCTGCTTCACGCGCCCCTTGTCGGCGGCCGAGATGAACAGGCCGCGCGCCCGGCGGTAGATGCGGCCGTAGAGCTGGCAGCCCAGGCCCACCGTCGGGGTGTAGATGAGGGGCATGATCTCCTCGGCGTTCTCCATCACCACGCGGAAGAAGAGCGTCTCGTTGCGGTCGTGCAGCGCCGTGAGGAAGATGTACTTGTCGAGGTCGGTGGGCAGCCGGCGCATGTTCTGGAGCACGCGGCTCACCTGCTCGGGCTGCGTCGTGACCCGCGGGGGCAACAGGCCGCGCAGTCCCAGCGCGTCGCGCTCGGCCTCGGTGAAGGCCGTGCTCTTGTTGTACTCGGGATCCTGAAGGATGGCGTAGCCCCTGAGCGGGGGCGGGGTGACGGACGACATGGCGAGTTCTCTCCGAGGTTCCGCCGGGTCGCCGGGTCGCGACACTTCGCGTCCCTCGAGCGCCCATTTGTTCTCCGGGAAGGCCGGTGGCGGGCTAGCGGCAATGCTAGGGCGGGGCGGCGCGATACCCCTTGCGCTCGATCAAGGCCGGGCTTTGCGCTTCCTCAAATTCCCCGTCGGTTTGACAGGCAACGGGGGCCCGCGTAGCCTCCGCGGCATCCGGTCGGGAGAGCGCGATCGCGGGTTTTCCGCGTCGCCGCCGAAGGGGTAGCGCCCGCAAACTCTCAGGCAAAAGGACCGTCCGGAACCGGGTTCGCCTGCGCAGGCAGGCGGGGCAGTCCCGGACTCTGGAGAGCGGCGGAGGGATTCCCGGCAGGCCGGGGTTTCCCGGGTTTCCGTCCACCGAAGGGGCTCGCGGCGCCGGCGATCCGGCACCGTAATCTCTCAGGTACAAGGGACAGAGGGGCCAGGCAAGCGATGCGGGCTTGCCTGGCCCCTTTTCATTTCCGGGAGGCGATGGCCATGCTGAAGACCACTCCGCTCAACGCCCTGCACCGCGAGGCCGGCGCCCGCATGGTCGACTTCGGCGGCTGGGACATGCCCGTGCACTACGGCTCGCAGCTCGAGGAGCACCACGCGGTGCGCCGCGACGCCGGGATCTTCGACGTCTCCCACATGCGGGTGGTGGACCTCGAGGGGCCGGGGGCGCGCGAGTTCCTGCGCTTCGCGCTGGCCAACGACGTGGCCAGGCTCGCGGTGCCCGGCAAGGCGCTCTACTCGTGCATGCTCAACGACGAGGGCGGCGTGGTGGACGACCTCATCGCGTACTTCTTCCGCGACGACTTCTTCCGGCTGGTGGTGAACGCAGGCACGGCCGAGGGTGACATCCAGTGGCTGCACTCCCTCAACGCCCTGGCCGGCCACAAGGTGGCGATCAAGCCGCGCGAGGACCTCGCCATGGTGGCCGTGCAGGGGCCCAACGCGCGCGAGAAGTTCTGGCGCGCCTTCGACGAGACCAAGCCCGCGACCGAGGCGCTGGTCGCGTTCCAGGGCGCGCGCATGGGCGACGACATCATGGTGGCGCGCACCGGCTACACGGGCGAGGACGGCTTCGAGGTCGTCTTTCCCGCGAGCGAGGCGGAGACGATCTGGAAGGGGGTGGTCGCGCAGGGCGTGCGTCCCTGCGGCCTGGGCGCGCGCGACACGCTGCGGCTGGAGGCCGGCATGAACCTCTACGGCCAGGACATGGACGCCGCCACGTCGCCCCTGGACGCGGGGCTCGCGTGGACGGTGGACCTCAAGGCGCCGCGCCCCTTCTTCGGCCGCAAGGCGCTCGAGGCGCGCGGCAAGAAGCAGGAGTTCCTCGGCCTCGTCCTCRSCGACAAGGGYGGCGTSCTGMGSGCGCACCAGAAGGTCGCGGCCGAKGGYGGGGAGGGCGAGGTCACCAGCGGCACCTTCTCGCCCACGCTCAACGTCTCCATCGCGCTCGCGCGCCTGCCGCTCGGCACGGCCCCCGGCGCCACGGTGCGCGTGGCGATCCGCGACAAGGAACTCGCCGCGCGGGTCGTGAAGCCCCCCTTCGTCCGCAACGGCAAACCCCTCATCTGACTCGGTACCAGGTACGGGTACCAGGTACGGGTACCTGGTACCGAAGAATCGAAACTACGGAGAGAACGCGATGAACATCCCGAAGGAACTGAAGTACACGCAGTCGCACGAGTGGGCGAGGAGCGAGGCCGACGGCACCGTGTCGGTCGGCATCACCGACCACGCCCAGGAACAGCTGGGCGACATCGTGTTCGTCGAGGCGCCCAAGGCCGGCCGCAAGGTCGCCGCGGGCGAGGCGGTGGGCGTGGTGGAGTCGGTGAAGGCCGCCTCCGACATCTACGCGCCGGTTGCCGGCGAGATCGTGGCCGGCAACGATGCCCTCGCCGACGCGCCCGAGAAGGTGAACGCCGACGCCTACGGCTGCTGGATGTTCCGCATCAAGCCGGACAACGCCGCCGACCTCGCGAAGCTCCTCGACGCCGCCGCCTACGAGAAGGTCGCCTCGGAATAGAAGGAACCGCCATGCCCGACACCCACGTCGACCGCCGCACCCTCGGCGAGCTCGAGGACCGCGCCGCCTTCGAGCGCCGCCACGTCGGCCCGGACGCCGGCGACCAGGCCGCCATGCTCTCCGCGCTGGGTTACGCCTCGCGCGATGCCCTGATGCAGGCCATCGTCCCGCCCGGCATCCGCCGCAAGGCGCCCATGGCGCTTCCCGCGGGCCGACCCGAGGCCGAGGCGCTGGCGGAGCTGCGCGCCATCGCGGCGAAGAACCGGGTCTTCCGTTCCTGGATCGGGCAGGGCTACTACGGCACGCACACGCCGGGCGTCATCCTCCGCAACATCCTCGAGAACCCCGCCTGGTACACGGCCTACACGCCTTACCAGCCGGAGATCTCGCAGGGCCGCCTGGAGGCGCTCGTCAACTTCCAGACGATGGTCTGCGACCTCACCGGCATGGAGATCGCCAATGCCTCGATGCTGGACGAGGCCACCGCGGCCGCCGAGGCCATGACGCTCTGCCGGCGATCCGGCAACCACGCCTCGAACGTCTTCGCGGTGGCCTCCGACGTGCTGCCGCAGACGATCGACGTGCTGCGCACGCGCGCCGCGCCGCTGGGGCTCGAGATCCGGGTGGCCGACGCAGCAGAGCTCGCGGGGAYCGACGCCTTCGCGGCGCTGGTCCAGTACCCGGGCGTGGACGGCGAGATCCGCGACTACCGCGCGCTGGCCGRCGCCCTGCACGCGAAGGGAGGGCACCTCGTCGCGGCCGCGGACCTCCTCGCGCTCGCGGTGATCGTGCCGCCGGGGGAGTGGGGCGCGGACGTGGTCGTGGGCTCGGCGCAGCGCTTCGGCGTGCCCATGGGCTACGGCGGTCCGCACGCCGGCTACCTCGCCACCCGTGACGCGCTCAAGCGCAGCATGCCCGGGCGGCTCGTTGGCGTGACGGTCGACTCCCACGGCAACCCCGCCTACCGCCTGGCGCTGCAGACTCGCGAGCAGCACATCCGCCGCGAGAAGGCGACCTCCAACATCTGCACCGCGCAGGTGCTCCTCGCGGTGATCGCCTCGATGTACGCCGTCTACCACGGTCCGAAGGGGCTGGAGCGCATCGCGCGCCGCGTCCACCGGCTGGCGGCCATCGCCCGCGCCGGGCTCGCGAAGCTGGGGTTCGAGGCGCCCGCCACCGCGTTCTTCGACACGGTGACGGTGAAGACGGGGGCGAAGACCGCCGACGTCGCGGCGAGGAGCCAGCGCGCGGGCGTGAACCTGCGCCGGGTCGACGCCGCCACGCTGGGCTTTTCCTTCGACGAGACCACCACCAACGAGGACGTCGCGCGCCTGTGGGAGATCTTCGCCGGCGCCCCGGCCGGCTTCGCGCCCGCCGACCTCGACGCCTCCGTGCCGGACATCGCGCCGGCCTTCGCGCGCACGAGCGCCTACCTCGCGCACCCCGTCTTCAACCGCTACCACGCGGAGACGGAGATGCTGCGGTATCTCCGGCGCCTCGCCGACCGCGACATCGCGCTCGACCGCTCGATGATTCCGCTGGGCTCGTGCACGATGAAGCTCAACGCCACGAGCGAGATGATCCCGATCACCTGGCCCGAGTTCGCGAACCTGCACCCGTTCGCGCCGCCGGAGCAGGCCCAGGGCTACCGCGAGCTCGTGGACGGGCTCGAGAAGATGCTCGTCGAGTGCACGGGCTACGCGGCGGTGTCCATGCAGCCCAACGCGGGCTCGCAGGGCGAGTACGCGGGGCTCCTCGTCATCAAGGCCTGGCACGAAAGCCGCGGCGAGGGCCACCGCAACGTCTGCCTCATCCCGAGCTCGGCGCACGGCACCAACCCCGCCTCGGCGCACATGGCGGGGATGCAGGTGGTGGTGGTGGCCTGCGACGACAACGGCAACGTGGATCTCGCCGACCTGCGCGCCAAGGCCGCGCAGCACGCCGCGAACCTCGCCGCGATCATGGTGACCTACCCCTCGACGCACGGCGTCTTCGAGGCCGGGATCACGGAGCTCTGCGACATCGTTCACGCCCACGGCGGGCAGGTGTACGTCGACGGCGCCAACATGAACGCGCTCGTGGGGCTGGCCGCGCCCGGCGCCTTCGGGGGCGACGTCTCGCACCTCAACCTGCACAAGACCTTCTGCATCCCGCACGGCGGCGGCGGTCCCGGCGTGGGTCCCGTGGCGGTCGCCGCGCACCTGGCGAAGTTCCTTCCCGGCCACCGGCACATGGATGCGCCCACGGAAGCCATCGGCGCGGTGTCGGCCGCGCCCTACGGCAGCGCCTCGATCCTGCCCATCTCGTGGATGTACGTGGCGATGATGGGCGCCGAGGGGCTGAAGGCCGCCACCGAGATGGCGATCCTGAACGCGAACTACGTCGCGAAGCGCCTCGCGCCGCATTACCCGGTGCTCTACACCGGACCCGGCGGCCTGGTCGCGCACGAGTGCATCCTCGACCTGCGGCCCCTCAAGGAGAAGTCGGGCATCCAGGTGGAGGACGTGGCCAAGCGCCTCATGGACTACGGCTTCCACGCGCCCACCATGTCCTTCCCGGTGCCCGGGACCCTCATGGTCGAGCCCACGGAGAGCGAGTCGAAGGCGGAGCTGGACCGCTTCTGCGAGGCCATGATCGCCATCCGCGAGGAGATCCGCGCGGTGGAGGAGGGGCGCCTGGACCGCGAGGACAACCCGCTCAAGAACGCGCCGCACACCGCGGCGGCGGTGCTCGCCGACGACTGGAAGCACAAGTACCCGCGGGAGCTCGCGGCCTACCCGGTCAAGTCACTGCGGGAGACGAAGTACTGGCCTCCCGTGGGCCGCGCCGACAATGTCTACGGCGACCGCAACCTGTTCTGCTCGTGCCTCCCTGTCGGGGAGTAGAGCGAGGAACGCCGATTGCCGCCGATGCCCCGCCGATTGCCGCAGATGAAATCCGGCGGGACCTGGAGACGCGGTCACCGGTGATTCATGTCGGCAGTCGTCGCCCCGGCACGATCAGCTTTCGAATTATCGGCGGCAATCGGCGGGGCATCGGCGGTAATCGGCGTTTCCAAAGCTTTTTGCCCGGGTAACTCTCACCCCCACCGCCAGAAGTTCCCCCGCTCCTCGAGGAACAGGCGCGCCAGCACCTGCTGGTGCACCTCGGTCGCGCCGTCGACCAGCCGCGCCTGCCGGGCGTAGCGGTAGATCCACTCGAGCGGCGTGTCGCGCGAGTAGCCGCGCGCCCCGCAGAGCTGGATGGCGGTGTCGGCGCAAAGGTGCAGGGTGTCGGCGACCTGCACCTTGGCCATCGAGATCTCCTTCCGCGCGAAGTCGCCCTTGTCGAGGAACGTCGCGGCCTTCATGACCAGGAGCCTGCCGATCTCGACCTGCATGGCGCAGTGGCCCAGCTTCATCTGCACGCTCTCGCGCTCGGCGAGCCGGTGTCCCTGCGACTCGCGCTCGGAGGCGTAGTCGGCGGCGATGTCCAGGCAGCGCCGCGCGAGTCCCAGCCAGCGCATGCAGTGCGTGAGGCGCGCGGTGCCCAGGCGGATCTGCGTCACCTTGAGGCCGTCGCCCACGTGCAGGAGCCGGTTCTCGTCCGGGATCTCGAGGGCGTCGAACTCGATCTCGCAGTGCCCGCCGTGTTCCTCCGGCCCGAGGATGGGGATGCGCCTGACGATGCGCCAGCCCGGCTGGTCGCGGTCGAAGAGAAAGGCGGTCAGTCCCTTCCGCGCGTCGTCGGAGGTCTTCGCGACCACGATGAAGTGCTTCGCTTCGCCCGCGCCGGTGATGAACCACTTGCGGCCGGTGACGATCCAGCGGTCGCCGCGTCGCTCGGCCGTGGTTCGCATCATCGCGGGATCGGAGCCGGCGCCCGGGTGCGGCTCGGTCATCGCGAAGGCCGAGCGCACCGTGCCTTCGACGATGGGCTGCAGCCACCGCTCCTTCTGCTCCGGCGTGCCCACTTTCTCGAGCAGCATCATGTTGCCGTCGTCGGGCGCGGCGCAGTTCGCCGCGACCGGGCCGAAGAGGGAGTAGTTGAGCTCCTCGTAGCAGGCGGCCATGCCCGCCACGGTGAGCCCCTGGCCGCCGCGCGACCGGGGCATCTGCGGCGCCCACAGGCCTTCCTCCTTCGCCTTGGCGCGCAGGATCGCGAGGAGCTCCGGGCGGATGTTCTCGTGCTCGTCGAAGGACTCGGGGGTGGTGTCGTAGGGCAGGACGTGGTCGCGGACGAAGTCGCGGTAGCGCTTCCGGTACGACTCGATCTCGGGCGGGAGCTTGAGGTCCATGGCGCTAGAGGGAGTTCACGAGGTGGCCGCCGTCGACCACGACGACGGAGCCGGTCATGTAGGCGCCGGCGCCGGAGGCGAGGAGGAGGAGCGCGCCGTCCAGGTCGGAGGGCGAGCCGATGCGCCGCTGCGGCACGCGGTTGGCCATGGCCCGCCCGGGCTCGGAGGCGAAGAAGTCGCGGTTCATCTCCGTGATCACGTAGCCGGGCGCGATGGCGTTCACGCGGATGCCGTGTCGGGCCCACTCGAGGGCGAGGGACTTCGTCACCTGGACCAGCGCCGCCTTGGCCGCGGCGTAGGCGAGGAGATGCGTGGCCTGGCGCAGGCCCAGGATGGAGGCGATGTTCACGATAGAGCCCGGACGCTTCGCGGCGATCATCGAGCGGGCCACCGCCTGCGCCATGCGCCAGGCGCCGTCGAGGTTGGTGTCGAGTACGCGGCGCCAGTCGGCCTCCGTGAGATCCAGCGAGGCCTTCGTGTCGGCGATGCCGGCGTTGTTGACGAGGATGTCGAGCGGGCCGGCCAGCTCCGCGGCCCGCTTCACCGCGGCTTCCACGCTCACGGCGTCGGTCACGTCGAGCGCCACCGCGTGCGCGGCGCCGCCGTCGCGCACGAGGGCCTCGAGGCGGTCGGCGCGACGCGCGGCGGCCACCACGATGGCGCCGCGCTGCGCGAGGCAGCGGGCGAAGTTCTCGCCCAGGCCGCTGGAGGCGCCGGTGACGAGGGCGACCTTGCCGCGGACGTCGAAGAGGGGATCGGTGATCAAGTCGCGTTCCTTTCCAGGCGGGCCAGGGCCCGCGGGTTGCTGACGGCCAGCCGCGAGCGCACGCACTGGCGCAGGTGCGCGAGGAGCCTCGCTCGCGATTCGCCCCCGTCGAAGCGCCCCTCGCGGACGGCCCGGGCGAGGCGCGCGTTGGCCTCCCGCAGCGCCGTCGATGCCTCGCCCGGGGGCGCGCCACCGGGCACGAGATCCTCGAGCCGCGCGAGCTCGGCGGCCGTCGATTCGGGCGCGGCGAGCTCGCGCCCTGCGATGGCGAGCGCGTTGGCGGCCATCAGCGCGGCGTAGCGCTTGTCCTCCGGCAGGCTCGGCGCGACGTCCGCGAGGAGGGTCGCGCGGGCGATGTCGAGGAGATCGGCGGCGGAAGGCTCGACCTTCACGGGGCCTCCTGCGTGAGCTCGAGGATCTCCAGCTCCAGCTCGGGGACGATGTGGGCGGTGAGCGCGAGCTCCAGCGAACGCTGCGAGCCGGAGCGGTGGCGCTCCGCCTGCTGCAGCGCGATCACGGCCCAGCGCAGGTGCGCCAGCACCTGCCAGTAGCGGGTCTCCTGCGGGATCGTCGCGCGACCGCCGCCCTCGGCGTAGCCGGCGAGGAAGTCCTCCGCCGTGCCTATGCCGCCGGCCTCGAGGTCGGGCCGCGCGAAGCGCCAGCAGCGCGCGAGCATCCAGCCGAGATCCTCGCGCGGGTCTCCCCAGCCGGCGAACTCCCAGTCGAGCACCGCCGCGAGGTGGCCCTCGTGAACCAGGTAGTTGCCGGTGCGCCAGTCGCGGTGCAGCAGGCAGGAGGGGAGGGGAGCGGGAGCATGGCGGGCGCACCACGCGAGGCCCCACTCGAGCGCGGGCCACGCTTCGCCGCGCACGGCGCCCAGGGCGTCGAGGTCGCGCCGGTAGCCGGCGATCGTCGCCCGCGCGTGATCGGCGGGCGGCTCGCCCAGGAAGGCGAGGGCGGCGAGCGGCGGCTTCACGGCGTGCAGTCGCGCGAGGTTGGCTCCCAGCTCGCGGGCGAGCGCGGCGCGATCGGGCACGAGGCGCTCGTCCTTCGACAGGCGGTGGCCGGCGGCCACCCCGGGAACGCGGCGCATCACGAAGAAGTCGGGGCCGTCGCCGTCGCGGCAGAGGAAGAGCGGCTCGGGGACGCGCACGCCCGCGGCGTGGGCCGCGCGCAGGATCTCGAACTCCTCGGGACGCGAGTGGCTCACGGCGACCGCCGAGGGGGCGTCGGTGCGCAGGACCCATTCGTGGCGCCCGGCGTGCGGCCCGCCCTCTACCGTCACGTCGAGGGCGATGTTCTCCTGGATGGCGCCGCCGGAAAGGCGCTCCCAGCGCTCGATCGCCAGCCTCCGGGCGCCGCAGGCCTGCGCGAGCCACGCCTGCGCCCTCGCGCGGGGATCGGCTGCGGCGGCGCTCGCGAGCGCGTTCACCGTCCTCGCGGCCTCACCAGAGGTTCACGCGCTCGTGCTCGGCGCGCAGCGCCCGGGCGTCGACGGGACAGGAGAAGGCCTTGCCGAACTCGGGCAGGTTGGCGAGCGGACCCTGCACGCGGTAGCGCGGGGGCGAGTGGCCGTCGGTGAGCAGCCGGAGCCGCTCGAGCTCCGGGCGGTAGCGCGAGCGCCAGGCCTGCGCGAAGGCGAGGAAGTAGCGCTGCTCCGGCGTGAAGCCGTCGATCGGCTCGCGCGGCTTGCCGGCGAGCGCGCGCTGCAGCCCGAGGTAGGCGATCTGGATCCCGCCCAGGTCGGCGATGTTCTCGCCGAGGGTGAGCTTGCCGTTCACGTTGAGGCCGTCGATGCCCGCGTAGGCGTCGTATTGCGCGACGATCGCCTGCGCGCGCTCCTGGTAGCGCTGGCGGTCGGCAGGCGTCCACCACTCGCGCAGGTTGCCGTCGGCGTCGTAGCGGCGGCCGCGGTCGTCGAAGCCGTGCATGATCTCGTGGCCGATGATCATGCCGATGCCGCCGAAGTTGAGCGCGTCGTCGGCCTTCGGGTCGAAGTAGGGCGGCTGGAGTATCCCCGCGGGGAAGACGATCTCGTTGAGCGTGGCGCCGTAGTAGGCGTTGACGATGTGCGGCGACATCCACCATTCGCCGCGGTCCACCGGCTTGCCCAGCCGCGCGAGCGAGCGCCGGAACTCGAAGGCGTTGGCCGCCAGCCAGTTGGCCGCGAAGGGCTTCGCTCCCACCTCGGCCGTGGAGAAGTCGCGCCAGCGGTCCGGGTAGCCGATCTTCACCGCCATGCGGTCGAGCTTGTCGAGGGCCGCCTTGCGCGTGGGCTCGGCCATCCAGTCGAGCTTCTCCAGCCGCTCGCGCAGCGCCGCCTTCACGTGCCCCACCAGCTCCAGGGCGCGACGCTTGGCCTCGGGCGGGAAGGCCTCGCCCACGAAGAGCTCCCCCAGCGCCTGGGCCAGGGGCTCGGATCCGTAGTTGCCGGAAATGGCCTCGATGACGCGCTCGTTCCGCGGCGGCATCTGGCGCACGCCGGTGAGGGTGCGCTGGTAGAAGTCGAAGTGGGCCTCCTCGAAGGCGCGCGGCAGCTTCGTCGCGGAGGCGCGCAGCACCTGCCAGCGCAGGTACGCGCGCCAGTCGGCGGCAGGACGCCCGGCGGCGAGCTTCGCCAGGGCCGTCGCCGCGACCGGCTGCGTGACGTTGATCTCGGCGAGATCGGGGGCGCCGGCCGCGGCGAAATAGGCCTTCCAGTCGAGCCCCGGCGCCTCGCGCGCGAGCTGCGCCGTGGCGCGCAGGTTGTAGGTCTTTTCGGGGTCGCGCCGCTCGACGTTGGTCATCTGGCTGCGGGCGAGCTCGGCTTCGATCGCCATCACGGCATCCGCGAGCCTCGCAGCGGACGAATCGGTCTCCCCGGCGAGCCGGAACGTCGCGGCCACGTGCGCCGAGTAGGCCTCGCGCTGCGACTTCGAGCGCTCGTCGTCGCGGAAGTAGTAGTCGCGGTCCGGCAGGCCCAGGCCGCCGGGCTGGAACTGGGCCAGGTAGCGGCGCGAGTCCCTCGCGTCCTGGCGCACCGCCAGCGAGAATCCGGCCGCGATGCCGTGGCGATGCAGGGTGGCGAGCGCCGCCGGCAGGTCCTCCGGCGCCTTGACCGCGTCGATGGCCGCGAAGAGCGGGGCGAGGGGCTCGAGGCCGGCGCGCGCGATGGCCGCCTCGTCCATGCCGCTCGCGTAGTAGGCGACGACCTTGTGCCGGTTGCTGCCCGGCGGGAAGGGATTGGCGGCGGAGGCGGCGGCGAGCGAGGCCTGCAGGATATCCTTGTTGCGCCGCGCGATGGCGTCGAAGGTGCCCCAGCGCGGCTTGTCGTCCGGGATCGCCGTGGTCTCGAGCCAGTGGCGGTTGGCGTAGGCGTAGAAGTCGTCGCAGGGCGAGACGTCCTTCGCGAGCCCCGGGACGTCGAGGGCCGCGGCGCAGAGGGCGGGGACGGCCGCCGCGATGGCGGCGGCGAGGCGGGAAGCGGGGCGGGCCATGGGGAAAAGGGACCGGAAGGAAGGCGCCATTCTAGCCCACGCGCGAGGGGCCGGCCGGGGGTGATCGGGTATAATCGCGCAGCAAAAATTCCCCGGGCGAAAGCCCCCGCGATGCGCATCCTCCTCTCGAACGACGACGGCTACTTCGCCCCCGGTCTCGCGGCGCTGCACGAGGTGCTCGCCCCCCTCGGCGAGGTCACGGTGGTGGCCCCGGAGCGCGATCGCAGCGGCGCCTCGAACTCCCTCACGCTCGACCGGCCGCTGTCGCTGCACCGCGCCGGCAACGGCTTCTTCTACGTGAACGGCACGCCGACCGACTGCGTGCACATGGCGGTCACGGGACTGCTCGACATCGAGCCCGACATCGTCGTCTCCGGGATCAACTCCGGCTCCAACATGGGCGACGACACGCTCTACTCCGGCACGGTCGCCGCGGCCACCGAGGGCTACCTCCTCGGCGTGCCCGCGATCGCCGTCTCGCTCGTCGGCAAGCAGTTCGAGCACTACGGGACCGCGGCCCGCGTGGCGCGCGACCTCGTCGAGCGCATCTGGCGGGCTCCGCCGGGCGAGCCGATCCTGCTCAACGTGAACGTGCCGGACCTGCCCTACGACCAGCTCGCGGGCATCGAGGTCACGCGCCTGGGCCGGCGCCACAAGGCGCAGCCCGTGGTGAAGAGCGTGAATCCGCGCGGGGACACGGTCTACTGGGTGGGGCCCGCGGGCGCGGCGCGCGAGGCCGGGCCCGGCACGGACTTCCACGCGCTCGAGCGCGGCGCCGTCTCGGTGACGCCGCTGCAGGTCGACTTGACGCACGCCGGCCAGGTGGGCGCCATCGGGCAGTGGCTGGCCGCATGAGCGAGCTCTCGCGCGCGGGCGCCGGCATCGGCATGACCTCCGACCGCACGCGCGGGCGGATGGTGGAAGCGCTGCGCAAGGCCGGCATCCGCGACGAGCGCGTGCTCGCGGCGATGCTCGAGATCCCGCGCCACCTCTTCGTCGAGGCGGGAATCGCCTCCCGCGCCTACGAGGACACGCCGCTGCCCATCGGGCACGGGCAGACCATCTCCAGCCCCTCCGTGGTGGCGATGATGACCCAGCTCCTGCTCGAGAAGGGCCCGGTGGCGAAGGTKCTCGAGATCGGCACSGGCTGCGGCTACCAGACCGCCATCCTCGCGAAGCTGGTGAAGGAGGTCTACACGCTCGAGCGCCTGGCGCCGCTCATGGACAAGGCGCGCCGCAACCTGCGCGACCTGCGCTTCTACAACGTGCGCTTCAAGCACGCCGACGGCCACAAGGGCTATCCCGAGGGCGGCCCCTACGACGGGATCCTGTGCGCGGCCACCGCGAGCCACGTCCCCGAGGCGCTGAAGGCCCAGCTCGCGGTGGGCGGCCGGCTCGTGATCCCCGTCGGGACCGGCGAGCAGTGGCTGCACGTGGTGGAGCGCACGCCCGCCGGCTTCACCGACGAGAAGCGCGACGCCGTGCACTTCGTCCCCCTCCTGCCCGGAATCGCCTGAGGAGACCATGAGTCCCCGCTCCCCGATCCGCCAAGCCGCCATCCTCGCCGCCGTCGTGGCGCTCGCCGCCGGCTGCGCCACGCGGGAGCCCGCGCCCGTCGTCGATCGCGCGCCACCGCCCGCGCCCGCGAGGGCCGAACCCGCCAGGCCCGCACCGCCGAAGCCGGTGGCGAAGCCCGTCCCGACGCACGCGATCAAGCGTGGCGAGACGCTGGTGGGCATCGCGCTGCAGTACGGCCTCGACTACCGGGAGCTCGCGGCGTGGAACGGCATCACCAATCCCAACGTCATCAGCGTGGGCCAGGTGCTGGTGCTCGCCGCGCCGGCCGGCGCCCCCGTCGCGCCCGCGGGCGCGGTGGCCACCCCGCTCGCCGGCAGCGGCCCCGTGATCGAGTCCCGCCCGCTCGCGAACACCGAGAAGCTCAAGGTCGAGCCGCGCGCGCAGCGCCTGCCGTACTCCGACAAGGCCCTGGCGCAGCTCTCCGCCGGCGACGTGGCCCCCGAATCCACCGCCCCCGCCGCCCCGGCGGCCCCCGCCGCGCCTCCCGTCGCCGCGCCCGCCGTGGAGCCCGAGAAGCCCGCGGCCGGCACCCAGGGCGAGGCCGTCGACTGGATCTGGCCCGCCAAGGGCAAGGTGCTCGCCGGCTTCACCGAGGCCACGAAGGGCATCGACATCGCCGGCAAGAAGGGCGCGCCCGTGGTGGCCGCGGCCGCCGGGCGCGTCGTCTACGCCGGGCAGGGGCTGCGCGGCTACGGCAAGCTCGTCATCATCAAGCACAGCGACACCTGGCTCTCCGCCTACGCCCACAACGACAACATCGTCGTGAAGGAGCAGCAGGACGTGAAGCGCGGCCAGAAGATCGCCGAGATGGGCTCCACCGACACCGACCAGGTCAAGCTCCACTTCGAGGTCCG
>PQAI01000128.1 GCA_003105245.1 Betaproteobacteria bacterium | reverse complement strand
CGATGTCCTGGCCGTAGCGCTCCACCACCTCGCGGGCGAGCGCGGCCGTGCAGGGCATCGCCAGCACGTACGGGAACGAGTAGTCCGGGTTCTCCAGCCGGATGCGGATCGTGTAGCGGTCGAGCGCCTGCAGGCCCTCGATGGGACGGTCGTAGTCGAAGCGCCCCACCTCCTTGGCCACCCGAATGGCCTCGTCGCCGCCGCGGATCTTGCCCTCGACCAGGAAGAGCCACTGGCTGCGCAGCTTCGGGTCGAGGAGCCGCTTGATGGAATAGACGTAGTCGTGGGCCGTGAGCTCCCGCGGTCTTCCGCCGAAGGCGGGATCGGGCGCGAAGAAGATGCCCGGCTTCACCTTCAGCGTGAAGGTGGCGCCCTCGTCCGCGATCTCCGGCAGGCTCGCCGCGTTGCCCACGAGCTTTGCGGGACGGGCGAGGAAGTCGTAGCCCAGCAGCGGGTCGAAGATCGCGAGCGAGATGGCGGACGAGCCTTCGTCGGACTCGGCGGCAGGGTCGAGCTTGGACTCGGCGCCGGGATAGCTGGTGCGCACGACCTTGCGCGGGTCGGGCTGGGCTGCCACGGGCAGGGCGGTTGCGAGCGCGAGGAGGAACGCCGCCACGGCTCGGACAGGGGGGCTCACGGGCGGTCAACGATCATTGCTGCGGGCTGGGGAAGTGCGTAACGTGGGACCCGGGAATCGTACGCGAAGGGCGCCACAGTTGCCTTCACCAGGAAGAAGGTCCGGGGGTTCCCCGCCGATCGCCGGGCGCAGGGCGCGCCGGCCCGCGGAGGGCTGGACGCTTCGGTTGGTCGGCGAACCGGCGCTCGTCTCGCCGCACGGCATCGAGCATCCGCTCGAACGCCGCGCGGCCGCCCTGCTGGCGCTGGCCCACCTCGAGCCCGGCATCACCCGCCGGCGCGTGGCGGCGCTGCTCTGGCCCGATTCCGAGGAGTCGCTGGCCCGCCAGGCGCTCCGGCAGCAGCTCGCGCGCCTCAGGCGGGTCTGCGGGCAGGAACTGGTGCAGGGGACGACTACGCTGCGCATTGCCGAAGGCGCGGTCTGCCATGCGTCGGGTGGGCCGGCCGCGGCCGCGCTGCTCGGCACGTTCGACTACCGGGACTGCGGCGACCTGGCCCAGTGGGTGGATAGCAAGCGCGCGCGAAGGCAACGCGACCTTGCCGGGCAGCTGGCGCACGCGCTCGCCGCCCTGGAGGCGCGAGGCGATCTCGACGCGGCCATCGAGCAGGCGCGGCAGCTCGTGGAGATCGAGGGCGACGACGAGCGCCACCACCGGGTGCTCATGCGGCTGCATTACCTGCGGGGCGACGTCGCCCAGGCCCAGGCTACCTACGAGCGGCTTCGCGCCATGCTCTCGAAGGAATTCGACGCGGTGCCGTCGGAGGAGACGGAGCGGCTGGCGCGAAGCCTCCGCGCCGCGGGCGCTCCGAAAGCCGAGACGAAGTCCGCGGCGCCGGTCTCGCTGGCGCGCCCCCCGCGGCTCGTCGGCCGCGAACGGGAATGGAAGGCGCTCGAGGCGGCGTGGCACGCGGCCTCCGCCGTGCTGGTCACGGGCGTCGGCGGGATGGGCAAGACGCGGCTCGTCACGGACTTCGTGGCTTCGCGCGAGCGCGTCGCCGTGGTGGCCGCGCGGCCGGGCGACGCCTTCGCGGTCCATTCGCTGCTCGCCCGCGTGGTGCGCGTTCTCGCCCGGCTGCTCGCCTCGCCATTGCCCGCCGGCCTCAGGCCGGAACTCGCCCGGCTCCTCCCCGAGCTCGGCGAGGCGCCGCCGATCCGCGACGACGCCGACCTCTCGCGCATGCTGCGGGCGGTCGAGGCGTTGCTGGATCTCGCGGTCGTGGACGGGCTCGAAGGACTCGTCATCGACGACCTGCACCACGCCGATGCGGCGTCGATCGAGGCGCTCCAGGCGACGATCGTCGGGGACCGCCGCGTGCGATCGATCGTGACCGGCCGCGGCGACGAGTTCGGCGCCGAGGCCCGCGCGCTGGCCGACGCGCTGCTCGCGTCCAGCGACGGCCGGACGATCGAGCTGCCGCCCTTGTCCGGGCGGCAGATCCAGACGCTGCTCGAATCGCTCGACCTGCGTGAACTCGACGGAGCCGAGCTCGCCGCGTCCATCGCGCGCCACACCGGCGGCAATCCCCTCTTCGTCCTGGAGACCGTCAAGGCGATGCTCCTGGAGGGAGGAGGTGCGAAAGGGGGGGCGGCGCTGCCGGTGGCGGGGACCGTTACGTCGCTGATTGAGCGCCGTCTTTCCCGGCTGAGCGCGGAGGCCCTGAAGATCGCCCAATGTGCCGCCGTCGCGGGCCAGGATTTCTCGCCGGACCTCGCGGCGCACGTGCTGGGGGTGCGGCCGCTGGACATGGCCACCGCTTGGACCGAGCTGGAGAAGGCGGACGTGCTGCTCGACGGGGCCTTCGCGCACGACCTGATCCACGAGGCGGCGCTGGCTTCGGTGCCGGCGGCGATCGCGCGCCGGCTGCACGCGGTGATCGCTGCCTTCCTCGCGGCCGCCTCGGGCGAGCCGGGGCGCGTGGCCGGACACTGGCTGGCCGCCCGCCGGCACAAGGAGGCGAGCGCCGCCTACCTGCAGGCGGCAGCGCGGGCGCGCGAGACGGGCCGGCGCATGGAAGAGGCTCGCCTGCTCGACGAGGCGGCCGCCTGCTTCGCGAAGTGCGGCGATGCCGGCGCGAGATTCGAGGCACTGCTGAGCCGCGCCGAGGCGATGATCGTGGTCGATCTCGGCGACGTGACCCTCGCGGCCGTGCAGGCCGCCGAGGAGGCGGCGATGACCGACGACCAGCGGCTGCGCGCGCTGCTGCGCAAGGCGGAGTACCTCGGACACCGCAGCGACGAGCTCGCCGCCGTCGAGGCGGGCCGGCGGGGCCTGGCGCTCGCGAAGAAGGCCAGGCGCCCGGACCTCGCGGTGCTGTTCTCCGTCGTCGTGGCTGGCGGGCTGTGCGAGCTGCGGCGGGTGGGGGAAGCCCTCGAGGTCCTCGAGCCACTGCGGCGGGAGGGGGATTCCGGGCTGGCGCCCCGGACGCGCGCCGAGTACTTCGTCCAGCTGGGCATCGCCTACGACCTGTCGAACCGGCTGTCCGAGGCGCTCGGGGCCTTCGAGGCGGCGCGCGCCGTGGCGACGGAGCATGCGTTTCGCGACATCCTCGCGACGACGCTGTCGAACCTCGCCACCACGACCAGCAAGCGGGGCGAGCTGCGGCGCGCGGTCGACTTCGGCCGCCAGGGGCTGCAGCTCTGGCGCGAGGCGGAAGCGCTGCGCGGCACGCCCCTGCAGACGCAGGCCCTGCTCGCGCACCGCCTGCGCGACATCGGCCACTACGCCGAGGCGATCGCGATGCTGGAGGAGGCGCTGGCGGAATTCCGCCGCGCGGGCACGCTTCACTGGACGTTCGGCACGGCGCACCGCCTCGCGCTCGCCTATTCGCACGTCGGCCAGCACGAGCGCGCGTTGAAGCTGCTCGCCGAGGATCCGGCGGGCCTGCCGGTGAAGGCGCGTGCGATCTGGGTGGCGCACCGGGCCGAGGTGGCGAGGCTCGCGGGCGGGGCGGCGCTCAAGCCGATCCGCGTGGCCCTGGCGCTCCTCGGCGGGGACGTGGACGACGGCAACAACCGGCTCGTGAGTCTCTTCGCCGCCCCGATCGTGCCAGCGGCGGAAGGAGAGACAATGGCGGCCGCCGTGGCCGCGTGGGCCGAGGCGCGCGAGCGCTTCGGCATGGCGGTGGCCGCGCACTCTCGCGCGGCTGGCTGCGCGCTGGTGCTCGGGGCCGTCGATCGCGCGCTGCCCCAGGTCGAGGCGGCGCTGCGCCTCTTCGCCGACTACGAGCCCGACAACTTCTATCGCCCGGAGCTCTGGTGGGTCGCGCACCAGGTGTTCGCCCGGGGCGGGCGCGTCGCCGATGCCGCCCGCGCGCTGGCCGACGGCCGCGACTGGGTCGAGCACGTGGCCGCCGAGCACGTGCCGCCGTCCTTCCGCGAGAGCTTCCTCACCCGCAACCCCGTAAACCGGGCTTTGCTCGCCTTGCGCCCGGCCTCCGGCCACTAGGCCCCTGCCAGAGCGGGTTCCGCCGGCAAATACGAGCCGGGCATCGCGTCACGCTCGCGTCACGCCCGACCCAGTAGAAACACGCCTGCGTACACCGGCGTCACCGCGTGCGCGGCCGATCCGTCATCCCGGGGCCATCCACGCCGTTCAAGAAGAAGGGGGGACGTCATGAAGATGCTGAAGCTGATGGGACCATTCATTGCTGCCGCCATCGCGAGTCTCCTGCTCGCACTGCCGGTTTCCGCGGCCTCCTCGAAGGCACCCGTGATCACCCAGGTGAGCGTCGATCCGTCGGGCACGCTCCTACGCGTGATCGGAGCCAACTTCTCGTCCGGCGCACCGACAGTGAAGCTGGGTACGAACATCGCAGCGCTCGTCATCACGCTGGCCACGGACACCGAAATCGATGTGCTCCTGCCGGCGGGAATCGCACCCGGAAGCTATCTGCTCAACCTGAGCCTCGCGAACCCGGGCGGCAATGCCAACGCGGCGCTCGTGGACGAGTTCTGGGTGACGATCGGTGCGGCCGGTCCCCAAGGCAAGGATGGCGCCGCGGGTCCTCCCGGGCCGATGGGGCAGACGGGTCTCGCGGGTCCCGCGGGCGCGCAGGGTCCCGCCGGTCCCCAGGGCCCTGCCGGCCCCGCCGGCGCGAGTGGTCCGGCCGGTCCGCAAGGTCCGCAAGGTCCGCAGGGTCCGGAAGGTCCGGCGGGACCGGCCGGCGCCGGGATGGAAGTCTCGGCTGTCATTTACCAGGTCCCCTCATCGAACTCGTGCGGGGTCGCCCCCGGCGTGCTCACGACCGCAGCGAGCTGCGACAAGAACATCACCTATATGGACAGCTATACGAGCTACAACCCTTGCCACGCCGGTGAGACCAGCAGCGGCGAAAGCTTTCCCGTGTCCTACCAGTGCAATTGCCGGCAAACCTGCGCGTTCCTCGTCGGTTGCACGACCTACTGCGATACCTGCACCACCTACAGCGGCGCGTTCACCTGCCACATGGATTACACGCCCCTCGGCAAGCTCGTGAAGTGACCGGCATCGCGCAGGAACTTCGAAAGCACACGAGACCATGGCGAACACGTCGATGACCAGAGGCTGCCGCGGGCGCGGGGCCCGGCTGGAAAGGATCCTGGCACGCTTCGGGGCGTTTTTCTTCGCGATGGTCCTGGGGTGGCCGTCGCCGGCGCCCGCGGCCCCCTTCGCCTACGTGCCCAATTCGGGCTCGGGCAACACCTCGGTGATCGACACCGCCACCAACACCGTCGTCGCGACGATTCCAGGCACGGGAACCAACCCGGGCGGCATGGCCATGGACCCCGCGGGCGCCTTCGCCTACCTCGCGGATATTTCCAACAGCGCGATCTACGTGATTGCGAGAGCCACGAACACGGTCGCGGCCACGATCCCGATCGGCGGATCATCCGTGGCGCTCGCCGTCAATCCCGCGGGCACGAGGCTGTACGTCTCCAACCGCCTCGGCCGCTCCCTCGACGTGGTGGACACGGCGACGCGAACGGTCGTCGCCTCCACCCCCCTGGGCGGCTCGGCGAACCCGTGGGCGGTGGCGGTGAATCCCGCCGGCACCCGGGCGTATGTCGTGGACAGCGGCACCTCCCCCTCCACCGGCAAGCTCCACGTGGTCGACCTGGCGACCAACACGCTCCTCGCCTCCCTGTCCCTGCCTGTCGCCGCCACGCCCTACGACGTCGCGGTCAACTCGACGGGAACACGCGTGTACGTGGCGCACGAGTTCCTGGGCATCTCGGTCATCGACCCGACGACCAACACCGTCGTGACGACCATCGGCACCGGATTCCAGGCCCGGTACATGGCCCTGAGCCCCGATGGAACGCGCCTGTACCTGGCCAATTTCGGCGCCGCGGCGCTGGCGGTCTTCGACCTCACGACCAACTTGCGCATTGCCATGGTCCCGACCGGCGCCTCGACGATCGCGGCGGCGGTTGAACCCACGGGCGCCAACGTCTACGCGATCAGCCTCGGCACCGGCTCGGTCGCGGTCGTCGACACGGCCACCAACGCGGTCGTGGCCACCATCCCGGTGGGTCTCCAGCCCGTCACCTTCGGCCAGTTCATCGGCGGGGCCGCGGCGGCGGCTCCACCCGACACGACCCCGCCGACCGCGGTCCTCGATGGGCCGTCGACGGGCACCCTGGGCAGCCCGATCGCGCTTTCGGGCGCGCGTTCGTCCGACGTCGGCGGTACGGTCGCCTCGTACGCGTGGTCGGCGGTGACCCGTCCCGCGGGGGCGGCAGCTTTCGCCTCGCCGGTCACCTCTTCCTCGCCGTCGTTCAGCTTCACCCCCGACCGCGTGGGCCTCTGGGTCGTGCAGCTCGTGGTCACGGACAGCTCGGGCAACGCGAGCACGCCCGCCTTGCTGTCCATCACCGTGCCCGACACCATTGCCCCGACGGCGGTGCTCGACGGGCCGACGACGGCATCGGCGGGCAGCGTGGTGGCGCTGTCCGGATCGAGATCGAGCGATGTGGGCGGCACGGTGGTTTCGTACCAGTGGACGGCGACGACGCGGCCGGGCAGGGCGCTCGCGTTCCCGTCACCGGTCACGACCACCACGCCATCGTTCAGCTTCACGCCGGATGCGGCGGGGACGTGGATCGTGCAACTGGTGGTCAGGGACAGTTCCGGCAACGCGAGCACGCCCGTATCGCTATCGATCGCGATCGCCTCGCCGGACACGACCCCGCCGACAGCGGTTCTGGATGGACCGGCGAGCGTGGCATGGGGCAGCGCCGTCACGCTTTCGGGCGCCCGATCCTCGGACGTGGGTGGCACGGTGGTGTCGTACCAATGGTCCGCCGCCACGCGGCCGGCGGGGGCCTCGGCGTTCGCCACCCCGGCCACGACGGCCACCCCCTCCTTCAGCTTCACGCCCGACGCCGCGGGGATGTGGGTCGTGCAGCTCGTGGTGACCGACAGTTCCGGCAATGCGAGCACCCCCGCTTCCCTGTCGTTCGCGATCTTGCCGCCGGACACGACCGCGCCGACGGCGGTTCTCGACGGACCGACGACCGCCGCGCCGGGTGCCGCGGTCACGCTTTCGGGCGCGCGTTCGACCGACGTGGGCGGCACCGTGGCTTCGTACCGTTGGACGGCGGTGACCCGCCCTGCCGGGGCGGCGGCTTTCGCCTCGCCGGTCACCACCACTTCGCCGTCCTTCAGCTTCACGCCGGACGTCGTGGGCAATTGGCTTGTTGAACTCGTGGTCACGGACAATTCGGGCAACGTGAGCAGGCCGACGGGGATCCTGATTGCCGTCATCAGCCCCGACACCACCCCGCCCACCGCGGTGCTCGATGGACCCGCGACGGCGACGGCGGGAATCGCGATCGCGCTCTCGGGCGCGCGCTCGTCCGACGTGGGTGGCACCATAGTCTCCTACCAGTGGTCGGTGACGACGCGGCCGCCCAGGGCGCGGGCCCTTGCATCACCGGTCACGACGACGTTGCCCTCCTTTAAATTCACGCCGGATGCGCGTGGCACCTGGGTGGTGCAACTCGTGGTCACCGATAGCTCGGGAAACGTGAGCGCGCCGTTTTCGCTGTCCATCGCGGTCGTCAAGGTCGCCTCTCTCGTGGTGAACGGGCCGACGTCGGTTGTTGCGGGTTCGACGGTCAACTTCACGGTGACCGCTGCAGACGCCTCGGGGAACCCGGTGACGCCCTACGCGGGGACGGTTCACTTCACGTCTTCCGATGGCGGGGCCGTGTTGCCTGCCGACTACACGTTCATTCCCGCCACCGACGGCGGGACGCACTGGTTCTCGATGAAGTTGAATACCGTCGGCACGAGGACGCTGAATGTCGCGGATTCCGCCTCCGGAATCTCGGGTTCCGCGACCGTCACGGTGACCGCACCGCCCAGGTGACTTTGCCCGCCCCTAGTGCAGGGTGTGCGGCAGTTCCTCCTCGTCCGCCTCCGGCGGGGGAGCCTGCTCCGGGGGCGAGGCGTGGTGCACGGCGATGCGCCAGCCGGCGTCGGTGAGCACGTAGACGTTGGTCGCGTTCACGAACTGCGGCGTCGATTCCGTGCCGGGCGTGGTGATCGCCTCCACCACGGAACGCACGGCGACGGAGGGGCCGTCGAGGCGGCAGGCGTCCGTCACGCGTACCGAGAGCTTCACGTTGGAGGCGAAGATCTGCATCCAGCTCTCGCGCACCTGCTCGAAGCCCGCGAGGCGCGGTCCCGAGGGGTGCACGCAGACCACGTCCTCGCCCTCGGCCCACACCACCATCATCGCGGCGAGGTCGGCGCGCTCGAAGGCGTCGTAGAAGGCGCTTTCGGCGTCGTCGGGCGTGGGGAAGAGCTTGCGGGTGCGCGGCATGGGGTGCTCCGGGGCCGCGCCATCATACCAAAGCGCCCGCCCCGGGACCCTGCCGGCTGCTGCGGCCCCCTCGGGGTGGAGCGCGGGGAGAGGATCGCGGAGGCGGCGGCCAGGGCCGAGGCCGGGTTCGCCGCGATGGTGGCCGCGCCGGTTGATACATAATTGGCGCCAGGCGCCACACCGGCCTGCATCGAAAAGGACAATGTCATGATCCGCTTCATCGTCAACGGAAAGCCCGTCCAGACCGACGCCGATCCCGACACGCCGCTGCTGTGGGTGCTGCGCGACGGACTCGGCCTCACGGGGACCAAGTTCGGCTGCGGGCGCGCGCAGTGCGGCGCCTGCACGGTGCACGTGAACGGCGAGGCCGAGCTCTCCTGCTCGGTGAAGGTGGCCGACGTGGCGGGCAAGCGCGTGGCGACGATCGAGGGCATCGCGGCCTCCGGCGCCGTGGCGAAGGCGGTGAAGGCCGCCTGGATCGACAAGGACGTGGTGCAGTGCGGCTACTGCCAGCCCGGCCAGGTGATGGCGGCCGTGGCGCTGCTCGCGAAGAACAAGGCGCCGACCGACGCGCAGATCGACGAGGCCATGGACGGCAACCTCTGCCGCTGCGGCACCTACCCGCGCATCCGCGAGGCCGTGCGCGCCGCGGCCACCGCGCTCGCGGCCAAGCGCTGAGGAGGACGCCATGAAGATCGTCGCGAAGAGCGTTTCCCGCCGCACCTTTCTCGGGAGTTCGGCAGTGATCGCGGGCGGACTCGTCATCGGCTTCTGGCTGCCGGGCAGGCAGCGCCTGGCGCACGCGCAGGGCGCGCCGAAGCCGCCCATCCACCCCAACGCGTTCCTGCGCATCGGCAAGGACGGCACCGTCACCGTGATGGTGAAGAACCTCGAGTTCGGGCAGGGCGTCACCACGGCGCTGCCGATGCTCGTGGCCGAGGAGCTGGAGTGCGACTGGGGCCGCGTGCGCGCGCAGCTCGCGCCGGCCGCGCCCGAGTACGCGCACACCGCCTTCGGCATGCAGATGACCGGCGGCTCGATGAGCGTGGGCGACTCCTGGACGCAGCTTCGCACCGTGGGCGCGCAGGCACGCACGATGCTCGTCGCCGCGGCCGCCGCGCAGTGGAAGGTGGGCGCGGACGCTTGCCGCGCCGAGAAGGGATTCGTGCTCGGCCCCGGCGGGCGCAAGGCCTCGTTCGGAAGCCTCGCCGAGGCGGCCGGCAAGCTCCCCGTGCCGCAGAAGGTGGAGCTCAAGGCGCCGAAGGACTTCAAGGTCATCGGCAAGCCCACGCGCCGCCTCGACGCCGCCGAGCGCGTCGACGCGAGGACCGTCTTCGGCATGGACATGAAGCGGCCGAACCTGCACACGGCGCTCGTGGCCCACCCGCCGGTGTTCGGCGCGAAGGTGGCCTCGTTCGACGCGAGGAAGGCGATGGCCGTGCGCGGCGTGGCGAACGTCGTGCAGATCTCGAACGGCGTGGCGGTGGTGGCGAAGGATTTCTGGTCCGCGAAGAAGGGCCGCGACGCGCTCGAGATCCAGTGGGATCCCGGCCCCGGCGCCTCGCTCTCCACCGACGGCCTGCGCGCGGAATACCTCGAGCTCGCGAAGAAGCCCGGGCCGATGGCGAAGAAGCCCGCCGACGCGGCCGCGATCAAGTCGGCGGCGAAGACGGTCGTGGCCGAGTACGAGGTGCCCTTCCTCGCGCACGCGCCCATGGAGCCGCTCAACTGCACCGTCGAGTACCGCGGCGACTCCGCCGAGCTGTGGGTGGGCTCGCAGTTCCAGACCGTGGACCAGGCGGCGGCCGCGAAGGCCCTGGGCCTCGCGCCGGAGAAGGTGAAGCTCAACACGCTGCCCGCGGGCGGCGGCTTCGGCCGGCGCGCCAACCCCGCCTCCGACTACGTGCGCGAGGCCTGCGAGATCGCGCGCGCGGTGAAGGTGCCGGTGAAGACCGTTTGGACGCGCGAGGACGACATCCGCGGCGGCTACTACCGCCCCATGTACGTGCACCGCGTTGAGGCCGGGCTCGACGCGAAGGGGGCGATCGTCGCCTGGAACCACGCCATCGTGGGCCAGTCGATCATCGCGGGCACGGCCTTCGAGCCCTTCCTCGTGAAGGAGGGCATCGACGAGACCTCCGTGGAAGGCGTGAGCGACTCGCCCTACGACATCCCGAACCTCGCGGTGACGCTGCACTCGCCGAAGTCGCCGGTGCCCTCGCTGTGGTGGCGCTCCGTGGGCCACACCCACACCGCGTTCGTGATGGAGACGATGATGGACGAGCTGGCGGCCGCGGCGGGCGAGGACCCGGTCGCCTTCCGCCGCAGGCTCCTGGCCAGGCACCCGCGCGTGCTCGCCGCGCTCGACCTCGCGGCCGCCAGGGCCGGCTGGGGCACGCCGCTTCCCGCGGGACGCGCGCGCGGCATCGCCGTGCACGAATCCTTCGGCAGCGTCTGTGCGCAGGTGGCGGAGGTCTCGCTCGAGCAGGGCGCGGTGAAGGTGCACCGCGTCGTCGCCGCCTTCGACTGCGGCCTGGTCGTGAACCCGATGACGGTGGAGGCGCAGGTGCAGGGCGCCATCGCCTTCGGCCTGTCGGCGGCGCTGCACAGCGCCATCACCCTGAAGGACGGCCGCGTGCAGCAGTCCAACTTCCACGACTACACCGTCCTTCGCCTCGCCGAGATGCCGAAGGTCGAGGTGCACATCGTGGCCTCCGCCATGGACAAGCCCACCGGCGTCGGCGAGCCCGCCACCCCTCCCATCGCCCCGGCCGTGGCCAACGCCCTCTTCGCCCTCACCGGCAAGCGGGCCCGGGCCTTGCCCCTCGGCAAGACGAAGTGGGGGTGAGGTAGGGCCACCGTCGCCGCGAACGAGGGGCGGCGTCGGAACTGGCACCGCCTCATCCCAACCCCTCCATCCCGACGCATCTCCCCACGTCGGGTGGGGTCATTTCCACTCGCCCCTTGATCGCGGCGCCAGTTGGCCCAAAATTGGCTTTGCTCGTGAACGGCGGCGCCTGGCGGTGGTCAGACCGGCTTCGGCGCCCGGATGATCGGGAGGCAGCCCATGGGACTCAGGCTTCGGCACAACGAATGGCAGCGGCAGCTCTGGAAGTTCGTCACCCACCCCGTCACGGAGATCGCGGCGCTGGTGGTGGTCGTCCTGTTCGCGCTGGGCACCCTCGTCACGGTGGAGTCGCGACTCATCCGCAGCCCTCACACGCCGGTGATCTTCAGCCCGAAATGAGGCGCGCCGCACCATGACGGGGCGGCGCATCCTCTCGCGGCTGGCCGCCGCCGTCGTGCTGGTGGCGGCGGTCGCGGGCTGCGCCTACCTCAACGAGAAGCAGGGCGAGCTCATCTTCCGGCCCACGCAGGACACCTGGTGGGGCTACCAGAACGCGGGCCTCGCCTACGAGGAGCGCTGGATCCCGGTGGGCGGCAACGGCGACCGCCTGCACGCCTACTGGGCGCCGGCCGACGACAAGTCCGCGCCGGTGCTGCTCTACCTGCACGGCGCGCGCTGGAACCTCACGGGGAGCGTCACGCGCATCGAGCGCTGGCGCAAGATGGGCTTCACGGTGCTCGCCATCGACTACCGCGGCTTCGGCAAGAGCACGCAGGCCTCGCCCTCGGAGCAGCTCGCCTACGAGGACGCGGATGCCGCCTGGGACTACCTCGCGAAGGCCGAGCCGGCGCGGGCGCGCTACATCGTCGGGCACTCGCTGGGCGGGGCCATCGCGACGGAACTCGCGACGCGCCGCGCGGACGCCTCCGGCCTCGTGCTGGAGGCCACCTTCACCTCGATCCGCGACATGGTCGAGCACACCGCCTGGCGCTACGTGCCGGTGGGGCTCATCCTCACCCAGGAATTCGACACCCTCTCGAAGGTCCCGCGCCTGCGCCTGCCCACGCTCATCGTGCACGGCACGCGCGACTCGGTGGTGCCCTACGAGATGGGCGAGCGCCTCTACGCCGCGGCCGCCGGGCCGAAGCGCTTCATTCGCGTCGAGGGCGGCAGCCACCACAACCTCTCGGCGGTCGCCGCCGACCAGTACCGCGCGGCGCTGCGCGAGCTCTTCCACCACGGCGCGCGCACCCTGGAGGCCACGGGTCCGAGCTGAGGCGCTCGCGGTGTATAGTCGCCGCCATGCAGAGCCTCGACCTCGACGTCCTCGAAAACATGCTCGCGTGGCAGCGCGCGGGCCGCCGGGCCTGGCTCGTCACCGTTGCGCGGACCTTCGGCGCGAGCCCGCGCCCGCCGGGGTCGCTGCTCGCGATGCGCGACGACGGAATCCTCGTGGGCTCCGTCTCCGGCGGCTGCATCGAGGACGACCTGGTCGCCCGGCGCGAGGAGTTCTCCGGCCGCCAGCCCCGGTTCATCTCCTACGGCGTCACCAGCGAGGAGGCCCGCCGCTTCGGGCTGCCGTGCGGCGGCAAGCTCGAGGTGATCGTGGAGTCGGCCATTCCCGTGGCGGACCTCGAGGCGCTCCTCGCCCACATCGCCGGCGGCAAGGTGATCGGCCGGCAGGTGGACCTCGCCACGGGCGCGTGGGGCTTCGCCCCGGCGCAGCCCACCGACGAGTGCGAGCGCACCGAGACGCGCTTCACCAGCATCCACGGCCCGCGCTGGCGCATGCTACTCATCGGCGCCTCCGAGATCGCGCACTACCTCGCCGAGATCGCCACCACCGTCGACTACCGCGTCTTCGTGTGCGACCCGCGCGAGGAATACCGCCTCGCCTGGCGCGTGCCGGGCGCCACCTTCGTCGAGGGCATGCCCGACGACGCGGTCGCCGCGCTGAGGCCCGACGGGCACACCGTCGTCATCGCCGTCTCGCACGATCCCAGGCTCGACGACATGGCGCTGCTGGAGGCGCTCAAGAGCGAGGCGTTCTACGTGGGCGCCGTGGGCTCCCGGCAGACGAGCGCCGAGCGCCGCAAGCGCCTGGCCGGCTTCGACCTCTCGGCGCGCGAGATCGCGCGGCTTCGCGGGCCCGTGGGCCTTTCCATCGGCTCGCGCACCCCGGCGGAGATCGCGGTGGCGATCCTCGCCGACCTCATCGCGACCCGCAACGGCGTGATGCTCGAGCGCGCCGGCGACGCGGGATCGCGCCTCTCGGCTTGATCCGCGGGCTGCTCCTGGCCGGCGGTGCCGCGACGCGCTTCGGCGGCGCGAAGCTGCTGGCCCGCGCCTCCGACAATCCCGCTCCCATCGGTGCGCGCGCCGCACGCTCCCTCGTCGCGGGCGTCGGCAACGCGCTCGCGGTCGTGCGGCCCGGCGACGAGGCGCTCGCGCGGGCGCTGCGCGAGGCCGGCTGCGAAGTGCTGGAATCCCCCGATTCGCTGCGCGGGCTGGGAGCGAGCCTCGCCGCGGGCGTGAAGGCGAGCCGCGAGGCCGCCGGCTGGGTCGTGGCGCTGGCGGACATGCCGCGCATCCTCCCCGCCACGCACCGCGCCGTGACCGCCGCCCTCGGGCGCGGCGCCAAGCTCGCGGCCGCCGTCGATGCGAGCGGGCGGCGTGGCCATCCGGTGGGTTTCTCCGCCGACCTCTACGCCGATCTCGCCGCCCTCGACGGCGACGAAGGCGCGCGTTCCGTAGTGGAGCTCAACCGCGCCTGGCTCGAGGTCGTGCGCGTGGACGATCCGGGCATCTTCTTCGACGTCGACACGCCCGGCGATCTCGCCGGCTGAACGGAGGGGACGCTGCCCTTCGATCAGCCCGCGCGGTCGGGCGGGTACTTCTCGCCGGCGTCGATGCGCGCCTTGAGGATGTTCTGCTTCGGCGGCAGCGGGCAGGTGGTGAACTCGCTGAAGGCGCAGGGCGGGTTGTAGACGCGATTGAGGTCCAGCTCGAAGGGCTGGCCGGGCTCGGGCTTCTTCGCGACGTAGAGGAAGCGCCCGGGACGGTAGGTGGTCTCGCCGGCGGTGGCGTCGCGCAGCACGAAGAAGAGGCCCTCGTCGTCGCCCACGGCGTCCAGGCGGTGCTTCTTTCCCGCGAGCTCGAACTCGACGTAGCCGGGCGAGGGCTCGTCGGAGGCCTCGTCGAGCACGTTGATGATCGTCACCTTGCGCCCGGGCGGGTAGGGAACGAAGGTGGCCCGCACGCGGTAGGCGGGGTCCGGGTCGTACCAGACGCGCGAGCGGAAGCCCTTGCGCACCTCGCTCTCGTTGTCCGCCAGTCGCAGCACGTAGCGACCCTCGCGCTCGATCACGTGCATCGCGAGGCGATCCCTGGCGACCCAGTCGCGCGTCTCGACGTCGGTGCGCAGGACGGTCTCGTGGAACTCGACGGCCCCTCGCCGGAACGCGACGCCGGGCTCGAGCTTGAGCGTGACCCGCTTCTCCCCCGGGGAGACGGTGATCGTGCCCATGCGCTCCGGTCCCAGGCCCTTCGGGAAGACGATGTCGTTGGCCGCGCCCGTGCCGAAGGTGTTGGCGCCCGGCTTCATCACGAAGCGGCCCGCGAGCGTGAGCCAGCCGTTGTCGGCGCGCAGGCCCTTGTCGGCGCGCGCCCGCCACGCCACCAGCGACTCCCGCCAGTCGGAGGCGGCGAGCTCCGCGTCGAAGTCGCCGGCGGAAGGCGGGGGCGTGGCGGTGCAGGCGGTGGCGAGCAGGAGTGCGGCGGCGGCGAGTCTCATGGTCCGGCTCCGGATTCGGGTAGGCGCGAAGGCGCCCATTCTAGTCGAGGGCGGCGAGGACCTGCGCGGGCTCGAGCTTCTCGAGGCAGTTCGTGTGGCCCAGGGGGCACTCGCGCTCGAAGCAGGGGCTGCAGTCGAGCCTGAGGGAGACGACGCGGGCACGGGGCGAAAGCGGCGGCGTGTAGTCCGGGCTCGAGGAGCCGAAGACGGCCGCCAGCGGCCGGTCCAGGGCGGCGGCCACGTGCATGAGGCCGGAATCGTTGCACACCACGCGGGAAGCGAGCGACAGGAGGTCGATCGCCTCGTCGAGGCTCGTCCTTCCGGCCAGGTCCGCGGCCGCCACGCCGGCGAGCGAGGCGACCTCGGCGGTGATGGGCGCGTCCTTCGCCGAGCCCACGAGCCAGACGCGGTAGCCGCGGGCGGCGTGGGCGCGCGCGACCTCGGCGAAGTGGCGCGCCGGCCAGCGCTTGGCGGGACCGTACTCGGCGCCGGGGGCGAGCGCCAGGACCGGCGCGTCGCCGCCGAGGCCGAGCCTTGCCACCGTCGCCTCGCGGCGGGCCTCGTCGATCGCGAGCCGCGGCGAGGGCAGGGGCCGCTCGAGGGCCTCGCCCGCGGGCTGGGCCAGCGCCGCGTAGCGCTCCACGATGAGGGGGAGCGAGCGCACGTCGAGGCGGCGCAGGTCGTTCAGCAGCCCGTAGCGCATCTCGCCGCGCCAGCCGGTGCGCACGGGGATGCCGGCGAACCACGGCACGAGCGCGGACTTGAGGCTTCCGGGCAGGACGATGGCGCGGTCGTAGCGCGGCAGGGTCTTCGCGAAGCGGCGGCGTTCGCCGAGCTTCAGCTCCCCGTGGCCGAAGGGAAAGGCGATCGTCCGCCTCACCTCCGGCATGCGTCCGTAGACCGCGGAAGCCCAGGCGGGGGCGAGCACGTCGATGGCGCCACCCGGGTCGCGCGCCTTCAGGCGGACGAGGAGGGGGTGGGTGAGTACCGCGTCACCGATCCACGAGGGGGAAACGACCAGGGTTTCGCTCATGKAATGATGAAAAGGGGTCAGRTTACTTTKYWCRRYMKKKKTGCRRARTMRCSTGACCCMKYYTSAMWMWKTMACGTCAGTGRCCCTTRCSRKCKGGGCCGCCGGCGAGGCGGTAGACGGTGCCGCAGTAGGGGCACCTGGCCTCGCCCGTGGCCTCGATGGCGAGGAAGACGCGCGGGTGCGTGTTCCACAGCTTCTGCGAGGGCAGCGGGCAGTGCAGCGGCAGGTCCGCCGCCGTGACCTCGACCGAGGCCTGGTTGAGCTCGGTGGGCAGCGCCATGGAGATCAGGCGACCGGCGTGAGCCAGCCGTGGTACTTCTTGTTGCGGCCGTTCACGATGTCGAAGAACGCGCCCTGGATCCTCTCCGTCACGGGCCCGCGCTCGCCCTTGCCGATCGTGCGCCGGTCGAGCTCGCGGATGGGCGTCACCTCGGCGGCCGTGCCGGTGAAGAAGGCCTCGTCGGCGATGTAGATGTCGTCGCGCGTGAGGCGGGTCTTCTCCACGGCGATGCCGAGGTCGGCGCAGATCTGCTGCACGCTCCGCCAGGTGATGCCGTCGAGCGCCGTGGTGAGCTGCGGCGTGTAGAGCCTGCCTTCCTTCACGATGAAGATGTTCTCGCCGCAGCCTTCCGCGACGAAGCCGTCGGTGTCGAGCAGCAGCCCCTCGTCGTAGCCGTCCTGCGTGGCCTCGAGGTTGGCGAGGATGGAGTTGGCGTAGGTGGTGGCCACCTTGGCCCGCGCCATGGTGACGTTCACGTGGTGGCGGGCGAAGGAGGAGGTCTTCACGCGGATGCCGCGCTTCAGGCCCTCCTCGCCGAGGTAGGCCCCCCAGGGCCAGGCCGCGATCGAGACGTGCACCTTGGCGCCCACGGGGGAGACGCCCATCTTCTCCGAGCCGTAGAAGGCGAGCGGCCGGATGTAGCAGCTCTCCAGCTTGTTGGCGCGCACCACCTCGCGCTGGGCCTCGATCAGCTGCTCCCGCGTGTACGGGATGTCCATCATGTAGATCTTGGCCGAGTTGAAGAGGCGGTCGGTGTGCTCCTTCACCCGGAAGATGGCGGTGCCGATCTCCGACTTGTAGGCGCGTACCCCCTCGAATACCGCCAGCCCGTAGTGCAGGGAGTGGGTGAGGACGTGGGTGGTGGCTTCCCTCCAGGGCACGAGCTTGCCGTCGTACCAGATGAAGCCGTCGCGGTCGGCCATCGACATGACTATTCCTGACGTTTGCGGATGCGGAACCTGCAATTCTACCAAAGCGGGAGCGGAGCCCGGCGGGACGCCCGCCCCGGAGGCCGGTCACGCCCGCGCCGGAGGCGAATCCTTACGGGTTGTGTGCCATAATCCCCCGGTCTCCCGCCACCCGACGCCGCCGACCCGTGCGAATGCCGCTCGATTCCTCGACGGACCCCGTTTCCGCCCCCAAGGCCGGKGCGCCGAATTCCCCGGAGCGCGTCTCGCTGCTCGACCGCCCCACGCTCAGCCCCGAGGAGAAGCTCTCCGGCGACATGCTCGTGCTCACCACGGGGCTCATGGTGCTCGCCTCGGTCCTGTGGCTGTCGGTCTACTGGAGCATGGGGCAGCAGTTCTCGGTGTCGATCACGCTCGCCTTCCAGGCGCTCTCGGCCGGCACCATCGCCTTCTACCTGAAGACCCGCAAGCTCCAGCTCTTCGCGATGATCCAGCTGGGGCTCATCCTCTTCACGCCCTTCGCCATGCAGTGGTCGATCGGCAACTTCGTCACCGCCTCGGGCGTTAGCCTTTGGGGCCTCATCGCCCCGGTGGGCGCGGTGACGGTGCTGGGCACGCGCCAGTCGCTGCCGTGGTTCTTCGCGTGGCTCTTCATGACCGTGATGGCGGGCGTGTTCGACTTCCTGCTCTCGGGCATCTCGACCAAGGTCGACATGCAGACGGTGGCCGTGTTCTTCGTGCTCAACTTCGCGGCCATCTCGCTCATGATCTACTCGCTGCTGTGGTACTTCGCGAGCGAGAAGCAGAAGCTGCGCGCCCAGGTGGACATCCAGCACGAGGAGCTGCGGGTGGAGAAGGAGCGGAGCGAGCGCCTCCTCCTCAACGTCCTGCCCCCCGCCATCGCCGAGCGCCTGAAGCACGGGGAATCCAACATCGCCCAGGGCCACGCGGACGTGACGGTCATGTTCGCCGACATCGTGGGCTTCACCAAGATGACCGAGGAGCTCTCGCCGGTCGAGACGGTGAAGATCCTGAACGACGTCTTCTCGATGTTCGACGAGATCGCCGACAAGTACGGCGTGGAGAAGATCAAGACCATCGGCGACGCCTACATGGCCGCCGCCGGCGTCGAGACGGGCGCGCAGGTCCACTACGCCGACGCGGTGGCCAACATGGCCATCGAGATGCTCGAGCGCGTGCACGAGTACCGCCAGCGGAGCGGCGAGAACATCGAGCTGCGCATCGGCATCGGCACCGGCCCCGTGGTGGCCGGCGTCATCGGCAAGAAGAAGTTCATCTACGACATGTGGGGCGACACGGTGAACGTGGCCTCGCGCATGGCCGCCGACGCCTTCTCCGGCTCCATCCAGGTCGACCTCACCACCTACCGCCGCCTGCACACGCGCTTCAAGTTCGACGCCCCGCACGAGGTCGAGATCAAGGGCAAGGGCCGCATGCAGGTGCATCACCTCCTCGAGCGGCAGTAGCCTGGAAAAGGGGTCAGGTTGCTTTGCACAGGATTTGTGCAAAGCAACCTGACCCCTTTTCAATTGAAGACGGCCTGCCAGAGGGCGGTGACGGCGGCGCGCTCGGCGGCGAGCTCGCCCTCGGCGAGGAGGACGTGCTCCTCGTCGTTCAGGCTGGCGGCGTGGGTGCGCGCCCGCAGGGCGAGGTAGGCGTCGGCGGCGGCGACCGCCGCGGGCATGGGGATGAGGCCCATCTCGCCGGCCCAGTTGAGCAGCGTGTGGTTGCCCTTGTTCTCCATGAGCGTCGGGTGGCTCGCGGACTCGGCGAGCACCAGGGCCTGCACGGCGAACTCGAGGTCGATGACGCCGCCGGGCACGTGCTTCAGGTCGCGCGTGTCGGCCTTCATCTCGGCGCGCATCTTCTCGCGCATGGCGACGATTTCCCCGCGCAGCTTTTCCTTGTCGCGCGGGGCGGCGAGGATCTCGCGGCGAAGCTGCTCGAATCTCTCGCCCAGCGCCCGGTCGCCGGCGCACCAGCGCGCGCGCGTGAGGGCCTGGTGCTCCCAGGTCCAGGCGCGCTTCGCCTGGTAGTCGCGGAAGGCGGGGAAGGAGCTCACCATGAGCCCCGCGGCGCCGTCGGGCCGCAGCCGCAGGTCGGTCTCGTAGAGCACCCCCGCCGCGGTGTGGCTGGTGAGCCAGGTGTTCACGCGCTGCGCGACGCGCGCGAGTTTTTCCGCGACGTCTTTTCGGGACTCGTCGTAGAGGAAGACGATGTCGAGGTCCGAGCCGTAGCCCAGCTCCTTGCCGCCGAGCTTGCCGTAGCCCACGACCGCGAAGCCCGGCGGGGGCGAGAGCCCGTCGCCTCCGAACACGGCACGGCCGGCGAAGCCGAGCACCACGTCGAGCAGCAGGTCGGCCAGCGCCGAGAGCTCGTCGGAGAGCGGCATCACCGTGAGCTCTCCCTCGATGTCGGCGATCACCAGGCGCAGCACGTGGCGCTGCTTGAAGTGGCGCAGCTCGTCCATGAGCCGCTCGGTGTCGTCGCCGTGGGCCGCGCAGTCGCGCACCAGCAGGCGCCGCTCCTCGGCCCAGTCGGTGGCGGTGAAGCTCGCCGCCGTGCGCGTGAGCTCGTCGAGCAGGATCGGGTGGCGGGCGAGGAGCCGAGCCGCCCAGCGGCTCTTCGCGGCCAGCCGCGCGGCGCGCGCGAGCACCTGCGGGTACTCGTCGAGGAGCGCGAGGTAGGACTCGCGCCGGTCGATGGCCTCGATGAGGTCCAGGAGCCGGGTGGCCGTCTCGGCGCTGGTGTCCTCGCGCACCGCCGCCTCCATGATGGCCGGCAGCAGGCGGTCGACCCGCGTGCGGCTGGGGCCGGAGAGCGCGTGGTAGCGCCGCGAGCGCACGAATGCCGCCAGGCGCTCGGCGACCGGCTTCGGGTCGGCGAGCCCGATGGCGCGCAGGTCGTCCTCCAGGCCCTCGGCGTCCAGGGTGGCCTGCGGGTCCGTGAGCCGCGCGAGCAGCGCGCTCGCCCCGCCCGGCGTGCGCCGCTCGAAGAGGGAGCCGAAGGCCTCCTGCACCGCGGCCCGGTGCCGGTCGAGCACGGCCACGAAGGCTTCCCAGTCGGGAAAGTCCATGGCCTCGGCGATGGCGGCGCGGTGGCCTTCCTCGACGGGCAGGGCCTGGGTCTGGCGGTCGTCGTAGTACTGCAGGCGGTGCTCCACTCGGCGCAGGAACTCGTAGGCGAGCCCCAGCGCGGCCACGCGCTCCGGCGGCAGCAGCCCGCGGTTGCCCACGGCGGCCAGCGCCTCGCGCGTGGAGGCCGTCTGCAGGCCCGCGTCGCGCCCGCCGCGCACGAGCTGGAAGAGCTGCACGGCGAACTCGCACTCGCGGATGCCGCCGGCGCCCACCTTGATGTCGTCGCTGCGCCCGCGCCGGTTGGCCTCGGCCTGGATGCGCCCGTGCAGGTCGCGCAGCGACTCCAGCAGGCCGTAGTCGAGGTAGCGGCGGTAGACGAAGGGACGCACGATGGCGGCCACTTCCTCGCCGGGGCCGTTGAGGACGCGGCCCTTGAGCCAGGCGTAGCGCTCCCACGGCCGGGCCTGGCCGATGAAGTAGTTCTCCAGGGCCGCGAAGGAACTCACCAGCGGCCCGGAATCCCCGAAGGGGCGAAGGCGCATGTCGACCCGGAAGACGTAGCCGTCGGCGGTCGTCTCCGAGACGAGGGCGATGGCGCGCCGGCCCACGCGGGTGAAGAACTCGTGGTGCGACAGGGGGCGCGGGCCGTCCGTGTCGCCTTCGGCGGCGTGCAGGAAGACGAGGTCGACGTCCGAGGAGACGTTGAGCTCGCCGCCTCCCAGCTTGCCCATGCCTACGACGAGCAGCCGCTCGCCGCGCGCGGGCTCGCCGTGCGCGGCGGCGAGCTCGGCGTGGGCGGCCGCCACGGCCGCGCCCACGGTCACCTCCGCCAGCGCGGTCACCGTCGAGACCACCTCGTCCAGGCTCGCGAGCCCGGCGAGGTCGCGGTGGATGAGGGTGAGCATGACGCGGGCGCGAAGCTCGCGCATCGCCCGGCCCAGGGCGGCGGTGTCCCCGGGGGGCGCGGCCGCCAGGGCCGCCTCGAGGTCCGCCCGGGTGAGGGCGGCCGCCTGGCTCGCCGCCAGGGCCTCGGCCAGCTGCGGGCGCGCGTCCGCCGTCCGCCTCGCGAAGGGCGAGAGCCGCAGGGTCCGCTCGAAGGCGGCCGGAAACGAATCGGGGGAAGTGCGGTCGATCATCAGGAAGGGGCCGCGGCCCCAGCCGCTACAATACCGCGAAACCCGGCGCGCCATCGCGACCGCCGAGGCAGGCAGCGCCTGCCATCCCAACCGTTCCCGAGGACAGCATCAAGGCCCTAACCCGATCCGTCGCGCGCGTCGCGGCAGCCCTGGCCGTCGCGGCGCTCGTCGTCTTCCTGGCCGTGGTGCTCGCGCTGCGCTACGTCGTCTTCCCGCAGATCGACGACTACCGGGAGGAGATCGCCGCCTCCGTCTCGCGCGCCTCCGGCATGGCCGTGAGCGTGGACGACGTGGACGCGGGCTGGCACGGGCTGCGGCCGCTCCTGGCCCTCACCGGCGTGCGGGTGGCCGACCGCCAGGGCAAGGTCGTCTTCGAGCTGGAGCGGGCCGAGCTCTCGCTCTCCTGGTGGTCGCTCCTGGCGGGGGACCTGCGCTTCCGCGACGTCGACTTCTTCAGCCCGCAGCTTCGCCTGTACCGCGGCGTCGACGGCCTCATCTACCTGGCCGACAAGCCCTTGAACGGCCCCGCCGCCGGCGAGGACGACGCGTTCACGGCGTGGCTGCTGGCCCAGCCGCGCTTCGCCATCCACGACGCCACGCTCGACTGGCGCGACGAGCTGGCCGGCGCGCCGGAGGTGGAGCTGCGCCAGGTGGAGATCGCCATCCGCAAGGAAGGGGAGCGGCATCGCATCGCGGTGGAGGCGCAGCCGCCCGCGGCCATCGCCGATCGCGTCGCCGCGCGCGCGGACCTCCGGTTCGAGCGCGCCGGGCGGGCGTGGACGGCCGCCGGCACGATCTACGCGGAGGCCTTCCAGGCGGACCTCGAGCGGCTGCGCGCGCACGTGCCGGTGCCCGAGGCGCTGCGCACGGCCCGCGGCCAAGTGCGCGCCTGGATCGATTTCGAGCCGGGGCGGGTGCGCGAGGTGACGGCCGACGTGAACCTCGCCCACGTGCGCGCCCAGCTCGCCGCCGACGTGCTGCCCCTGGATCTCGAGAGCCTGTCGGGGCGCGCCTGGTACCGGGCGCAGGAAGGCGGCTACGCCGCCGGCGCGAGCGACCTCGCGTTCCGCGCGCGCGAGGGGCTGGCGGCACGCGGGGCCGATTTCTCGCTGTCGGTGGCCCGCGAAGCCGGGCAGGCCCCGCGCGGGGAGATCCGCGCCAACGGCGTGGACCTCAAGATCGCCGCGGCCCTCCTCGACTACCTGCCGGTGCCGCGCGAGGCGAAGGCGGAAGCCAATCGCCTCGCGCCGCGCGGGCGCCTCCTCGACGCCTCGCTCCTGTGGACGGGAGAAAGTCCGGCCGCCGCCACGGCCTGGCGCGTCAAGGGCCGCTTCGAGGACCTCGGCGTGGCGGCGGTCGAAGGCCGGCCGGGCGCCTCGGGCCTCACGGGATCCCTCGAGGGCGACGAGCGCGGCGGCAAGCTTCGCCTCGATTCGCGCAACGTCGCCTTCGACTCGGGCCTCTTCCGCGCCCCGCTCGCGCTGGACGAGCTCGAGGCGCGCGCCACCTGGAAGCGCGCCGGCGCCGGCCTCGAGGTGGCGATCGAGAACGCGCGCCTGGTCAACGCCGACGCCGAGGTCACGGTCTCGGGCCTGTGGCGCGCGCTTCCCGGCTCGGCCGAGAAGTCGCCGGGCGAGGTGGACCTCTCCGGGCGCGTCGTGCGCGCCAAGGCCGCGGCGGTGGCCAACTACCTGCCCAACGTGATCTCGGTCACCCGCGACTGGCTGGACAAGGCGGTGCAGGGCGGCGACGTGAGCGACGGGCGCTTCGAGCTGAAGGGCGACCTTTGGCACTTCCCGTTCCGCGACGGCTCGAAGGGGCGCTTCGCCGTCGAGGCCTCCATCGACGGCGGGCGCCTGCAGTACCACCCCGCTTGGCCGGCGGTCGAGCGCGTGCGCGGCGCCATCCGCTTCGAGAACGCGCGCATGGAGATCACGGCGCGCGAGGCCTGGGTCTACGCCAGCCGCGCGAGGAGCGCGCGCGCCGTCATCGCCGACCTGGGGGAGCACCCGCCGGTGCTGCAGATCGACGCCGACATGGACACCACGGGCGGCGACAGCGTGCGCTTCCTGCGCGAGTCGCCGCTCGTCGACGGGCCCGGCGCCTTCACGCGCACGGTGGCGGTCGAGGGGCCGGCGCGGCTGAAGCTGCGCCTGAACTGGCCGCTCGCGGGCACCGAGCCCTTCCGCCTCGCGGGCGAGTACGCCTTCGCCGGCGCGAGCGCCAGCGTCGGTCGCAGCCTCGTGCTGGCGGGGCTGCGCGGAACGCTCGCCTTCACCGAGAAGGCCGTGCGCGCCCCCGAGCTCACCGGCACGATGTTCGGCCAGCCTGCGACCCTTCGCCTGTCCACGCAGCCGGACGGCTCGGTGCTCACGCAGCTCGACGGCCGGCTGGGCGCCGCGGCCCTGGGGGCCTTCATTCCCGAGGGATTCGCGCGGCGCACGGCCGGGTCGACGCCGTGGCAGGCGCGCGTGGTCACGGGCGCCCAGGGGACGGAGCTGCGCGTGGAATCCGCCCTGCAAGGACTCGCCATCGGGCTTCCGGAGCCCTTCGCCAAGCGCGCCGACGAGTCGCGCCCGCTCGCGGTCACCATCCGCAAGCTGGGGGCGCCCGACGAGGAGACGGTGGCCGCGCTCGACGGCGGGGTGCACGCCCGCATCGGCCGGCTGGAGAACGGCGCCGGGCCGGCGCGGTGGCATGCGGCGCTCAAGTTCGGCTCCCCGGTGGGCGCCGAGCCGGTGCGCGAGGGCCTGTGGCTCTACGGCGACATCGCGCGCTTCGACCTCGACGCCTGGCGCGAGGCGCTCTCCGCGCCCTCGTCGCCGGCGCCGGAGGCGCCTGCCGCCCTGGAGCTTCGCGGCCTCGACGTGAACTTCGGCACGCTGCGCTTCACCGGGCGCGACTTCACGCGGCTCGCCGCGCGCCTGGAGCGCCACGCGCCGGGCCAGTGGCGCGGCAGCCTCGCGAGCCCGCTGGTGGCGGGCGAGGTGGATTTCGACCTGCGCGGCAAGGGCGCCATCCGCGCGCGGCTGGCGCGCTTCTCGATCGGCATGGCCGCCGCCGGGGCGGCGGGGCCGGAACCGGCACCGCCGGCCGAGCAGGAGGACCTCATGGCCCTCGACATCGTGGCCGAGCGCTTCGAGTTCCGCGGCCGCTGGCTGGGGCGCCTGGAGCTCCTCGCGCGCCCCGACGGCCGCGACTGGCGCATCGACCGCCTCGACATCGCCAACAAGCACGCGAAGTTCGCTTCCACCGGCGCCTTCCGCCGGACCGCCAGCGGACCGCTCACCCAGCTCGACCTCAAGCTGGAGACGACGAACCTGCACGCGCTCCTCGACCAGTTCGGCTTCGGCGAGTTCGTGAACCGCGGCGAGGCGGGCCTCGAGGGCCAGCTCGTCTGGCCGGGCTACCCGTACGAGTTCAACGCCGGGCTCCTTTCCGGGCGCTTCGCCGTGCACGCGGCCAAGGGGCAGTTCGCCAAGATCGAGCCCGGGGCGGGCAAGCTCCTGGGCCTCATGTCGCTGCAGTCGCTGCCGCGGCGCGTGACGCTCGACTTCCGGGACGTGTTCAGCGAGGGCTTCGCCTTCGACCGCATCTCGGGGGAGGCGAAGCTCGCGCGCGGCATCCTCCTCACGCACGACTTCCAGGTGGCCGGCCCCTCGGCCCTGGTGAGCATGGCGGGCGAGGTGTCGCTGCCCCTGGAGACGCAGAACCTCACCATCAAGGTGGTCCCGGAGGTCGGCGAGAGCGCGGCCATCGCCGCCACGGTCCTGGGCACGCCCGTGATGGGGCTCACCACGCTCGTGCTCTCCAAGCTGCTGCAAAACCCTCTCGGGCAGGTGGTTTCCTACGAGTACCTGGTCACGGGGTCATGGGATAATCCCTCCGTGACGCGCATTGGCGCGCCGATCCCGCCCCGGGAGCCGCCCAAGGCCGCTCCGGCCGCGGCCCCCAATTCCCGATGATCATCACCAAAAACTCGACCACGCCCGAGGCGTTGCGCGAAACGATGCTCACCACGCAGAGCATGTTCCGCGTGGCCGCCATCCAGATGGCCTCGGGGCCCAACGTGCAGGCGAACCTCCAGGAGGCGTCCCGCCTCATCGAGCTCGCGGCCGCCACGGGGGCGAGGATCATCGGCCTGCCCGAGTACTTCTGCATCATGGGCATGAAGGACACCGACAAGGTGAAGGCGCGCGAGAAGGACGGGGAAGGCCCCATCCAGGACTTCCTCTCGGCCGAGGCGAAGCGCCACAAGGTGTGGATCGTGGGCGGCTCGGTCCCGCTGGAGGCCACGGTGCCCGACAAGGTGAGGAACGCCTGCCTCGTCTACGACGGCGACGGCAGGCGCGTGGCCCGCTACGACAAGATCCACCTCTTCGGCTTCGACATGGGCCAGGAGAAGTACAGCGAGGAGCGCACCATCGAGCCGGGCGCGGCCGTGGTCACCGTCGATTCCCCGTGGGGCAAGCTGGGCATCTCGGTGTGCTACGACCTGCGCTTCCCGGAGCTCTACCGCGCCATGGGCGAGGTCGACTTCATCTTCGTGCCCTCGGCCTTCACCGAGACCACGGGAAAGGCCCACTGGGACGTGCTCATCCGCGCGCGCGCCATCGAGAACCAGTGCTACGTGGTGGCGCCGGCCCAGGGCGGCTACCACGTGAACGGCCGCGAGACCCACGGCCACACCATGATCGTGGATCCCTGGGGGGTCGTCCTCGACCGCCTGCCGCGCGGCTCGGGGGTTGTGGTCGCCGGCGTGAACCCCACCTACCAGGCCAAGATCCGGCGCAGCCTGCCGGCGCTGAGGCACCGAACGATCGGGAATCCATGACGAAGAACGAACCAACTTCCTTCCAGCTGGCCGAGTCCTCGCTCCTTTCGCCCAACGGCATCGACGAGGCCGCGCTCGAGCGCGTCTTCGCCCTCGTGCGCGCCAACCGCGCCGACGACGCCGACCTCTACTTCCAGCTCTCGCGCTCCGAGAGCTGGATGCTGGAGGAGGGCGAGGTGAAGAGCGGCAGCTTCGCCATCGACCAGGGCGTGGGCGTGCGCGTGGTCTCCGGCGAGAAGACCGCGTTCGCCTACGCCGACGACATCTCCCCGGCGAGCCTGGAGGCGGCGGCCACGGTCACGCGCGCCATCGCCTCCCAGGGGGGCGACGCCTCGGCGCCCGCGGCGGCGCACCGCTCGGCCCGTCCCCTGTATGCGCCCGTCGACCCGGTCTCCGCGCTCGACGACGCGGAGAAGGTGCGCCTGCTCGAGCGGCTGGAGAAGCGCGCCCGCGCCGCCGACCCGCGCGTGAAGCAGGTGATCGGGCGGCTCTCGGGCGAGTACGAGGTCGTGTTCGTGGCGCGCGCCGACGGCGTGCGGGCGGCCGACGTGCGCCCCCTCGTGAACCTCTCCCTCACCGTGATCGTCGAGCAGGACGGCCGCCGCGAGCAGGGCTACAGCGGCGGCGGCGGGCGCTTCGGCTACGGCCACTTCACCGACGAGCGCCTGGACGACATGGCGAGGATGGCCGTGAAGCAGGCGCTCGTGAACCTGGAGGCGCGTCCGGCGCCCGCGGGCCCCATGACCGTGGTGCTGGGCCCGGGCTGGCCGGGGATCCTGCTGCACGAGGCGATCGGCCACGGGCTCGAGGGCGACTTCAACCGCAAGGGCACCTCGGCCTTCGCCAACCGGATCGGCGAGCGCGTGGGCTCGCCGGGCGTGACCGTGATCGACGACGGCACGATCGCCGATCGCCGCGGCTCGCTCTCCATCGACGACGAGGGCGAGCCCACGGCGCGCAACGTCCTCATCGAGGACGGGATCCTGCGCGGCTACCTGCAGGATCGCCTCAACTCGCGCCTCATGCGCGTGCCCGCCACGGGCAACGGCCGGCGCGAGAGCTACGCSCACATCCCGATGCCGCGCATGACCAACACCTGCATGCTGGGCGGCGACAAGGACCCGGCGGAGATCCTCGCCTCGGTCGACCGCGGCCTCTACGCCGTCAACTTCGGTGGCGGCGAGGTGGACATCACCAGCGGCAAGTTCGTCTTYTCGGCCGCCGAGGCGTGGTGGATCGAGGGCGGGAAGCTGCAGTACCCCGTGAAGGGGGCCACCCTCATCGGCAATGGTCCCGACGCGCTCACCCGCGTGTCCATGATCGGCAACGACATGTCGCTCGATCCTGGCATCGGCACCTGCGGCAAGGAAGGCCAGAGCGTGCCGGTGGGCGTGGGCCAGCCCACGATCCGCATCGAGGGCCTCACCGTCGGCGGCACCGGCGCCTAGGGCGTCCTCAGCCCGGGTGCAGGGCGTCGCGGGCGCGGGGCTTGGGGGCCGCGGCGGGGCGTGGCCTGCGCCGCACGCGCTTGGGCCGGTCCACGAGCCATCCCGCCAGCGCCACGGCGAACGGGATGGCCAGCAGGAAGGCGAAATCCGCGGGCAGCGACTCCAGCCACATCAGCACGTCGTTGATGACGTTCATTTCTTCTTCTCCTCCTCCATCCCGGCGGCGCTCGGGCGCCGTCAGCGCAGGACCTTCAGGAACAGGATCGCCACCAGCGTCGGCGTGAGCGCCGCGGTGAAGAGTCCCCAGGGGTGGATCGCCTCGTCGTGGAAGCTGCGGCGCAGGATCGCGAAGCCCGCCGGGTTGGGCGCGTTGGCGATCACGGTGAGCCCGCCTCCGGCCACGGCGCCGGCGACCAGCGAGTACTTGAAGTCGTCGCTCAGCCCCTCGACCAGCGAGCCGAGGTAGGTGAGCGCCGCGTTGTCGGTGACCGCGGTGAGCGCGGCCGCCCCGTAGAAGACGGCGTCCGAGTCCATCCCGCGCAGCAGCGGCTCCAGCCACCAGCGCTGCTGGCCGCCCAGCACCACGAGCCCCGCGAGGAAGAACGCCACCAGCAGCCCCTCGCGCAGGATGATGCGGTCCTGGTACTGCGGGTAGGCCGTCGCGAAGCCCAGGAAGAGCAGCAGCAGGCCGAGGAAGAGCGCCGGATGGTGCGCGAACATGACGACGGCCACCATCAACCCCGCGTGCAGCAGCAGGACGGGCTTGGGAAGCCCCACGCGGGCGGGCTCGGGCTTCACCTCGAGGGCGGCCAGCTCGCGGCGGTACATCCAGGTGACGATCGCCGCGTTGATCACGACGGCGAGGCCCGCGCGCCAGCCGAAGGTGCTCATCATGAAGGACGTGTCCCAGCCCCACTTCGAGGCCACCATCAGGACCGGGGGCGCGGCGAACGAGGTGAGCGTGCCGCCGATGGAGATGTTGACGAAGAGCGTGCCCACGGTCGCGTACATGAGCCGGTTCGACAGCCCCGAGGCGAAGAAGCGGTCGCGAAGGATCAGGGCGGCGAGCGTCATCGCCGCCGGCTCGGTGATGAAGGAGCCCAGCAGCGGCACGAAGGCGAGCACCGTGAAGTACATGGCCTGCGCGCCCGCCAACGGCAGCGCGCCCGCCGTGATGCGCACGCTCGCGCTGGCGAGCTCCAGGATCGGCCGGCTGCCCGCGATCACCATGATCGCGAAGACGAAGAGCGGCTCGGTGAAGTCGCGCGAGTCGAGGTAGGTGGTGGCCGAATCGCGCCCCGCCACCAGCATCATCGCGAGGATGAGGGCGCCGGCCCAGACGCCGAAGACGATCTCGACCTCGCCCAGCAGGTGCCAGATCCCGGCGTGGTCCGGCGTGCGGTGCGCCAGGCGCTCGAAGAACTTGGTCGAGAAGGTGTGCACCAGCGCGATCGCGAAGAGCGCGGCGCCGATCGACTGGATGAGGGTGGGGGTGGCGATCATGGGCGGCGCGACGGCGCGATCCGGCCGCCGCCCAGCTCCTCGCGCAGGGCGCGGCGCGTGCGGCGCCACAGGAAGGGCCCCGCGGCCACCGCGAGCAGCGGCACGGCGAGGACGAAGTTGGCGGTGGCCGCCGACAGCCGCTCGAGGAGGGCGAGGCCGTCGACGCCGTAGCGGGTGAGGAGGGCCACGCCCACCACGGCGAACCCGAGCCCCGCGAGCTCCACCCAGTCGAGCGGGCGGCGACGCGCGCGCTCGAGCGCGCGGTCCCGCTCGTCGGGAGCGAAGCCTGCGAGTTCCGGATAGAGAAGCGTGGTCAGGGCGGTCATGGCGCGGCCGGGCGCCGCGCGCGGATGCGCCGGCGGTCCGTTCCTCCTGGGACGAAGGTTAGCGGCCGGGGAGACGGAGGAAAATTCGCGGCGCCCCGTACGGGAAGTCCCGTACGGGTCAGGTCCGGTTGAGGAGCCGGATGAGGTCCACCACGTTCTTCGCCCCGAGCTTGGCGAGGATGCGCGCCTTGTGGACCTCGACGGTGCGCGGGCTGATCCCGAAGCGCTCGGCCACGTCGCGGTTGTGCAGCCCCTGCAGCAGCAGGTCCAGCACCTCGCGCTCGCGCGCGGAGAGCGACTCCAGGCTCGCGTTGCGCCGCCGCTCCTCGTGGCCGGAGGCAAGCCGCCGGCGCTCGCGCGCGAAGCACGCCTCCACCGCCGCGAGGAGGGCGGCCTCCTCGAAGGGCTTCTCCAGGAAGTCGACGGCGTCGCCCTTGAAGGCGGCGCGCGCGGAAGCCACGTCGCCGTGCGCGGTGACGATCACGGCGGGCAGCGCGATGCCGCGCTCCTTCATCGCGCCGAGGAGCGCGAGGCCGTCCATGCCGGGCATGCGGATGTCGACGACGGCGCAGCCGGCCCAGTCCGGGCGCGCGGCCGCGAGGAAGTCCTCGGCGCTCGCGAAGACGGCCGTGGCGTGGCCGTTGAGGCTGAGGAGGAGCGCGAGCGAATCGCGCACCGACGCGTCGTCGTCCACGACGAACACGGTGAGCGCGGCGGCGGGCTCAGTCATCGGCCGCCTCGCCTGCCGGGAGCGTGAAGCGGAAGCAGCCGCCGGGCCCCTCCTCCGCCCACAGCCGGCCGCCGTGGGCCTCCACGATGGCCCGCCCGATGGCGAGCCCCATGCCCATGCCGCTGGCGCGCGTGGTCGCGAAGGGCTCGAAGAGGCGCGCCCGCGCCTGGGCGGAGATGCCGGGGCCGTTGTCGCGCACGGTGAGGACCACGAAGGGCCCGCCGTCGTGGGCGATCTCCACGCGCACGGTTCGCGGCGCCGGCGTCGAGGCGAGCGCCTGCACCGCGTTGGCCACGAGGTTGCGCAGCACGATCTCGACCTGCAGGGCGTCGGCCAGCACCTCGGGCGCCGGCGCGGCATCGAGCACGATCTCCACGCCCTGCGCCTGCGCCTCGGCGCGGGCGGAGTCGACGACGGCGCGCGCGACCTCTTCGCAGCGCGTCGGCCGCAGGTCGACCGCGCCGGTGCGGAAGAAGTCGCGCATGCGCCGCACCACGAGGGCCGCGCGCTGCGCCTCGGCCACGAGCTTGTCGAGCGCTCCCCCGAGCGGCTCGCGCGCCGGCTCCGGGGCCGAGGCCAGGCGGCGGGCGGAGGCGGCGTAGCTCGTGAGGGCCGTGAGCGGCTGGTTCAGCTCGTGGGCGAGTGCCGCGGCCATCCTGCCGGCGGCCGCGAGGTGCAGCGACCGGCGAAGCTCCTCGCCCAGGCGCTGGCGCTCGTCGACCGTCATGCCGAGGAAGAGGCCGGTGATGGCCAGCGCGATCACCTCGGCCTGCAGCTCGAACACGGTGAGGCTCTCGTAGGCGCTGCCGTGCACCTCGATCGCGATGCCGGCCTGGACGATCCCGATGGCCACCGCCGCGCCGGCCAGCCCCTGGCGCGCGGCGATCCAGACCACCGGCAGGAACAGGAGGTAGAAGTACTTCACCTGCTCGGAGGGCGGCCCCTTCAGCACGAACCAGAGCACGGCCGCGGTGACCGCGAGCTGCAGGAGCGACTCGCGCTGGGCCAGCGCGGCGCGAAGCTGGCCGCGGCGCGCGGGATCCACGAGGACCAGGATCAGGGGGAGCGTCACCACCAGGCCCACGCCGTCGCCGATCCAGAACTGCAGCAGCACCTCGGGCGCGGGGCCGGCGGGGGCGTATCCCGAGGCGATGAGCGAGCCGATGAAGAGCGCGCCGGTGAGCAGCGTCCCGCCGGCGATGCCCGCCAGCAGCCTCGCGAGGTCCGCGTGCGAGGCCATGGGCAGGCGCGGGCCGTGGCGGCTCACCAGCCACTGCGCCGTGGCGGCGTAGCCGAGCGTGAGGGCCAGGGCCGCGAAGGCGGTGGCCACGGCCGGCGCGGGGGCGCCGCGGACGACGATCTCGGAGAGGACGACGGCCGCCAGCACCGCGGGGATCGCGCGCTGCCCGGCGAAGGCCAGGAGCGCGACGGCGAGCGCGGGCTGCGGGTTCCAGGGCGTGACGCCGAAGGCGTTGATCGCGTGGACGAAGCTCAGCCAGTCGAGGAAGAGGTAGAGCGCGACGAACGCGGCGACGACGGTCGCCGGGCGCAGGGCCGGGGAGAATCCGGGCAGGCCGACGGGGCGGTCGCGGGGCGAGGTGGCGCGGTCCATGGACCGATTCTCCCATGGAGCGCGCGCAGCGCGAATCGCAATCACCCTTCGATGGCGCCGGGCGTACACTCGGCCTACCCGCCGTACGCGAACAAGGAGGACGCCATGGACATCGGAGAAGGCAAGCCCTGCCCGCTGTGCGAAGGTCCCCTGGCCTCGAGGACGCTGCCCGACATCGCCGGCGACGAGTCGCCGATGCGGGTCACGCTGCGCGGCTTCCCCGTGTTCTCCTGCGCCGCGCCCCACCGCTACTTCGTGGGGCAGCAGGTCCCCATCTGGCTCCTCAACGCGATGGTGGATGGCGAGATCGCCAAGATTCCCGCCGGGGTGGAGAAGGGCCTCCTCTTCAAGAAGTACGCCTGCGGCGGCTGCGGCGCGGTGCTGCCGGCCGCGGCCGCGGAGACGCTCACCTGGTCCTCCGCGCTCGCCTGGAAGGAGACGCCCGGCTTCGCGGTCGACGTCACCGTCCCCGTCTATCGCTGCGGGGGTTGCGGGAGGGAGCAGGCGCGCTCCGGCCCCGAACTCGCGAAACTCCTGCCGGCCGCGCTTGTCCATGCCTTCAAGGCAGCCGGGCTGAAAGCGCCGGGCTAGCCCGGTCCCCATT
>PQAI01000127.1 GCA_003105245.1 Betaproteobacteria bacterium | reverse complement strand
CCGGCGTCAGGCCAGGGCGGCCACCCAGAGCGGGATCGTGGCCATGGAGGCGAGCGTCCCCACCGTGATCTGCGTGGCCACCGACGGGCCGTCGCCGCCCATTCGCACAGCGAGGATGTAGGCGCTGGAGGCCGTGGGAAGCGCCGCCCACACCACGAGCACGCCGGCCGGGATGGGGGCGATGCCCAGCAGCTTGACGCAGGCGAATGCCGCGAGCGGCATGGCCGCGAGCTTCACGCCCAGCCACCAGCCGTGCGCCACGGGACTCGCGCGGCCGTGCTCGATGCGCAGAGCCGCGCCCACCGCGAGCAGCCCTGCGGGCAGCGCGCTGGAACCCAGCAGGTTGAGCGTCTGGTCGAGGAAGCCCGGCATGGGCAGCCGCGCGAGGTTCCAGGCGAAGCCCGCGAGCGTGGAGACCACCAGCGGGTTCTTCGCGAGCTCCAGCCAGAAGTTCGTGCGCGCGTGCGCCGCGAGCATTCCGACGGCGCCGAAGTTGGCGAGCGGGATCACGGTGCCGAACATGATCGCCGCCACCGCCACGCCCGGCGAACCGTAGACGCTGCCGGCCACCGCGAGGCCGATGTAGGTGTTGAAGCGGAAGGCGCACTGGAAGCAGGAGGCCGCCACCACGGGCTCCACGCGGAAGAGGGGCCGCGCGAGGGCCCCCAGCGCCATGCCCAGGAGCATCACGCCCCACGCGCAGGCGATCACGAYTCCCAGGCTCGCGAAATCCAGCGTCGAGACCGCGATGGAGCGGAGCAGCAGCGCCGGGAAGAGCACGAAGTACACGAGCTTCTCKAGCCCTTCCCAGAACCCGCGYCCGTAGTCGAAGGCGCGCGCGAGCACCAGCCCCACGAGGATGAGCACGAAGTTGGGCAGGATGAGGAGCGCGGTCTGCATGGCCCTACAGGCTCTCGCCCTTGCCGAAGGTGTTGTGGTAGACGTGCGMRGCGGTGTCCACGAGCGAGACGCGAAGCTCCACGGGGCGGTCGCGGAAGGTGAGCGCCACGCGRCGGATCTCGAGGAGCGGGCTGCCCGCGGCCACYCCSAGCAGCGCCGCCGGCGCGCCCGCGGCCAGCACCGCGCGCAGCCTCTCGTCGGTGCGCAGCACGTTGATGCCGTAGCGGCTCTGGAAGAGGTGGTAGATGGTGTTGTCGCGCGCGGCGAAGATGCGCTCGGTGAGGCCGGGGAAGAGCGCGGCAGGGAGCGTGAGGTCGTCCACCACCACGGGATGGCCGTCCAGGGACAGGACGTTCCTGATGCGGATCACGCGCTCGTCGCGCGGCACCGCGAGGGCCGCGGCCTCCGCGGCGCCGGCGCGCCCGCGTTCGAAGGAGACGGTGCGCACCTCCGGATAGGCGCGCGAGCCGCCGGCGCCCACGATGTGGAAGAAGTGGAACATGAGCCGGCGCCCGTCGTGGGCGGTGACGTAGGTGCCCTTGCCCTGGCGGCGCACCAGCGCCCCCTGCGCGACCAGGTTGTCGACCGCCTTGCGGATGGTGCCGATGGCCACGCCGAAGTGCGCGGCGAGCTCGCCCTCGGACGGGATCGCCTCCCCCGCCTTCCAGCGTCCTTCGGCGATCCCTTCCGTGAGGTGGGCGCGCACTTCCTCGTAGAGGGGGCGGTCCGGGGGCAGGGCGGCGGGCGGCCGGGAGGGGGAGGGCATGGCCGGGAGCATAACATGCAACTCATCTAGTTGACCTGCCCCGCGCCGGCGGCCGAGAATCCCCGTTCCCGCAAGCGAGGAGGCAGCGATGATTCACTTCGTGGTGCACGACGAGAACGATTCCGTCGGCGTGGTGGTGGTGGAGGGCGTGAAGTCCGGCGCCACCCTCACCGGCTGGATCATGGACCAGGACAAGGAGATCACCTTCAAGGCCGCCAACGACATCCCCATCGGCCACAAGCTGGCGATCAAGCCGCTCGCCAAGGGCGACACGGTGATCAAGTACGGCACGGACATCGGCCGCGTGGTCGCCCCCATCGGGCTGGGCGAGCACGCCCACGTCCACAACATCAAGACCAAGCGCTGGTGAGTGATGCCGGCGAAAGGCTCTGGAAACGCCGATTTCCGCCGATGCCCCGCCGATTGCCGCCGATGAATCATGGTCTGGTAACGGGGCACTGCATCGGATGGTGATTCCAGGCGCATCTCACAGGCACGATTCCGCAACGAATTATCGGCGGCGATCGGCGGGGCATCGGCGCAAATCGGCGTTCCCGACCTGCCGCAGCGCAGCGTAAAGCACAAAGGAAATCCAATGGACCTGAGCAAAGCGACTTTCTGGGGATACAAGCGCGAGAACGGCCGCATCGGCGTGCGCAACCACGTCATCATCCTGCCGGTGGACGACCTCTCGAACGCCGCGGCCGAGGCCGTCGCGCACAACATCAAGGGCACGATGGCGCTGCCGCACCCCTACGGGCGGCTGCAGTTCGGCGCCGACCTGGACCTGCACTTCCGCACCCTCATCGGCACCGGCGCCAACCCGAACGTGGCGGCGGTGGTGGTGATCTGCATCGAGGAGGGGTGGGCGAAGAAGGTGGCCGACGGCATCGCCGCCACCGGCAAGCCCGTGGCGTACTTCGGCATCGAGCAGCACGGCGACCACGACACGATCATGCGCGCCTCGAAGAAGGCCAAGGAGTTCGTGCAGTGGGCGAGCGAGCTGCGCCGGGAGGAGCGCCCGCTGAAGGACCTGTGGGTCTCCACCAAGTGCGGCGAGTCGGACACCACCTCCGGGTGCGGGGCCAACCCCACCGTGGGCAATGCCTTCGACAAGCTCTACCCGCACGGCGCCACGCTCGTGTTCGGCGAGACCACGGAGCTCACCGGCGGCGAGCACCTGGTCGCCGCGCGCTGCCGCACCGACGAGGTGAGGAAGAAGTTCCAGTTCATGTTCGACCGCTACCAGGCGGTGGTCGAGGCCCACAAGACGAGCGACCTTTCCGACTCGCAGCCCACCAAGGGCAACATCGAGGGCGGCCTCACCACCATCGAGGAGAAGGCGCTGGGCAACATCCAGAAGATCGGGCGCAAGTGCATGATCGACGGCGTCCTCGACAAGGCCGAGGCGCCCACCGGCCCCGGCCTGTGGTTCATGGACTCGTCCTCGGCGGCGGCGGAGATGGTCACCCTCGTCGCGGCCGCGGGCTACGTGGTGCACTTCTTCCCCACGGGCCAGGGCAACGTCATCGGCAACCCGATCCTGCCGGTCATCAAGCTGTGCGCCAACCCGCGCACGGTGCGCACGATGAGCGAGCACATCGACGTGGACGTCTCGGGGCTGCTGCGCAAGGAAATGACCCCGGACCAGGCGGGCGACGCGCTCCTCGAGTGCATGTTCCGCACCGCCAACGGCCGCCTCACGGCCGCGGAGGCCCTCGGCCACCGCGAGTTCGTCCTCACGCGCCTCTACGAGAGCGCCTGACGAGGCTCGCGACGAGCAGACCGGGGTCGGGTCGCCTTTCCCGCGCCGTAAGGGAAAAGTAACCTGACCCCGGCTCGATTTTCGCGGAGAATGGCGGCAGCGCCCGGCCACAGGGCGCGCCCGGAGGAGCCATGAACCAGCCCGCAGCGCCCAACGACGACCTCCTGCCCGAGGACGAGCTCTCGAAGCTCTCCGAGGAGCAGCGCCACAAGGTCGAGGAGTTCATCGAGGAGGAGGAAGGCAGCTTCAACCGCTACAAGGGTTGGCTCGCCGCGTTCCTCACCGGCGTGGCGGTGATCACCTCGGCCTTCCACCTCTACGCCGCCTACGGGATCGTGCGCACGGACCTG
>PQAI01000126.1 GCA_003105245.1 Betaproteobacteria bacterium | reverse complement strand
AGGAATGCGCAGGCGGCCAGGGCGAGGAGGCGGGGCAGCTTCATGTTCTTCTCCGGTGGGGGTTCGGGGTCAGGACTTGCCGGATTTCCAGGCTTCGTAGCGCGCCTTGTTCTCGGCGTTGGGCGGGTAGAGGCCGGGGAGCGCCGCGCCCTTCTCCACCTCGGACATGAGCCATCCCTCGAGTCGCTCCTGTTCCGGGGCGGTGGCAACCATCTCGTCGACGAACGCCTGCGGGATGAGCACCGCGCCGTCGTCGTCCACCACCACGACGTCGTCGGGGAAAACGGCGACGCCGCCGCAGGCGATGGGCTCGCCCCAGTTCACGAAGGTGAGGCCGGCGACCGACGGCGGCGCCACCCCGCCCTGGCACCACACGGGAAGGCCCGTGCCCTTCACGCCGGCCACGTCGCGCACCATCCCGTCGGTGACGAGCCCGGCGACGCCCTTCTTCTTCATGCGGGCACACAGGATGTCGCCGAAGATGCCGGCGTCGGTCACCCCCATGGCATCCGCCACCGCGATGCAGCCCTCGGGCATGGCCTCGATGGCGCCGCGGGTCGAGATGGGCTTGGACCACGACTCGGGCGTGGCGAGGTCCTCGCGCGCCGGCACGAAGCGCAGCGTGAAGGCCGGCCCGACCAGGCGCGGCTGGCCCGGGTTCAGCGGGCGCGTGCCGCGCATGTAGACGTTGCGCAGCCCCTTCTTGAGGAGCAGCGTGGTGAGGGTAGCGGTGGTGACGTGCGAGAGCGTGTCGATGATCTTCCGGTCGAGTGCCATCAGCGGAGTTCCTTCAGTCGTTTTTCCTGGCGAGCGATGAGGCGGTCGATGTCCGCGATGTCGGCCGGAGAGAGCTTCGGGCCGGGCTTGCGGATGGCCATCGAGGCGATGGCGCCGCGCTTGAGCAGCAGGTACTTGCGAACCGCCAGCCCCAGCGCCGACTGCTGCTCGTAGCGCGCGAGCGGCAGGTAGGCATCGAAGAGGTCGTGCGCGCGCTCGACCTCGCCCGCGGCGTGCGCGGCCACCACGTCGACCATCATCTCGGGGTAGCTGAAGCCCGTCATGGCGCCGTCGGCGCCGCGCGAGAGCTCCTCCGGCAGGAAGAGCCCGCCGCCGTTGCCCGCGAGGATGGAGATGCGGCGGATGTCGCCGCGCTCGCTCGCCGCGCGCATGGCGGAGAGCTTCGCGAGGCCGGGGCCGGGCCAGTCCTCGTGCTTGAGCATCACCGCCGTGGGAATCGACTTGAAGATGCGGGTGAGCACGGGCACCGGCAGCTGCACGCCGTTGTAGGCGAGCGGGTGGTCCTGCACGCAGAAGGGCACGTCCTTGCCCAGCGTCTCGGCCGCCATCTCGTASYAGGCCACGGCCTGGTCGTCGGTSCKCACSGCYGCGCCSGGGCCCACCATCACGCCRGMSGCGCCSAGCTCCATCACGCYCTTCGCSATCTCYCCCATSGCCGCGAAACCCGGCGAGGAGACGCCCACGATCACGGGAACGCGCCCGGCCACGCGCGCGAGCACCCGCTTCACGTAGGCGCGCGACTCCTCCGCGGTGAGCTTGGGAGCCTCGCCCATCACGCCCAGGACGGTGAAGCCGGTGACGCCCTTCTCCAGGTAGAAGTCGGTGAGGCGGTCGGTGCTCTCGAGGTCGAGGCTGCCGTCGTCCCGGAACGGCGTCACCGTGATGAGGTAGACGCCCCTGGCGGTCTCGTCCAGCTTGGGCATGGGAAATCCTTAATTCCGCTTGTCCGGCACTATGCGGCCGGCGTAGACTGACTGTCAATAATATTATTGATAATCCAGGCTCCATGGTTCCCCGCGACCCTCCGCACGCCTCCGAGGCCGACCTCGCGATCGCCGCGATCGAGGAGGACATCGTCCTCGCGAAGCTGAACCCGAAGCAGCGCATCACCGAGGACGAGCTGCTGGAGCGCTTCGGGCTGAAGCGCCACGTGGTGCGCGAGGTGCTCGCGACCCTGGAGCGCATGGGCCTCGTCGAGCGGCGCAGGAACGTCGGCGCGCTGGTGCGCAGCTTCACGCCGCGCGAGGTGAAGGAGCTGTACGCGCTTCGCGAGCTGCTCGAAGGCGAGGCCGCGCGCCGGATGCCGCTGCCCGTGGAGGCCGGGGCGCTCGCGCGACTGGTCGACCTGCAGCGCGCCCACGACAGGGCGGTCGAGCGCAGGAACCCGCGGGAGGTCTTCCGGGCCAACCTCGCCTTCCACCGCGCGTTCTTTTCCCTCACGGACAACGACGTGCTCGAGCGCGCCATCGCCGAGTACGCGCGCCAGACGCACGCCATCCGCTTCGGCACGCTCGCCTCGCCGGACTACCGCGAGCAGGCGCGCAAGGAGCACTGGGAGATGATCGGCGCGCTCGAGAAGAAGGACCGGGCGCGGCTCGTGACCCTGTGCCGCGAGCACCTGCGGCCCGCGCGCGACGCCTACCTCGAGCAGATGGGCCACCACGACACCGACTGAGGCCGCCATGCCCCACCTCCCCGCCTCCACCGCGCTCGCGCGCTTCCGCGTGATCGACCTGACCCAGGTGCGCGCCGGCCCCACGGCCGCGCGCCAGCTCGCCGACTGGGGCGCCGACGTGATCCAGGTGCAGATGCCCGAGCACATGCGCGGCGACGACACCCTGGGCGGCCAGGACGGCTCCGACTACCAGTACACCCACCGCAACAAGCGCTCGATCACGCTCAACCTCAAGGCGCCCGAGGGCATCGCGGTGCTCAGGAAGCTCGTCGAGAAGGCCGACGTGCTGCTCGAGAACTTCCGCCCCGACGTGAAGTCGCGCCTGGGCATCGACTACGAGGCGCTCTCGGCCGTCAACCCGAGGCTCGTCTACGCGAGCATCTCGGGCTTCGGCCAGACCGGGCCCTACGCCCACCGCCCCGGCTTCGACCAGATCGCGCAGGGCATGGGCGGGCTCATGTCCGTCACGGGGCTCCCCGGCCAGGGGCCGGTGCGGGTGGGAATCCCCATCGCCGATCTTTGCGCAGGCATCTTCGCGGCCTACGGCGTCACCGTGGCCCTCCTCGAGCGCGAGGCCTCCGGCAAGGGCCAGTGGCTGCACACCTCGCTCCTGGAATCGATGGTCTACATGATGGATTTCCAGACCTCGCGCTGGTCGATCGACCACGAGGTGCCGGGGCAGGCGGGCAACTTCCATCCCACGAGCATCCCGACCGGCGTCTACGCGACGAAGGACGGCCACATCAACATCGCCGTCTTCGGCGGCAAGATCTGGGAGCGCTTCGCGGAGGCGATGGGCGCGCCGGAGTGGATCGCCGACGAGCGCTCGAAGACGAAGGCCGCGCGCAGCGTGAACCGCGACTGGCTGAACGCCGAGATCGAGAAGCGGCTCGCACGCGAGACGAGCGACCACTGGATCGAAAGGCTCAACGAGGCGGGGGTCGCCTGCGGCCGGATCAACGACATCCGCGAGACCTTCGAGGAGCCGCAGGTGCGGCACCTGGGAATGCTGCGCAAGGTGGTCTCCCCGCGGCTTGGCGAGCAGACGCTCATGGGCCAGCCGGTCACCCTCGCCCGCACGCCTTCCAACATCGTTCGCGCCGCCCCGCTGCGCGGCGAGCACACCGAGGAGATCCTCGCCGAGGCCGGCTACGGCCCGGAGGACCTCGCCCGCATGAAATCCACCGGAGTCTTCTGATGAACGACGCGCCCGCCGCCTACCTCTCCCCCACCGAGCGCGTGAAGACGTGGCTCGACGGGGCCGCCCTGCACATCCGCTTCAACAACCCCGCGAAGCACAACGCGCTCTCCGTGGACATGTGGGAGGCCRTSCCGCCGCTCCTCGCGCAGGCSGAGRWSGACGACGCCGTGCGCCTCGTCGTGTTCTCGGGCGAGGGCACGAAGTCCTTCGTCTCCGGCGCCGACATCTCGCAGTTCGAGGACCACCGCGCCGCCAAGGAGGCCGTGAAGCGCTACGAGCAGATGGCCGAGGCCGCGCTCATGGGCATCCACGACTTCGCCAAGCCCACGGTGGCGGCCATCCGCGGCTACTGCATCGGCGGCGGCGTGAACGTCTCGATCAGCTGCGACATCCGGCTGGCGACCTCCGACTCCGTGTTCGCCGTCCCGGCCACGCGCCTCGGGCTGGGTTACCGCTTCTCGGCGATGAAGAACCTCGTCGACCTGGTAGGACCGGGGCGAGCGAAGGACATCTTCTTCACCGCGCGGCGCCTGGACGCCGCGGAGGCGCTCGCCATCGGGCTGGTGAACCGCGTCGTGCCGCCGGAGGGGCTCGAGGCCCTGGTGGCCGAGTACGTGCAGATGATCGCCACGGGCGCGCCGCTCACCATCAAGGCCGGCAAGCGCATCATCCGCGAGGTGCTCAAGGCCGACGCGGACATCGACATGGACCTGTGCCGCAGCCTCATCCTCGACTGCTTCGAGAGCGAGGACTACGCCGAGGGCCGCACGGCGTTCATGCAGAAGCGCAAGCCCGTGTTCCGGGGGCGGTGATGGGCGAATCCGACAAGAAGGGCAAGGGCGCGCCGCCCGCSASCGGCCTGTCGAAGGGCCTCACCAGCTAYGGCGACGCGGGCTTCTCCCTCTTCCTGAGGAAGGCCTTCATCAAGGGCGCGGGCTACACCGACGACGCSCTCTCGCGCCCCGTGATCGGCATCGCCGCCACCGGCAGCGGCTTCAACCCCTGCCACGGCAACGCGCCGCAGCTGCTCGAGGCCGTGCGGCGCGGGGTGATGCTCTCCGGCGGGCTGCCCGTCGAGTTCCCGACCATCTCGATCCACGAGAGCTTCGCGCACCCGACGAGCATGTTCCTGCGCAACCTCATGTCGATGGACACCGAGGAGATGATCCGCGCCCAGCCCATGGACGCGGTCGTGCTCGTCGGGGGATGCGACAAGACGGTGCCCGCGCAGCTCATGGGCGCGGCGAGCGCCAACGTGCCCGCCATCCAGCTCGTCACCGGCTCGATGCTCACCGGGTCGCACGACGGCACGCGCGTGGGCGCCTGCACCGACTGTCGCCGCTACTGGGGCCGCTACCGGGCCGAGGAGATCGACGCCGACGAGATCGGGCGCGTGAACGACCAGCTGGTCGCGAGCGTGGGCACCTGCTCGGTGATGGGCACCGCGAGCACCATGGCCTGCGTCGCGGAGGCGCTGGGCATGGCGCTGCCGGGCAGCGCCTCGCCGCCGGCGGTGACGGCGGACCGGATCCGCGTGGCCGAGCGCTCCGGGGCGACCGCCGTGGCGCTCGCGAAGGCGAAGCTCGCGCCCGACCGGATCATCACCGCGAAGTCGGTGGAGAACGCGCTGCGGGTACTCCTCGCCATCGGCGGCTCCACCAACGGCATCGTGCACCTCACCGCCATCGCGGGGCGCCTGGGGCTGCCGGTGGACCTCGCGCGCCTGGACGAGCTGGGCCGCGAGACGCCCGTTCTCGTGGACCTCAAGCCCTCGGGCCAGTGGTACATGGAGGACTTCCACCACGCCGGCGGCGTGCCGGCGCTGCTGCGCGAGCTGAAGCCCCTGCTGCACCTCGACGCGATGACGGTCACCGGCCGCACGCTGGGCGAGGAGATCGAGGCCTCCGGCCCCGGCTTCCCGCAGGAAGTGATCCGCCCCCTGGCGAAGCCGATCTTCGCGCAAGGCGGGATCGCGGTGCTGCGCGGCAACCTCGCGCCGGGCGGGGCGATCATCAAGCAGTCGGCGGCCGACGCGAGGCTCATGCAGCACGAGGGCCGCGCCGTCGTCTTCGAGAACGCGGCCGACCTCGCCGAGCGCCTGGATCGCGACGACCTCGACGTGGCCGCCGAAGACATCCTCGTGCTCAAGAACATCGGGCCGAAGGGCGCGCCCGGCATGCCCGAGGCGGGCTATCTCCCCATCCCGAGGAAGCTCGCGCGCGCGGGCGTGAAGGACATGGTGCGCATCTCCGACGGGCGCATGAGCGGCACGGCCGCCGGCACCATCGTGCTGCACGTCACGCCGGAGGCGGCGCTGGGCGGGCCGCTGGCCTACGTGCAGACGGGCGACCGCATCCGCCTGGACGTGGCGAACCGATCCCTGCTGCTCCTCGTGGACGACGCCGAGCTGCGGCGGCGCCGCGAGGCGCGCCCCGTCACGCCGCCGACCGCCGAGCGCGGCTACCTGAAGCTCTTCCTCGACACGGTCACGCAGGCCGACCAGGGCGTCGATTTCGACTTCCTGCGATCTCCCAGGAAATAAGCCGTCAGCGCGCCACGAGCACGGAGCGGACGAGCTCGGCCACGTCGTCCTCGCGCTCCAGCTCGTTGAACCGCCGGATGGCTGCCTCCGTTCGCTCGGCGCCGAGGACGGGGCCCATGAGGTCGCGCGCCTTGGCGTTCACCGCCTCGGTATCCAGCGGATTCTCCTTGGACCCCGGGGGGAAGCGGGTGTGGCGGCTCAACGTCCGGCCGTCCTTGAGCACCAGGTCCACGATGCCGCCGCGCGGCGCGGCGGGATCGTTGAGCTTCGGGTCGCCGATCACCGTCACGCGTTCCATGACGGCGCGGATGCGCGGGTCGGCCATGTGCTCGTGCGAGTGGCTGTGGGCGAAAGACACCCCGCCGTCCACGAGCGCGGTGGCGATGAGGTACGGGCAATTCACGTCGGGCATCTTGCTCCGGCCCACGATGCCGATCGCGTCCTCGGG
>PQAI01000125.1 GCA_003105245.1 Betaproteobacteria bacterium | reverse complement strand
GGCTCGCCTTCCTCAACAACGAGACGGACTTCCTCGAGCGCGTGCCCAACGAGTTCGCCAACGTGGCCACGCCCAACAACGAGCTCGCGCCCAACCTGAGGAAGAGGGGCGTGCGCATGGAGCGCACGCCGGGCATGGAGATCACCTATTCCTACTTCGGGATGAAGGACCCGGTGGTGGGCGGCTACGAGCCGGAGAAGGTCGCGCTCCGCCGCGCCATCGTGCTGGGCCAGGACGTGGACGCCGAGATCCGCATCGCGCGCAAGAACCAGGCGATCGTCGCCCACGGCCCCATCGGCCCGGGCGCCCTGGGCTACGACCCGGACTTCCGCTCCACCGCCACGGAGTACGACCCCGCGAAGGCCAAGGCGCTGCTCGACATGTACGGCTACCTCGACTGCAACGGCGACGGCTGGCGCGACCTGCCCCGGAAGGACGAGAAGGACGAGTGCAGGCCCTTCACGATCGAGTACGCCTCCGCGCCCTCGGCTCAGCAGAAGCCGCTCGACGAGAACTGGAAGAAGAACATGGACGCCATCGGCATCCAGATGACGTTCAGGAAGGCCAAGTGGCCGGACCTGCTCAAGGAGTCCAAGGCCGGCAAGCTCCAGATGTGGGGCCTGGGCTGGAGCGCCGCCATTCCCGACGCCGATGCCTTCTTCGTGATGCTCTACGGCCCCAATGGCGGCCAGGCCAACCACTCGCGCTTCGACCGGCCGGAATTCAACCGCCTCTACGTCGAGGCCAAGCGCCTGCCCGACGGCCCCGAGCGAAACGCCATCTACCGCGAGATGAACCGGCTCTTCCTCGTCTACGCGCCCTGGCGCCTGGGCGTGCACCGCATCTACACGGACCTCTCGCAGCCCTGGACCATCGGCTTCCGCCGCCACCCCGTGATGCGCGGCTTCTGGAAGTACATCGACATCGACCTTCCCGTGCTCGCCTCCGCGGCGCGCTAGCCCGATGACCGTCCGTACGCTCCTCATCCGCCTGGCCGCGGTCCTCGCCGCGCTCGCGCCGGCCGCGCCCGCCCTCGCGCAGGCGCCGCAGAAGGTGCTTCGCGTGCCCTTCGTCATCGCGGAGACGAACTTCGACCCGGCCTTCGCCTCCGACACCTACTCCAACACGGTGATCGACGAGATCTTCGAGCCGCCGCTCACCTACGACATGCTGGCCCGGCCCTACAAGCTCAAGCCCCAGACCGCCGAGGCGATGCCGGAGATCGCCGAGGGCGGTCGCGTCTACACGCTGCGCCTGCGCAAGGGCATCTTCTTCGCCGACGACCCGGCCTTCGGCGGCAAGCGCCGCGAGCTGGTGGCGAAGGACTACGAATACACGATCAAGCGCCTCATCGACCCCAACGTGCGCTCGCCCAACGCCTGGCTCGTCACGGGCCGCATCGAGGGCATCGACGAGGCCGCGGCCGCCGCCAAGGGGGCGGGCAAGCTCGATTACGACGCGCCCATCCGCGGCATCGAGGCGCTCGACCGCTACACGCTTCGCATCCGGCTCGCCAAGCCCGACTACAACTTCCTCTACATCCTCGCCGTGGGCACGCTCGGCGCGCAGGCCCGCGAGGTGGTGGAGCGCTACGGCGCCGACATCGGCGCGCACCCCGTGGGCACCGGGCCCTTCCTGCTCAAGGAGTGGAAGCGCTCCTCGAAGATCGTGCTGGAGAGGAACCCCGGCTTCCGCGAGACCTACTACGAGGCCGAGCCTCCCGCCGACGACCCCGTCTCCCAGCGCCTCTACGCCGAGATGAAGGGCAAGCGCATCCCGCAGCTCGACCGCGTGGAAATCTACGTGATCGAGGAGTCGCAGCCGCGCTGGCTCGCCTTCCTCAACGGCGAGCTCGACTGGGTGAACCTGCCCTACGAGTTCAAGAGCATGGCGCTTCCCCACGACCGGCCCGCGCCCTGGCTCGCGAGGAAGGGGGTGAAGCACCTGCCCGGCATCGACGTCGACATCACCTACATGTACTGGAACATGAAGGACCCGGTGTGGGGCGGCTACACCCCCGAGCGCATCGCGCTGCGCCGCGCCGTGGGCCTCGCCTACAACATGGAGGAGGAGATCTACCTCGTGAGGAACGGCTCGGCCATCGAGGCGCGCTCGCCGCTGCCGCCCGGCGTGCTGGGGCACGACCCGGCCTTCAGCCTGGGGCCGTCCTACGACCCGCCGCGCGCCAAGGCCCTGCTCGACATGTTCGGCTACGTGGACCGCGACGGCGACGGTTGGCGCGAGCAGCCCGACGGCCGCCCCCTCGTCTTCACCTATGCCACGACGCCCACCCAGCTCGACCGGATCTTCACGCAGCTCATGAAGAAGAGCCTGGAGGCGGTGGGCATCCGGGTGGAGGTGATGGTCGAGAAGTGGCCCGACCTGCGCAAGAAGTCCAAGCTGGGAAAGCTCTCCAACTGGCACCTCGCCTGGAGCTACGACTACCCGGACGCCGAGAACGGACTGCAGCTGCTCTACGGGCCCAACTGCGGCTCCTCCAACGACGGCTGCTTCCAGCTCGAGGCCTACGACCGCCTTTACGAGCAGGCGGCGGCCCTGCCGCCCGGGCCGGAGCGCACGCGCATCTACGGCGAGATGGTGCGGCTGCTGGCGGTCTACGCCCCCTGGAAGTCCTTCGTGCACCGCAAGCGCGACCAGATGATCCAGCCCTGGGTGCTGGGCTGGCGCAAGCACGCTTTCCTGCACGACACCTACCGCTACGTCGACATCGACCTCGACCTGCGGGCCAGGTACCTTCGGTAACACGGTGTCAGACACCGTGTCTGACACGGTGCCCGACCCCGTATAATTCGCGGATTTGCCCGCCTCCAGGAGCCCCGCTTGCCGCGTCCCGCCGCCCTCCTTGCCGCCTGCCTCGCCTGCGCCGTCCTGGCCGCCGGCCCGGCCGCGGGGGCCGTGGAGCGCAAGGTCCTGCGGGTGGCGCTGCGCACGGCCGAGGCGGGATTCGACCCCCAGCGCATCTTCGACCGCTACTCGGTGGGGATCGTCGAGAACATCTTCGAGCCGCTGCTCACCTACGACTACCTCGCGCGCCCGGTGCGCCTCGTGCCGCTCACCGCCGAGGCCATCCCCGAGCCCGAGGAGGGCGGCACCCGCTACACCTTCCGCCTGCGGCCCGGCATCCTCTTCGCCGACGACCCGGCCTTCAAGGGGCAGAAGCGCGAGCTGGTGGCGAGGGACATCGAGTACTCCGTCAAGCGCTTCCGCGATCCGCGCTACGCGAGCCCCTACGAGTGGCTCTTCGAGCACAAGATCGCGGGCCTGGACGAGGTGGCGGACGCGGCGAAGAAGACGGGGCGCTTCGACTACGACGCGAAGGTCGCCGGCCTGGAGGTGCGCGACCGCTACACCATCAGCTTCAAGCTCCTCGAGCCCGACTTCAACTTCCTCTACGTGCTSGCCATGCCCAACGTGGTGCCGGTGGCGCGCGAGGTGATCGAGGCCTACGGCGACGACACGATGGCCCACCCGGTGGGCACCGGCCCCTTCGTGCTGAAGGACTGGGTGCGCCGCTCCAAGATCGTGCTGGAGAGGAATCCCAACCACCGCGGCTACGAGCTCGACCCGCGCTGGGCCGACCCGGCCGACGAGTGGGACCGGCGCGCGATCGACGAGCTGAGCGGCCGCAGGCTGCCGCTGCTGGACCGCGTCGAGATCTACCCCATCGAGGAGGAGCAGCCGCGCTTCCTCGCCTGGATCAACCACGAGCACGACTACCTCGACGAGACGCCCGCGGAGTTCATCGAGCAGGTGCTGCCCAACGGACGCCTCGCCCCGGCCCTCGCGCGCCAGCACGTGGCGGTCTTCCGCGAGGAGCAGCCCGAGGTCACCTACGACGTCTTCAACCTCGAGGACCCGGTGGTCGGCGGATACGGCCCGGAAAAGGTGGCGCTGCGGCGCGCGCTCGTCCTCGCGCACGACCGCGGCCAGGAGATCTCGATCCTGCGCAAGGGGCAGGCGATCCCGGCGCAGAGCGCCGTGCCGCCCGGCGTGGTGGGTTACGACGCGGGCTTCCGGGCCTCGCAGCAGGACCACGACCCGGCGCGCGCCAAGGCGCTGCTGGACCTCTTCGGCTACCTCGACCGCGACGGCGACGGCTGGCGCGAGACTCCCGAGGGCAAGCCGCTCGCCCTCGACTACAAGTACAACGCCGGCAGCCAGTCCAACCGCCAGCTCGCCGAGCTGTGGGTGAAGAGCGCGGCGGCGGTGGGGGTGCGCCTTTCGGCGAGCGCCGTGCAGTTCGTGGACCTGCTCAACGACAAGCGCGTGGGCAAGTTCCAGATGGCGGGCTCGGCCTGGATCGCGGACTACCCGGACGCGCAGAACTTCCTGCAGCTCTTCTACGGGCCCAACACGGGACAGTCCAACGAGGCGCGCTTCCGGCTGGCGCAGTTCGACGCCCTCTACAGGCGCTCGCTCGCGGTGCCCGACGGCCCGCAGAGGAACGCCCTGTACCGCGAGATGAACCGCCTGATCCTCGCCTACGCGCCCTGGCGCCTGGGCGTGCACCGCGTCTTCAATCACCTGCTGTACCCGTGGGTGAA
>PQAI01000124.1 GCA_003105245.1 Betaproteobacteria bacterium | reverse complement strand
CCGAGTACGAGAAGGCCCCGCAGGTCACGCGCGAGCGCCTGTACCTGGAGGCGATGCAGCAGATCCTCTCCAACACCAGCAAGGTGATCGTCGACCAGAAGGGCGGCAGCAACCTGCTCTACCTGCCGCTCGACAAGCTGATGCAGATGACCTCGCAGCCGACGGTGTCCGCGCAGGGCTCCGACGTGCCGCTTCCCCGCATGGCCACCCCGGCCGAGCCCGCCGCCGCTCCCGCGCCCGTCCAGGACGCGCGCAGCCGCGACGCGCTCCGGTCCCGCGAGCGCTAGGAGGAGACGACGATGAAGAAATCCGCCGCCGCCTTCCTGATGGTCGCCGTCGTGGTGCTGCTCGTCCTGTCGATGAGCGTGTACACCGTGGACCAGCGCAAGGCCGCCATCAAGTTCCAGCTGGGCGAGGTCGTCTCGATGGAGACGCAGCCGGGCCTGTACTTCATGGTGCCGATCCTGCAGAACGTGCGCCTGTACGACACGCGCATCCAGACCTACGACTCCAAGGACGCCGAGCGCTTCCTCACGAGCGAGAACAAGAACGTGCTCGTGGACTCCTTCGTGAAGTGGCGCGTGATCGACGTGCGCCAGTACTACGTGTCGGTGCGCGGCGACCCGGTCGCGGCCGAGGCGCGCATCTCGCAGACGGTGAACGACGCGCTGCGCGCCGAGTTCGCCAAGCGCACGGTGCACGACGTGGTCTCCGGCGAGCGCCAGAAGATCATGGAGACCGTGGCCGACAAGGTCGACAAGGACGTGAAGAACATCGGCGTGGAGGTCGTGGACGTGCGCCTGAAGCGCGTGGACCTGGTGCCGGAGATCTCCTCCGACGTCTACCGCCGCATGGAGTCGGAACGCAAGCGCGTGGCGAACGAGCTGCGTTCCACCGGCTCCGCCGAGGGCGAGAAGATCAAGGCCGACGCCGACCGCCAGAAGCAGATCATAGTGGCCGAGGCCTACCGCGACGCCCAGCGCATCAAGGGCGAGGGCGACGCGCAGGCCGCGCGCATCTACGCCGAGGCGTACGGCCGCAACCCGGAGTTCTACAGCTTCTACCGCAGCCTCGAGGCCTACCGCGCCAGCCTTCGCAACAAGAGCGACGTGATGGTCCTCGAGCCCAACTCGGACTTCTTCAAGTACCTGAAGAGCCCGGGCCGGGGGAAGTAGGGCTGGCGGGTGGCGACGGAAGTCCTGTTCGCGGGATTCGCGCTCATGCTCGTGATCGAAGGCATCCTTCCTTTCGTCGCGCCGAAGCTGTGGCGGGAGACCTTCAAGGCGCTCATCGAGATGCGCGACGGGCAGATCCGCTTCGCGGGCCTGGCTTCCATGCTGGTCGGGCTGGGGCTTCTGTGGTTCGTCAATTGATGAGGGCGAACGGGGGGCTCGGCCTCCTCGCCCCACGCTCGTCTCCCCTCTCCCTTGGGAGAGGCGAAATCTTCTCTCCCCTCTCCCTTGGGAGAGGGGTCGGGGGTGAGGGTCGCGATTTCGACACCCATCCCCTCATCCCCAACCCTTCTCCCAAGGGAGAAGGGAGATTTCTGCTCCCCTCTCCCTGCGGGAGAGGGGTCGGGGGTGAGGGTCGCTTGTCCACGCAGCGTCTCGCCGCGCGTTGTGCGTCCATGCGCACTCGCCTTCCCGGCTCCCCTCTCGAGCACACTGCCTTCGCCCGCTCGCTTCGCCGAGCGCCGACGGAGGCCGAGAACCGCCTCTGGTACTACCTCCGCGACCGCCGCCTCTCGGGCGCCAAGTTCCGCCGGCAGGTCCCCATCGGTCCCTATGTCGTCGACTTCCTGTGCGTGACCGCCTCGCTAATCGTCGAAGCCGACGGCGGCCAGCATTCCGAGCGTGCCGGGTACGACGAGGAGAGAACGAGGTATCTCGAGGCCAGGGGATATCGCGTCGTCCGGTTCTGGAACAATGACGTGATGGGAAACATCGAGGGAGTGATGCAGGCGATCGCGATGGCCCTCACCCCCGACCCCTCTCCCGCAAGCGGGAGAGGGGAGCAGAAATCTCCCTTCTCCCTTGGGAGAAGGGTGGGGGATGAGGGGATTGATTGCGAAGATCTCACCCTCACCCCCGACCCCTCTCCCGCAAGCGGGAGAGGGGAGCAATGCACCCTCACCCCCGGCCCCTCTGCCATTGGTCAGCCCCAACAAGTTGGGGACCCCTGGGGAGAGGGGAGAAAAGCATGAGACGCTGGCTCCTGCCGGAGCACATCGAGGACATCCTGCCGGCCGAGGCRMGGACGGTGGAGCGGCTTCGGCGCGCGATCCTGGACCTCTTCGCCACGCACGGCTACGAGCTGGTGCAGCCGCCGCTGCTGGAATACACGGAGTCGCTGCTTTCCGGCACGGGACGCGACCTCGACCTCGCCACCTTCCGGCTGGCGGACCGCCTCTCGGGAAGGCAGCTGGGCGTTCGCGCGGACCACACGCCGCAGGTGGCGCGCATCGACGCGCACCTCCTCAATCGCGAGGGCGTCACGCGCCTGGCCTACTGCGGAAGCGTGCTGCACACGCTGCCCGCCGGCATGACCACCACGCGCGAGCCCATCCAGATCGGCGCCGAGCTCTACGGGCACGCGGGGCTGGAGGCGGATCTCGAAGTGGTTCGGCTGATGGTGCGCGCGCTYTCGGGTGCGGGCCTGGCGAAGCTCTTCCTGGACATCGGCCACCCCGCCATCTTCCGCGCGCTCACGGCGGGTGCCAACATGAACGCCGAGGAGTCCGAGGCGCTCTTCCACGCCGTGCAGCAGAAGGACGCGCCCGCGGTGCTCGGCATGCACGACCTGCTGGGCGGGCAACGCGCGGAGGCGATCGCGATGCTTACGCGCCTCAATGGCGGCGCCGAGATCCTGGAGCAGGCGCGCAAGAGCCTGCCGAAGAACCCCGACATCGCGCTCGCCCTCGACGAGCTTGCGCGCCTGGCCAAGGAATCGGCCACGCCCGGGCTCGAGGTGAGCTTCGACCTCGCCGAGCTGGGCGGCTTCAACTACGAAAGCGGCGTCGTCTTCGCCGCCTTCGCGCCCGGTTCGCCGGATGCGCTGGCGAGGGGAGGGCGCTACGACGAGGTGGGACGCTCCTTCGGGCGCGCCCGCCCCGCCACCGGCTTCACCATGGATCTTCGCCGCATCGCCGCGCTCGTGGGACCCACGGGCCGCGCTCCCGCCATCCTCGCTCCGTGCGTGGCCGACAAGGCCCTCGACGAGGAGGTGGCGCGCCTGCGCGCCGCGGGCGAGATCGTCGTCGCGGACCTTCCCGGCCACGGCGCCTCGCGCGCGGAGCTGGGCTGCGACCGCATCCTGGAATCCAAGGGAGGCCGCTGGACGGTCGTCCCGCTGAAAGGCAACTGAAATGGCAAAGAACGTCGTGGTGATCGGCACCCAGTGGGGCGACGAAGGCAAGGGCAAGATCGTCGACTGGCTCACGGACCACGTGGAAGGCGTCGTGCGCTTCCAGGGCGGCCACAACGCCGGCCACACGCTCGTGATCGGCGGCAAGAAGACGATCGTGCGCCTCATCCCCTCGGGAATCATGCACCCCGGCAAGAAGTGCTTCGTCGGCAACGGCGTGGTCGTCTCGCCCGAGGCGATCATGAAGGAGATCGGCGAGCTCGAGGCCGCGGGCCTGGACGTGGTCGGGCGCCTGCGCATCTCGGAGGCCTGCCCCCTCATCCTGCCGCACCACGTGGCGCTGGACGCGGCGCGCGAGCGCGCCAAGGGCGAGGCCAAGATCGGCACCACCGGCCGCGGCATCGGCCCCGCCTACGAGGACAAGGTGGCCCGCCGCGCCATCCGCGTGCAGGACCTCTACGCCCGCGAGCGCTTCGCCGCCAAGCTKGGCGAGGTGCTGGACTACCACAACTTCGTGCTGAAGAACTACTTCAAGGCCGASGTGGTGGACTTCCAGAAGACGCTGGACGATACGCTGGCGCTCGGCGAGAAGCTGAAGCCCATGGTGGCCGACGTMTCCGGCGAGATCAACGCGCTCATCAAGGCGGGCAAGAGCCTGCTCTTCGAGGGCGCGCAGGCGGCCCTCCTGGACATCGACCACGGCACCTACCCGTTCGTCACCTCGTCGAACTGCGTGGCGGGGCAGGCGGCGGCGGGCGCGGGCGTGGGCCCGCAGCAACTGCACTACATCCTGGGGGTGGCCAAGGCGTACGCCACTCGCGTGGGCGGCGGCCCTTTCCCGACGGAGCTCGACGACGAGGTCGGCGAGCACCTGCGCGTGCGCGGCAACGAGTACGGCTCCGTCACCGGGCGGCCGCGGCGCTGCGGCTGGTTCGACGCGGCGGCCCTGCGGCGCGCGGTGCAGCTGAACGGCCTGTCGGGCCTGTGCATCACCAAGCTCGACGTGCTCGACGGCCTGGACGTGGTGCGGCTCGCGGTGGGCTACAAGGTGCGCGGCGAGGACCGCGACATCCTGCCCGTGGGCGCCGAGGCCCTGGCGATCTGCCAGCCCATCTACGAGGAGTTTCCGGGGTGGAAGGAGAGCACCGTGGGCATCAAGTCCTTCGACCAGCTCCCCGTCAACGCCCGGAAATACCTGAAGCGCCTGGAGCAGCTCGCCGGCGCGCCGGTGGTCCTCATCTCCACGGGTCCCGACCGCGAAGAGACGATCGTCCTCCAGCATCCGTTTGCGTAGAGGCGACCCTCACCCCCGACCCCTCTCCCAAGGGAGAGGGGAGAAAAGCGCTCCCTTCTCCCTTGGGAGAAGGGCTGGGGATGAGGGTACAAAAAGAAATGGGGCCGGGAAGACCCGGCCCCACAGTGTTGGTGCCCAGAAGAGGACTCGAACCTCCACGGTGTTACCCGCCAGTACCTGAAACTGGTGCGTCTACCAATTCCGCCATCTGGGCTTTGCCTGGCCGAAGCCAGCCAAGCCCGTAATTTTAGAAGGATGACCCTTTTTTGTCTAGCAAAACCAAGACCCTGCGGCATGCGGACCCCCACCGGGACCGCGAGGCCGCCAAGTACGAGCACCCCCTGCCCAGCCGCGAGATGATCCTCGAGGTCCTGGACCGGGAGGGTGTCCCCCTCGCCGAGGACCGCCTCGCCTCCCTCCTGGGAATCGAATCGCAGGAGCGCGAAGGCTTCG
>PQAI01000123.1 GCA_003105245.1 Betaproteobacteria bacterium | reverse complement strand
CACGAACATCCCGGGGCTCGACAGGCGGTACAAGCTCATCCGCCGCGAGGCCGGCTCGGCAACGCCGCGCTCGGGCCAGGCCTGGATGCCCTCCGAGGCCGACATCCGCCGCTTCAGCGGCATCATCGACGTCGCGGCCAAGTCGCACGGCATCGAACCGGCGCTCGTGCACGCCGTCATCACGGCCGAGAGCGCCTTCAATCCCAACGCGCTTTCCCGCAAGGGGGCCTCGGGCCTCATGCAACTCATGCCGGACACCGCCCGCCGCTACGGCGTGCGCAACATCTTCGACCCGGTAGAGAACATCCACGGTGGCGTGCGCTACCTGCGGGACCTGCTGGCCATGTTCAACGGCGACATGCGCCTGGCGCTGGCGGGCTACAACGCGGGCGAGAACGCGGTGATCCGCGCCGGCAACCGCGTCCCGCCCTACGTGGAGACGCAGAACTACGTGCCGAAGGTGATCGACCTCTACCACCGCTTCCGGACGCGCCCGGGCTGAACGCCGCCGCGACGCGGGCAGCAAGAGAAAGGGCCGCGCGAAGCGGCCCTTTTCGTTCCCGCCAAGGAGAGAGTCAGTCCGCGGTGGCCGGCTGGTGCCCGGACTTCGCGTTCTCGACGCGGTCCGCCTCGAGGCGTTCCTCGAAGGACTGGTGGCGCCGCGCGAGCAGGGTGTAGGCGGTGGGCACGACCAGGAGCGTGAGGACCGTTCCCAGCAGCAGCCCGCCCACGATCACCCAGCCGATCTGCTGGCGCGACTCCGACCCCGCGCCCGCGGCGAGCGCCAGCGGCACCGCGCCCAGCACCATGGCGCCCGTGGTCATGAGGATGGGACGAAGGCGCAGCACCGCCGCCTCCTCGACCGCCTCCATCACGCCCTTGCCCCTGGCCTGCATCTGGTTGGCGAACTCCACGATCAGGATGCCGTGCTTGGTGATGAGGCCAACCAGCGTGATGAGGCCGATCTGGCTGTAGACGTTGAGCGTGCCGCCCGTGAGCTTCAGGGCGAGGAGCGCGCCCGTCATGGACAGGGGTACGGTGAGCATGATGATGAAGGGGTCGATGAAGCTCTCGAACTGGGCCGCCAGCACCAGGTAGATGAAGGCGAGCGCCAGCACGAACACGAAGTAGATGTCCGAGGAGGAGTCGCGGAACTCGCGCGACTGGCCGTTGAGGTCCGTCTGCGCGGTGGGCGGCAGCACCTTTCGGGCCGTCTCGTTCATCGACGCGAGCGCCTGGCCCAGCGAGTAGCCGGGGGCGAGGGTGGCGGTGATGGTCACCGCCCGGATGCGGTTGAAGTGGTTGAGGCTCTTCGGAGCCACGCTCTCGCGCACGTTCACCAGGTTCGAGAGCTGGATCATCTCGTTGCCCTTGCCGCGCACGTAGATGTCCGAGATGTCCCCGGGCGTGCGCCGATCGGCGTCGGCCACCTGGACCATGACGTCGTACTGCTCGCCGTCGCGCTTGAAGCGCGTGACCTGGCGGCCCCCGAGCATGCTCTCGAGCGTGCGGCCCACGGCCTCCACCGAGGCGCCCACGTCCACGATCTTGTCGCGGTTCATGCTCACCTTGAGCTCGGGCTTGTCCAGGCGCAGGTCGGAGTCCAGGTTCACGAGCCCGGGGTTCTTCGAGGCCTCGGCGATGAATCGCTCGACCAGGATCGCGAGCTGCTCGTAGGGGGCCGAGCTCATGATCACGAATTCCACGGGCCGGTTGCGCGGCGACTGCCCGAGCGAGGGCGGGTTCGTGGGGAACGCGCGCACGCCCGGGATCTGCGCGAGCTTCGGCGCCAGCTCCTGGGTGATCTCCTGCTGCCTGCGCGTGCGCTCCTCCCAGGGCTTGAGGCGCAGGATCGCCAGCCCGTCGGCCACCGTGGGCCAGCCCGCCATCGAGTTGAAGCGCTGCATCTCGGGGATGGTGCGGTAGATCTCCTCGACCGGCCGGATGTTGTCGGCCGTGTAGCGCGCGGTGGAGCCCTCCTGGGCCGTGACGAAGCTGAAGACCACGCCGCGGTCCTCCGTGGGCGCGAGCTCGGAGCGCAGGCCGGTGAACAGGAAGTAGCTCGCCACCGCCACGAGCACCGCGGCCGCGACGACGTACACGCGGTGGTGCAGGGCCCATCCGAGCACGCGGCGGTAATGGGCCGTGAGGCGGTGGAAGAAGTCCTCGATCGCGTTGTAGACCGCGCTGTGCCGGCTGGTGTCGTGGCGCAGCAGCTTCGAGCACATCATCGGCGAGAGCGTGAGGGCCACGAAGCCCGAGACCAGCACCGCGCCCGAGAGGGCGAGGGCGAACTCGATGAAGAGCCGCCCCGTGCGCCCGGTGGCGAAGGCGAGCGGCGCGTACACCGCGGCGAGCGTGAGCGTCATCGCCACCACCGCGAAGGCGATCTCCTTGGAGCCTGCGATCGCCGCGTCCAGGCGCGACATGCCGTTCTCGAGGTTGCGGTAGATGTTCTCGAGCACGACGATCGAGTCGTCCACCACCAGGCCGATCGCGAGCACCATGGCGAGAAGCGTCAGCGTGTTCACGCTGAAGCCGAACGCGTACATGAACGCGAATGCGCCCACCAGCGAGACGGGAATCGTCACCAGGGGGATGATCGTCGCGCGGACGTTGCGCAGGAAGACGAAGATCACCACCGCCACCAGCAGGATCGCCTCGGCGATCGTCTTGAACACCGCCTTGATCGACTGGTCGATGAAGACCGACGAGTCGTACATGACCTCGAGCTTCATGCCGTCGAGCGTCTTGTTGATCTCGACGATCTCCTTGCGCACGGCCTGCGAGAGCTCGAGCGGGTTGGCCACCGCCTGCTTGATCACGCCCATCGTGACCGAGGTGTTGCCCATGAAGCGGGTCATCACGCGCTCGTCGAGGGGGCCGACCTCGACGCGCCCGAGATCGCGCACCCGCACCGGGTAGCCGTTCACCTCGCGGACGACGATCGCCTCGAACTGCTGGGGCGTCTGCAGGTCGGTGAGCGAGAGCACCGAGAACTCGCGCTTCTCGCTCTCGATGCGCCCGGCCGGGATCTCCACGTTCTGGCGGCGCAGGGCGTCCTCGACGTCCTGCACGGTGAGGCGGTAGGCCGCGAGCTTGGCGCGGTCCACCCAGATCCGCATCGACGTGCGCCGCTCGCCGAAGATCCGCACGTCGGCGGCGCCCGGCAGCGTGGAGAGCCGCGGCCTGATGTAGCGCGCGGCGTAGTCGGAAGCCTCGAGCTGGCTCTTCCCGGGCGCCGACACCGCGATCCAGAGGATGGGGAAGGAGTCGGACTCCACCTTGGCGATCACCGGTTCGTCGACCGCCTCCGGCAGCCGCCCGCGCACGCGCGAGACCTTGTCGCGCACGTCGGCGGCGGCGGAATCCGGGTCGCGCGCGAGGCGGAAGCGCACCGTGATCTGCGATCGCTCCGTGCGCGAGGAGGAGGTCATCACCTCCACGCCCTCGATGCCCGCGAGCGAGTCCTCCAGCACCTTCGTGATCTGCGACTCCACCACTTCGGCGCTCGCGCCCTGGTAGACCGTCTCGACGGAGACCACGGGCTCGTCGATGCGCGGGTACTCGCGCACCGAGAGCCGGGAATAGGAGATGAGGCCGACGAGGAAGACGATCACCGACAGCACCGTCGCGAAGACGGGGCGCTGGATGCAGATTTCCGGGAGCCTCATCGCGCCGCCCGCCTCAGGAATCGCCCTTGCGGGGCGCCTGCGGGTCGGCCTTGCCCACCGGCTGCGCGGGCTCCGGCGAATTGGCCACCTTCACCGGCGCGCCGTCGCGAAGCTTCACGACGCCGGCCGTCACGATCGTATCGGCGGCGGAGAGCCCGCCGAGGATCTCGACCCTGCTGTCGCGGCGCTGGCCGATCTCGACCTTCTGGCGCTGCGCGCGGCCGTCGACCACCTTGTACACGTACTTGTCGTCGCCGACGGGGAAGATCGATTCCTCGGAAATCATGAGGGAGTCGCGCACCTCGCTCGTGAGCAGCCGCACGCGCGCGAACATCCCGGGCCGCAGCCTGCCGTCGGTGTTGGCGACCTGCGCGCGGATCGCGATGGCGCGGCCGTTGGCGTCCACGAGGGGGTTGATCGCGTAGACCTGCCCGGGCCACGTGCGGTCGGGCAGGGCGTCCATGGTGACCTGCAATACCTGGCCGGCCTTCACCTGGGAGAGGAACACCTCGGGGACCCGGAAATCGACCTTGAGGGGGTCGATCTCCTCGAGGTTCACCATGTCCTGGCCTTCCTTCACGTAGTCGCCGACGCTCACGGAGCGCAGCCCGATGATGCCGCCGAAGGGCGCCCGCACCTCGGTCTTGGCCAGCCGCGCCGCCGCGAGCTCGACGTCGGCCTGCGCGACCTTGAGGTTGTTCTCGGCCTCGTCCTTGGCCTGCCCGGAGATGAAGCCCTGGGCGCGCAGGTCGCGCGCCCGCTCGTACTTGGACTTCGAGAGCGTGAGGTTGGCGCGCGCGCGCTCGAGGTCGGCCTTCTGGACCGAGTCGTCGAGCCGGACGAGCACCTGGTCGCGGGTGACGCGCTGGCCTTCGCGGAAGGCGATCTCCACCACCCGCCCGGCGATCTCCGGGCGGACGATCACCGCCTCGTCGGAGCGAAGGCTTCCCACCGTCGTGATCGACTGCGGCAGCTTCACGACCTGGGGGGCCCGGGCCTCGATGATGATGCCGGCGGGAGGGCCGCCGGCGGGGCCCTTGGCGGGCGCGGATCCCGGCGCGGCCGAGGGCTGCGCGGGGGGCGCGTTCCGCGTCCCGGCGAGGTAGGAGAGCGAGCCGACGGCCGCGAGAAGCACGACGGCGCCGACGATGTTTGTGGTCTTCATGGCGTGGAGCCGGAAAACGGCGATTATCGGGCCTTCCGGGGGCTTTTCACCAGCCTCCGTAGGCGCGGGACCGAACCGTGAAAGGACCCCGCTCGCGTGCCGGAAGTTCAGTTTCGGCCGCGCCCGGCGGGGAGCCGGGGGGTGCGGGTCAGGCGGGAATGTCGGGGACCAGCTGCCGCTGCAGCATGAAGATCTGGTCCTTGAGCATCAGTTTTCGCTTCTTGAGTCTCTTGAGCTGCAGTTCGTCGTGGAGGGGATTGAGTTCGAGGGCTTCGATTGCGCGGTCGAGGTCACGGTGCTCGAGGTTCAGCTCGCCGATGCGCCGCTTGATCTCTTCGGCATTCTCCGCGATGGTCGCCATGGGTCTTTTTCCTCCGAAGATGTGGCTCAAACCTTACTCCCATGCCTCGCGATTGGCTAGTCTTGACAGGGCGCAAGCCGGCCTTGCGGCAGCCCCGGATTGGTCGCAAAATGTTGTGATAGCGGGCCGCTGGACCGAGAAAAAACAAGAACTTGCAGACCTGGGGAGCGCACGATGACACACCGCCGCAACGAGTTCGACGTGAGCAACCGGATCAACACGACGGACCCGGTCTGCGTCAGGCTCGAAGTCGGCCGCATCCACCGCAGCCTCTACCCCGACGCGCCCAGCCCGGTCTTCCTCCAGGCCTATGCCGACGTCTCGTCTTTCTATTGCGGAGACCACCCCGGCTACGAGAAGTGCGACACGGCCTACCACGACCTGCAGCACGTCCTGGAGGTCTCGCTCGCGATGGCGCGCCTCCTCGACGGCTACGAGCGTTCGCGCGGCGATTCGCCCGCCCTGGGCGAGCGCCTGTTCCAGCTCGGCGTCGTCTGCGCGCTGTTCCACGACATCGGCTACCTTCGTCGCCGCGGCGACCACCGGCACCGTCGCGGCGCCGAGTACACGCGCACGCACGTCACGCGCGGCGGACGCGTGCTGCGCGAGTACCTGCCGACGATCGGCATGGGCGAGTTCGTCGCGGTGGCCGCGCCCATCCTCCACTTCACCGGCTACGAGCGCGCCGTGGCCGACATCCGCCTGCCGGATCCGGCCTTCCGCCTGCTGGGCAGCCTCCTCGGGTCCGCGGACATCATCGCGCAGATGTCGGACCGCTGTTACCTCGAGAAGTGCCGCGACCGGCTCTACCCGGAATTCGTCGACGGCGGCATCGCGAGGCGAATGACCGGCGCGGGGGAGGTGACGCTGTTCGCCTCGGCAGAGGACCTCATCCGCAAGACGCCCGGGTTCTACGTGTCGGCCTCGCGGCGACTGGACCAGGATCTCGGCGGCGCCTGGCAGTTCGCGCGCGAGCACTTCGGCGGCRAGAACCTCTACATGGACGCCGTCCGCCGCAACATCCACTTCGCCGAGAAGCTGCGCGAAGGCCCGTCTCTCGTCCTGCGGCGAGTGCCCCCCGTTACCTGCAACTGAGGCGCCCCGGCGCTCAGTTCACCGTCGCGCCCGTCTCGCGTACCACCTTTCCCCAGCGCTCCATCTCGCTCTTCATCAGCGTCGCGAACTCCTCCGGCGACGAAAGGGCCACGTCCACGCCCGCGGAATTGACCAGCTTGCGAGCCTCCGGCGTGGAAAGCGCCTTCGTGACGCCCTCGCGCAGCTTCGCGACCACCTCCGCCGGCGTTCCCGGCGGGGCGAGCAGCCCCAGCCAGAGGGTGGCGTCGTAGCCCGCCACGCCGGCCTCGTCGATGGTCGGGATGTCGGGAAGGTCGGCGGAGCGCTTCGAGGTGGTCACGCCCAGCGCGCGCAACTTGCCGTTCGCGAGGTAGGGCACCGCGTTCGGCCCGCCCACGAAGCTCACCTTCACCTGGCCGCCCACGAGGTCCTGCATGGCCTGGCCGCTGCCCTTGTAGGGAACGTGGTTGAGCTTCACGCCCGCCATCTGCCCGAAGAGCGCGCCGACGAGATGCTGGCTGCTGCCGTTGCCCGAGGAGGCGTAGTCGATCTTCCCGGGCTCCGCCTTCGCGAGCTCGACCAGCTCCTTCACGGTGCGCGCGGGCAGGCTCGGATGGACCACGAGGACGTAGGGTCCCTCCGCGAGCTTCATCACCGGCGTGAAGTCCCTGAGGGCGTCGTAGGGCATCTGCTTGTAGATGGACGGCGTGATCACGTGCGTGGTGGAGACCATCGCGATCGTGTAGCCGTCCGGCCTCGCCTTGGCGACCTCGGCGGTGCCGATGGTGGAACCCGCCCCCGGCTTGTTCTCGATGACGACGGGCTGTCCGAGGGCGGCGGAGAGCTGCGTCTGCAGGATGCGCGCGACGACGTCGGTGAACCCGCCAGGCGCGAAGGGCACGATGACCTTCACGGCGCGCGTGGGCCAGGCCTGGGCCTGCGCGGCGAGGGCGAGGGTCGTGGCGACGACCGCGGCCGCGGCACGGACGAATCTCTTCATGGGTTCTCCTCTCGGGGGATGTCGTTGGCGTCCGGCGGTGCCGTCACGCCCGGTAGGCGGGCGCGGGCTGGGTGAAGAAGGCGTGCAGGATGTGGTAGACCATGCGGTAGTTCTTCTGCTGGAAGCTCGCGTGGGAGATGCCCGCCATCACGGTGAAGCTCTTGTCCGCGTTGGGTAGCCGCTTCCAGAACCCGACCAGGTCGTCGAAGCCGGCGATGCCGTCGTACTCGCCGCGCATGACGATCGTCGGCACCGCGATCCTCTCGGGGTCGACGAGCGGCAGCTTCGAGCACATGTCCACGTAGGTGCCCGTCGGCACGGAGTCGTCGAGCGCGAGGATCGCATCCGCGAAGGCCTCGATGGTGGCTTCGTCGGCGGTGCCGGGGTGGTCGCGCTCGAAGATGCTGCGCACGAAGGCGCGGTCGATGGGGCGGCGGTTCTTCGCCTGGAAATCCGGCAGCTTCCTGCGGCGCTGCTCCAGGGTGGGGCTGCCCTCGCCGGTCCAGACGAAGGCATCCAGCGCCAGGCGGGCGACACGCTCCGGATGGCGCTCGGCGAAGAGCGCGGCCTTGAGCGCGCCCGAGGAGATGCCATAGACGAGCAGGTTCCCCGCGCCCGTGGCCTTCAGGATGTACTCGGAGCCCGCGGCGAGGTCGTCGGCGCCGTTGGCGATGTCGCAGTTTATCGGGCGCTTCTTGTCGGACCGGCCGTACCCCTCGTTGTCCATGCACCAGGTGTCGAAGCCGCGGGCGGCGAACCAGTCCATCACCGAGGAGTCGGGGCGGCCGGGCACCCAGAGGTCGAAGGTGGGCTGCGAGGCCATCGACGAGCCGTGCACGAAGAGGATCGTGCCGGCGGGGGCCGTTCCGGGCGCGGGTTTCTTGTTCCAGAGGAATAGCCGGACGCCGCCCTTCGTCGTCCAGTGCTCGGTTCCTCCCTCCCAGGTGGTGGTCGTGGGCATCGCGTCGTCTCCGTGGCTTTCGCGTGGCGTGAAGAAGCGGCGATTCTTAAGGCATTGCGGCGCGCGGCGCAATGACGCCGGTGGGTCGGGCGCGCACGGCGTGAGATAATCGCGCCCGCAGCGCCCCGGTAGCTCAGTGGATAGAGCAGCCCCCTCCTAAGGGGCAGGTCGGACGTTCGATTCGTCTTCGGGGCGCCACTTCCCGTGCCTCGGGCCGGCGCGCCAGCGGTCGACTCAGCCCTCCGGCGGCCGGAAGCCGAAGAGCGGCGCGAAGAGCGA
>PQAI01000122.1 GCA_003105245.1 Betaproteobacteria bacterium | reverse complement strand
CCCCGGCGGCCGCGAGGCGAAGCCGGGCGGCGGCTCGATGGCAATGTAATCGCTGCCCTCCTCCACCCGGGCGCCGAGCTTGCGAAGCTCCGTCGCCATGGCGGAGAGGCGGTCGGTCTCCTTCACGCGCCAGCTCGCGATGTTGCGGATGCGCGACGGCCCGGTGGCGAAGAGTGCCAGCACCGCCGCGGTCATCGCCGCGTCGGGAATCGTGTTGAGGTCCGCGTCCAGGGGCTTGAGCGGCGGCCGGCCCGAGACCTCGATCCAGCCTTCGCCGAAGACGACCCGCCCCCCCATGGCCTCGATCACCTCGGTGAAGCGCACGTCGCCCTGCAGCGCGCCACGGCCCACACCCTCGACGCGAAGCGGCCCTCCGCCCAGCAGGCCCGCGGCGAGGAAGTAGGAGGCCGAGGACGCATCTCCCTCGACGTCCACCGTCCCGGGGGAGCGGTAGCGCGCCCCGTCGGGAACGCGAAAGGCCCGCCAGTCCTCGCGCTCGACCTCGACGCCGAAGCGCGCCATGAGGGCGAGCGTCATCTCGACGTAGGGCCTGGAGATCAGCTCGCCCTCGACCTCGACGCGCACGCCGCCGCCCGTGGCGCCCAGCGCCAGCAGGAGCCCGGTGAGGTACTGGCTCGAGACTTCGCCGCGCACCCGCACCGTGGCGCCGGCGTTCTTCTCGCGGGGGCCGATCGCGAGCGGCGGGAAACCCTCGTTCCCCAGGTAGTCGACGCGGGCGCCCGCCTGGCGCAGCGCGTCCACGAGGTCGCCGATGGGACGCTCGTGCATGCGCGGCACGCCCTGCAGCCGGTAGCGGCCGTCCCCCAGCGCGAGCGCCGCCGCGAGCGAGCGGAACGCGGTGCCCGCGTTGCCGAGGAAGAGCGTGGCCTCCTTCACGGGGAATCCGCCCGGCACGCCGGTCACCGACCAGTCGCCCTCGCGCCCGCCGGGAGCGAGCCGCACGCCGAGGGCGGCGAGCGCCTCCCGCATCACGCGCGTGTCGTCGGAATCGAGGAGCCCGCGCAGCAGCGTGGTGCCCTCCGCCAACGCGGCCAGGAGCAGCGTGCGGTTGGAGATGCTCTTGGAGCCCGGCAGCCTCAGCGTGCCGGAGGCCCGCGCCGCGTGCGGGAGATCCAGGTGCGCCGCGCTCATTCGTCCGAGCTCGAGCGCTTGCCGCCCGGCCACGCGCGGCGCGCGTTGCGGGCCTCGGTCATCAGGCGCTGCAGGCCGGAGGCATCGCCCCTCGCCACGAGCTCGCGGAAGACGGCCACGCGCGCGCAGTAGCGGTCGATCTCCTCGAGGAGGGCCTCGCGATTGGCGAGCGCGATGTCGCGCCACATCTCGGGGGAGCTCGCGGCGATGCGCGTGAAGTCGCGGAAGCCCCCGGCGGCGAAGCCCAGGAGGTCGGCCGCGTCGGGGCGCGAGACGATCTCCGAGACGAGGGCGAAGGCGAGCAGGTGCGGCAGGTGGCTCACGGAGGCGAAGACGCGGTCGTGCGCCGTCGCGGGCATCTCCGTCACGCGCGCGCCGCACGCCTCCCAGCACGAGCGAACGAGCGCCGTGGCCCCCGGCGAGGTCGCCGCGTCCGGCGTGAGCACGACGCGCGCGCCGCGGAAGAGGTCGGCCACCGCGGCGTCCACGCCGCTCGACTCCCGCCCGGCGATCGGGTGCCCGGGCACGAAGCGCGCGATGCGCTCGCGCAGTTCCTCGCCGGCGGTGCGCACGACGTCGGCCTTCGTGCTGCCAGCATCGGTGACCACCGCGTCCGGACCCAGTCCCAGCGCCACGTCGTGCAGCACCGGTCCCATGGCGCGCACCGGCACGGCGACGAAGACGAGATCGGCGCCGGCGGCGGCCTCGGAGGCCGACTGCGTAACAGTGTCGATGACGCCGAGGGAGGCCGCGCGCTCGAGGGCCTGCGCGTCGCGGTCCACGCCGACGATGCGCGTCACCGCGCCGGCTCGCCGCATCGCCAGCGCGAAGGAGCCCCCGATGAGGCCCACGCCGACAACCGCGATGCTCTTCAGGCGGCGCAAGGCGGCCTCACGGCGTGGCCGGCGCGCGGCCGGACCGCGACTCGGCGAGCGCGCGCCCGAGGGCGGCGAGGAAGCGCTCGTTCTGCGCCGCGGTGCCCACGGTCACGCGCAGGTGCTCGGGCATGCCGTAGCCCGCGACGGGGCGAACGATGACGCCCTGGCGCAGCAGCGAGTCGTAGACGCGCGCCGCCTCGCCCACGCGCACGGCGACGAAGTTGCCGGCCGAGGGGATGAATTCCAGCCCCAGGCGCGCGAAGCCGGCGGCGAGCTGCGCGAGGCCCTCGGCGTTCACGCGCCGGCTCTCGGCGATGAACTCGTCGTCGTCGAGCGCCGCGCAGGCCGCCACCATCGCGAGGTGGTTCACGTTGAAGGGCTGGCGCACGCGGTTCATGAGCTCGGCGACTTCCGGGTGCGCGAGGCCGAAGCCCACGCGAAGGCCCGCGAGCCCGTAGGCCTTGGAGAGCGTGCGCGAGATCACGAGGTTCGGGAAGTCCGCGAGCCACCCGGCCGTGGGCGAGCGAAGCTCGTCGGGAAGGTACTCGCCGTAGGCTTCGTCGAGGACGACGAGCGTGGCGGCCGGAACGCGCTCGACGAAGGCGCGGATCTCGTCCCAGGGAAGGAACGTGCCCGTCGGGTTGTTGGGGTTCGCGAGGAAGACGATCTTCGTGTCGGGCCGCAGGGCCGCCGCCATGGCGCCGAGGTCGTGGCCGTAATCGCGGGCCGGGACCTCGATGCCGCGCGCGCCGACGGCCTTCACCACGAGGGGATAGACCATGAAGGCGTGGCGCGAGTAGACGGCGGTGTCGGCGGGCGTGAGGAAGGCGCGCGCCACGAGCTCCAGCACGTCGTTGGAGCCGTTGCCCAGCACGACGTTGGCGGGCGTGACGCCGAGCTTGCGCGAGATCGCCTCCTTCAGGTCGTGGCCGCTGCCGTCGGGGTACCAGGCGAGGTCGCCGAGCGCACCGCGCAGCGCCGCGATGGCCCTGGGCGAGGAGCCGAGCGGATTCTCGTTGGAGGCGAGCTTGAGGATGTCGGCCGGGTCCAGCCCCAGCTCGCGGGCGGTCTCGGCGATGGGCTTGCCCGGCACATAGGGGGCGATTTCCCGGACGTGGGCCGGGGCGAGGTCTCTCGGGTGCATTTTCTTGCTAGAGGACGGCCATCGGGTAGGAGCCGAGCACCTTGAGGTAACCGGCGATGCGGCCCACCTCCTCGAGCGCGGCGGCGACGTTGGGGTCGTCCCGGTGGCCTTCGATGTCGACGAAGAAGAGGTATTCCCAGAGCGCGACCTTGGAGGGCCGCGACTCGAACCGGGTCATGGACACGCCGCGCGTGGCGAAGGGCGTGAGCATCTCGTAGACGGCGCCGGCGCGGTTGCGGGCGGAGAGCACGAGGGAGGTGCGGTCGCGCCCCGAGGCCTTGGGCTCGTAGTCGCCGAGGATGAGGAAGCGCGTGGTGTTGTTGGGCTCGTCCTCGATGTTGGAGGCGAGGATCGCCAGCCCGTAGAACTCGGCGGCGCGGTCGCCCGCGACCGCCGCCGTGCCCGGCTCCTCGGAGGCGCGGCGCGCGGCCTCGGCATTGCTCGCCACCGCCACGCGCTCGGCTTCCGGCAGGTTGGCGTTGAGCCACTCGTGGCACTGGGCGAGCGACTGGCTGTGCGAGTAGATGCGACGGATGGAGGGAAGGCTCGTCGACGGTTCCTTGCRCATCACGTGATCGCGAAGCGTCGTCGGCGAAGCCATCAAATGATGGTGGATCCGGATGAGCACTTCGCCGCAGACCTTGGCCGGCGTCTGCGGCATGAGGTCGAGCGAGCGGCCCACGGCGCCCTCGGTGGAATTCTCCACGGGCACCACGCCGAAGTCGACGGCGCCGGACTCGACGGTGCGGTAGACCTCGTCGATGGAAGGCAGGGGCTTCGTGACCGCGGCGAGGCCGAAGTGCTTCATGGCCGCGCTCTCGCTGAAGGTGCCCTGCGGCCCGAGGTAGGCCACGGTGATCGGGCGCTCGAGCGCGAGGCAGGCCGACATGATCTCGCGGAAGATGGTGGCCACCGTCTCGCCCGAGAGCGGCCCGGGGTTGCGCTCCTTGATGCGGCGGAGCACCTGGGCCTCGCGCTCCGGGCGGTAGGCCTGCCCCACCTTGAGCGTGCCGATCCGGCGCGCGAGCTGGGCACGGGCGTTCAACCGCTCGAGGATCTCGCCGTCGACGCGGTCGATCTCGCCGCGCAGGCGATCGAGCTCCTCGCTCATGCGCCCGCCTCCGGCAGCGGCGGCACCAGGCGCACCGAGAGCACGCCCGGAATGCGGGAGATCTCGCCGAGGACGGCCTCGCCGACCTCGCTGTCGAGATCCACGAGGGTGTAGGCCACCTCCCCCTTCGACTTGTTGACCATGTTGTGGATGTTGAGACCGCCCGCTGCCATCGTAGTCGAAATCTTCCCGAGCATGTTGGGCACGTTGGCGTTGGCGATCGCCACGCGGTGCGGCGAGCCGCGCGGCATCTCGACGGCGGGGAAGTTGACCGCGTTCCTCACCGTGCCGTCCTCGAGGAAATCGCGAAGCTGGTCGATGACCATGGCGGCGCTCGCCTCCTCCGCCTCCTCGGTGGAGGCGCCCAGGTGCGGGAGCGCCACGATGCCCGGCCGCCCCGCGAAGCGCGGGCTCGGGAAGTCGCACACGTAGGCCTTCAGCCGCCCCGAGGCCACCGCGGCGACCACGGCCTCCTCGTCCACGATGGCGGCGCGCGAGAAGTTGAGGAGGACCGCGCCCGGCGGCAGSAGCGCSAGCCGTCGCGCGTCGGCGAGGTGGCGGGTCGATTCCAGCAGCGGCACGTGCAGCGTCACGAAGTCGGCGTGCGCGAAGCACTCGTCGACCGATCCCGYCAGCCGCACGGGGGACGGCAGCCTCGCAATGGTCTCGGCCGTGGCCTTGGGATCGAAACCCACGACGCGAAGGCCCAGCTGCAGGGCGGCGTCGGCGACCAGCCCGCCGATGGCCCCCAGGCCCACGACCCCCAGGGTCTTGCCGCGCACCTCGACGCCGGCGAAGGCCTTCTTGCCCTCCTCGACGCGCTTTTCGAAGTCGGGGCCGGGGGCGAGCGCGCGCACGGCGTCGATGGCGGGCACGAGGTTGCGCGCGGCGAGCAGGATCGCCGCCATCACCAGTTCCTTCACCGCGTTGGCGTTGGCGCCCGGCGCGTTGAACACGGGGATGCCGCGCCGGCTCATCTCGGCGACGGGGATGTTGTTGGTTCCCGCGCCGGAACGCGCGATCGCCCTCACGCTACCGGATATGTCCGCCGCCTCGAGCACGTGCGAGCGCAGCAGGATCGCGTCCGGATCGGCCAGCGCGTGCTCCACGCGGTAGGCGTGCGCGGGGAACCGCCGCAGGCCCTTCGCCGAGATCGCGTTCCAGGTGGCGATGCGGAACGGCGCGGGCATCGTCGCGTTGACCGGGGACCGCGCCGGCGCTAGCCGTGGCGGCGCGCGAAGTCGCGCAGGAAACCGGCGAGGGCCTCGACCCCTTCCAGCGGCATCGCGTTGTAGATGGAGGCGCGCATCCCGCCCACGGAACGGTGCCCCTTGAGCTGGGAGAGCCCGCGCGCCTCGGCCTCGGCGAGGAACTTCGCGTCGAGGGCGTCGTCCTTCAGGCGGAAGGGAACGTTCATGCGCGAGCGGTCCTCCTTCGCCACCGGGGCCGAGTAGAAGTCGATCGAGTCCAGGCATTCGTAGAGGAGCTTCGCCTTCGCGACGTTCTCGCGCTCCATCGCGGCGAGGCCGCCTTTCGCGAGCAGCCACTTGAAGGTGAGCCCCGCGAGGTACACGGCGAAGGTGGGCGGCGTGTTGAGCATCGAGTCCGCGTCCGCCTGCAGCTTGAAGTCGAGGATGTTGGGCGTGTCGGGCAGCGCGTGGCCGATGAGGTCCTCGCGCACGATCACGATCACCAGCCCCGCCGGGCCGATGTTCTTCTGCGCGCCGGCGAAGACGAGGCCGTAGCGCGAGACGTCCACGGGCCGCGACAGGATGTGCGAGGACATGTCGGAGACCAGCGGGACGTCCCCCGTGTCCGGCGTCCAGTGGTACTCCACGCCGCCGATCGTCTCGTTGGTGCACACGTGCACGTAGGCCGCGTCGGGCGAGAGCTTCCACGACGCCTGCTTCGGCACGTAGGTGAAGTTGCGGTCCTCCGCGGTGGCGGCGACGTTGGGGCGGCAGTACTTCTTCGCCTCGGCCAGCGCCTTGCGCGACCACTCGCCGGTGAGGACGAAGTCCGCCGTCGCCTTGCCGCGCAGCAGGTTCATCGGCACGGCCGCGAACTGGGCGGTGGCGCCGCCCTGCAGGAAGAGGACCTTGTAGTTGGCCGGGATGCCCATGAGCGAGCGCAGGTCCGCCTCGGCCTCGGCCGCGATGGCGACGAACTCCTTGCCGCGGTGGCTCATCTCCATCACGGACATGCCCTTGCCGTGCCAGTCGAGGAGCTCGGCCTTCGCCTGCTCGAGTACCGCGGGGACCAGCATCGCCGGCCCCGAACCGAAATTCCAGATGTGCATCTCGCCCGCCCTTTCCCGTTCGCGGCGCCGTCAGGCCGGGGCCGTATCGCCCGGATGGCCGTTGCCGTTGCCGTTCTCTTCCTCGTCCCGGTCCATCACCGTCTGCAGGCCCGAGAGCTTCTCCCCCTCGCCCAGGTTGATGAGCGTGACGCCCTGGGTGGAGCGGCCCATCTCGCGCACCTCGTTCACGCGCGTGCGGATGAGCACGCCGCCGGAGGTGATGAGCATGATCTCGTCGTCCTTCGACACGAGCGTGGCGGCCACGACCTTGCCGTTCCTCTCGCTCGTCTGGATGGCGATCATCCCCTGCGTGCCGCGGCCGTGACGGGTGTACTCGGCGATGGAGGTGCGCTTGCCGTAGCCGTTCTCGGTGGCGGTGAGCACGCTCTGCGCCTCGTCCTCGGCCACCAGGAGCGCGATCACCTTGCCGCCCTTGGCGAGGTTCATGCCGCGCACGCCGCGGGCGCCGCGGCCCATGGCGCGCACGTCGTCCTCCGCGAAGCGCACCGCCTTGCCCTCGTCGGAGAAGAGCATGACGTCGTGGTGGCCGTCGGTGAGCGCCACGCCCACGAGGCGGTCGCCCTCGTCCAGGTCCACGGCGATGATGCCGGAGGCGCGCGGCCGGGAGAACTCCGAGAGCGCGGTCTTCTTGACCACCCCCTCCTGCGTCGCGAAGAACACGTAGCGGTCCTCGACGAACTCGCGCACGGGAAGGATGGCGTTGATGCGCTCGTCCTCGTCCATCTTGAGCAGGTTCACGATGGGCTTGCCGCGGCTGCCGCGGCTGCCCTGCGGCACCTCGTAGACCTTGATCCAGTACACCTTGCCCTTGTTGGAGAAGCACAGGACGTAGTCGTGCGTGTTGGCGATGAAGAGCTTCTCGATGAAGTCGTCTTCCTTCGTGGTGGTCGCCTGCTTGCCGCGGCCGCCGCGCTTCTGGGCGCGGTACTCGTCGAGCTTCTGGCTCTTGATGTAGCCCGCGTGCGAGAGCGTGACCACCACGTCCTCGGGGGCGATGAGGTCCTCCATCGAGAGGTCCACCCCGTTCACCACGATCTCGCTGCGGCGGGCGTCGCCGAACTCGCGCTTTATCTCGCGCAGCTCGTCGGCGATGATCCGGGTGACCCGCTCGGGCCTGGCGAGGATGTCCAGCAGGTCCTCGATGGCGGCGATCACCTCGCGGTACTCGGAGAGGATCTTGTCCTGCTCCAGTCCCGTCAGGCGCTGAAGCTGCATCTCGAGGATGCGCTGCGCCTGCACGTCGGAGAGGCGGTAGCCGTTGCCCGCCAGCCCGAAGTCCTTGGGCAGGTTCTCGGGCCGGAACTGGTCCGACATGGCGCGCGCGAGCATGTCTTCCACGAGTTGAGAGCGCCAGGTGCGGGCCATGAGCTCCGTCTTGGCCAGGGCCGGGGTCGCCGAGGCCTTGATGATCGCGATCACCTCGTCCACGTTGGAGAGCGCCACCGCGAGGCCTTCCAGCACGTGGCCGCGCTCGCGCGCCTTCCTCAGGTCGAACACCGTGCGCCGCGTGACCACCTCGCGGCGGTGGCGCAGGAAGGCGTCCAGGAACTGCTTGAGGTTCAGGCACTTCGGCTGGCCGTCCAGGAGGGCGACCATGTTCATGCCGAACGTCTCCTGCATCTGCGTGAGCTTGTACAGGTTGTTCAGCACGATCTCGGCGACTTCGCCGCGCTTGAGCTCGATCACGAGCCGCATGCCCTTCTTGTCGGACTCGTTGCGCAGGTCCGCGATGCCCTCGATCTTCTTCTCGTGCACCAGCTCGCTGATGCGCTTGAGGAGCTGGTCGCCCCCCACCTGGTAGGGCAGCTCGTCGACGACGATGGCCTGCTTGCCGGCCTTCTCCATGTCCTCGACGTGCGCGCGCGCGCGCATGACGACGCGCCCGCGCCCGGTGCGGTAGCCCTCCTTCACGTCCGCCGTGCCGTAGATGATGCCGCGCGTCGGGAAGTCGGGAGCCGGGATGATATTGATGAGCTCCTCGATGTCGATGTCCGGGTTGTCGAGGACCGCGATGCAGGCGTCGACCACCTCGCCCAGGTTGTGCGGCGGGATGTTGGTCGCCATGCCCACCGCGATGCCCGAGGAGCCGTTCACCAGCAGGTTCGGGAAGCGCGCCGGGAGGATCAGGGGCTCGGATTCGCTGCCGTCGTAGTTGGGGCCGAAGTCGACCGTCTCCTTCTCCAGGTCCGCCAGCAGCTCGTGGGCCACCTTGGCCATGCGGATCTCGGTGTAGCGCATGGCCGCCGCGTTGTCGCCGTCCACCGAGCCGAAGTTGCCCTGGCCGTCGATCAGGGGATAGCGCAGGCTGAAGTCCTGGGCCATGCGCACGATGGTGTCGTAGACCGCCGTGTCGCCGTGGGGGTGGTACTTGCCGATCACGTCGCCCACGATGCGCGCCGACTTCTTGTAGGCCTTGTTCCAGTCGTTGGAGAGCTCGTGCATCGCGTAGAGGACCCGCCGGTGCACCGGCTTGAGGCCGTCCCGCACGTCCGGAAGCGCCCGCCCCACGATCACGCTCATGGCGTAATCGAGGTAGGAGCGGCGCATCTCCTGTTCCAGGCTTATCGGGTGGGTTTCCTTGGCAAACTGTTCCATGGGCTGGGGATCGCTGGCGGGCACGGGCCGGCCTCGCAGGGCCTGCTCGTAACCGCTTGTTTTAATTGGTTATTTGCCGGGCGGCAAAAGTGAAATCCTAGCACATCCGGCACCCGTCCCGCCACTCTCCGCGAGAGGGGAGGAGGTGTGGCAAAGACGCAACCCGAAAAGGCCGTTGTTGCACAAAACCCACGCTTGGTTGCCGACCGGAGGGGGCCTTGTGTATCATCCATTTAGTTGTTTCAGGCGCGAGCCTAGAAAAAGCCTGGCATCCAAAAATCACCAAATCTCTTGGGAGTTCCAATATGAAGATCCTGAAAGTGCTGACCGGCTCGGTTGCCGCCGTGGCCCTCGTCTCCGGCTCCGCGCTCGCCCAGACGGTGAACGTCACGACCGACTCTCAGGGCGTGCCCGTTCGCGACTCGTCCGGCAATTGCGTGCTGACCTCCGGCATCGCCCACCCCGATTGCCAGCCCAAGAAGGATGCCCCGGCGCCGAAGCCCTCCGCGCCCGCCGCCCCCGGCGCGCCCGCCGCCCCGGCGACGCCCGCCGCCCCGGCCGCCAAGCCCGCCCCGGCCTCCGTCAAGCAGGCCATCGTGATCCAGGCCGACGCCCTCTTCGACTTCGACAAGTCGGTCGTCCGCGCGGATGGCAAGAAGAACATCGATGACGCGATGGCCAAGCTGAAGGGCGTCGACGTCGAGATGGTCATCGCGACCGGCCACACCGACAACGTCGGCACCGATGCCTACAACCAGAAGCTCTCCGAGCGCCGCGCCGCGGCCGTCAAGGAGTACCTGGTCTCCAAGGGCATCCCGGCCTCGAAGATCACCACCCTCGGCAAGGGCGAATCGCAGCCCGTGGCGACCAACAAGACGAAGGAAGGCCGCCAGAAGAACCGCCGCGTGGACATCGAGTTCAAGGGCGTGAAGCAGTAAGCCTCGCCGGACCCGGCAGAAAACCCCGCTTCGGCGGGGTTTTTTGTTCCTGCCCGACCATGCGCGAAGTCGACACGCTCATCCACGCCGCCTGGATCGCCCCGGTGGAGCCCGCCGGGGTCGTCCTGGAGGGGCACTGCGTGGCCGTGCGCGACGGACGGATCGAGGCGATCGTTTCCTCGGAAGAGGCGGCGAGCGCCTTCTCGGCACGCTCCGAGGTGCGCCTGGAGCGGCACCTGCTCGTCCCGGGGCTGGTGAACCTGCACGGGCACGCCGCCATGGCGCTGCTGCGCGGGATCGCGGACGACCTCCCGCTCATGGCCTGGCTGAAGGAGCACGTCTGGCCCGCCGAGGCGAAGCACGTCGGCGACGAGTTCGTGCACGACGGGAGCCTGCTSGCYGCCACGGARATGCTKCGSGGCGGYGTCACCTGCTTCAACGACATGTACTTCTTCCCCGAGGCGACGGCGCGGGCGGCGCTGCGGGCCGGCATCCGCGCGAGCCTGGGCATCATCGCGGTGGAATTCCCCAGCGCCTACGCCCCGGACGCGGCGGGCTACCTGCACAAGGGGCTCGCCACGCGCGACGCCTACCGCGGCGAGGAGCTCCTGTCCTTCTGCCTCGCGCCGCACGCGCCCTACACCGTGGCCGACGAGACGCTCGTCCGAATCGCCACGCTGGCCGAGGAGATCGACGCCCCCGT
>PQAI01000121.1 GCA_003105245.1 Betaproteobacteria bacterium | reverse complement strand
AAGTTGCGCCCGTTCACCTGCACCCCGTGGCCCGCGAAGTAGAAAAGCCCCGCCTCCTTGCCGCGCAGCTTCTCGCCGAACTCGCGGATGGCGCGGCGCATGTCGGTCGCCCCCTGGTCGTGGCGCTCGATCACCTCGAATCCGGCCGCGCGCAGCGCCGCCGAGACCGCCTTCGCGTCGTTCACCGGGTTGACGAGCGGCGAGTCCCTGTAGGCCGCGTTGCCGATGACGAGCGCCACCCGCGCCTCCTCGGCGGCGGCGGCCGGCCCCGCGGCGAGGGCAGCGAGGGCGAGTGCGGGAGCAAGGAGGGCGGCGCGCATGGTCTCGAGGCGCGATTATGCGGGCGCCCCGCCGGCTTCGTCACCGCCCCCGGCGGCGCCCCACGCCACGCAGTCGCGATAGGCGTGCCAGGTCGCGTGCCCGATCACGGGCATGGTGAGGACGAGCCCCAGGAAGGCGGTCGCGAGCCCGAGCCCGGTGAGCACGACGATGAGCGCCGCCCACACCGCCATCGTCCCCGGGTTCCTCGCGAGCACCTGCACCGAGAGGATGGCGGCGCTCACGGCGTCGTTGCCGCGGTCGAGCATCATCGGCACGGAGACCACGCTCACCGCGAACACCAGCGTCGCGAATACCGAGCCCGCGGCGAAGTAGACCAGCACGAACTCGATGTTGCCGAGCGAGAAGGCCTTGGCGAGGAAGCCCTTCAGGTCCGGCATCGTGCCGGTGCTGAAGAGCGCGAAGGTCACCAGCGAGGCGCGCGCCCACACCAGGAAGATCACCGTGACCACCAGGACGTAGATGCCGAGGCCCCCGACGTTCTCGCGCCACGCCGTGAGCGAGGGCGCAAGCCGCGGGCGCAGGCCGCGCTCGCGATCGCGCGACAGGGCGTACAGGCCCGTGGCGAGGAAGGGCGCGGCCAGCAGGAAGGCGCCGGCGAGCGTGGTGACGTACTGGTAGGCGAAGTCGTAGAGCGCYGCGAGCGYCCAGCCCATGGCSGCGAASGCCGCGCCGTAGAASCCRCTCGCGAGGGGRGCGGCGCGGAAGTCGTCCCAGCCGCGCACCAGCCAGGCGAATGGCGCGAAGGCCGGGACCTCGCGCAGCTCCCAGGCGGCGCCCTGGGGCGAGACGAGCGGTGGCGCGCCGCTCATCGCGGCGCCGGGCCCGCGGGCGCGGCAGGCGCCGCCGGCGCAGGCACCCCCTTCGACTTGAGCTCCTCCAGGCGCGAGAGGTCGAGCTTGCCCACCGCCTCGCGGAACACCTTCATCTCCACGCCCGTGGCCTTGGCGCCGACGATGAAGCGTCCGGCGACGATCACGTCGAGGGCCCCCGTGCGCGTCGCGGCCTCGTAGCGCTCGTAGGCCTTGCGGCCCGCCACGGTGGTCGTGCGCTCGTAGCCCGAGGTGCCCTCCTTGTCGATCTCCACGTTCACCCACGCGAAGGCCATCGCCGTCACCCCGGAGAGCGTGCCCACGTCGGTGATCTCGAGGACGATGCGCCCGCCCTTGCCGTCCTCGTAGGTGGCCTCGACCTTGGAGGAGGCGATGCCGGCGACGCTCGTGCGCGAGCCTTCCGAGGCGGTGCGCCTGAGCCCCGCGAGCGACTCCGGAAGCAGCTCCTTCAGCGCGCGGAAGTCCACCGGCTCGACCTTCATCGAGCCGGAGAGCGCCTCGCCCATCTGCTTCATGGCCTCGCCGGCCTGTTGCACGTCGCCCTGCCTGGCCGCCTCGCCGAGCTGGCGCGCGGCCTGCTCCACCTTCGTGCCGGGATCGACGGGCTTCGGCGGCTCTTCCTTGCCGCAGGCGGCGAGGGCCAGCGCGGCGGCGGCGAGCGCGATGCGGGGGGTCATGCGATTGCCTTTCTCGATTTGCCTGGCGAAGCGCGGCGCGATTACTTTAACATCACGCCTTGCGATCGCGGCCCCGCCAAGTCGTTGATTTCCCGGGCCCGGCCGCTCCTCCACGCCGTCCGACCCACTCCGGGAGAAACCCCATGTCCGCTTCCACCGTCCTGCGTGCGGCATCGCTCGCCGTCGCCCTCGCCTTCGCGTCCGCCGCCGACGCGAAGACCCTTCGCTGGTCCAGCCAGGGCGACATCCTGACCATGGACCCGCACGCCCAGAACGAGGGCCTGAACAACTCGGTCTCCGACCATGTCTACGAACCCCTGGTCACGCGCGGCAAGGACCTGAAGATCGAGCCCTGCCTCGCCCTCTCCTGGAAGGCCGCGGGCCCGAACGCGATGCAGTTCAAGCTGCGCCAGGGCGTCAAGTTCCACGACGGCACGCCGTTCACCGCCGACGACGTGGTCTTCTCCATCGAACGCGCGCTGGCGCCGACCTCCAACTTCTCGCCGTACATGCAGGGCATCACGGGCGCGAGGAAGGTGGACGACCAGACCGTGGAGATCCAGACCAAGGGGCCCAACCCCGTCCTCCTGGCTCAGCTCTCCGAGGTGCGCATCATGAGCAAGCCCTGGGCCACCAAGCACAACGTGCTCAAGCCCCAGGACTACAAGAACAAGGAGGAGACCTACGCCTCGAGGAACGCCAACGGCACCGGCCCCTACGTGCTCAAGAGCCGCGAGGCGGACGTGAAGACGGTGCTCGTCCTCAACTCCAACTGGTGGGGGAAGATGGAGGGCAACGTGAACGAGATCGTCTACCAGCCCATCAAGCAGGACGGCACGCGGCTCGCCGCCCTCCTCTCGGGCGAGGTGGACTTCGTGCTCGACCCGCCGCCGCAGGACATTCCCCGGCTCAAGCAGGACCCGAAGATCAAGGTGGTCGAGGGCAACGAGAACCGCACCATCTTCTTCGGCTTCGACCAGTGGCGCGACGAACTGCAGTACGCCTCGGTCAAGGGGAAGAACCCCTTCAAGGACCAACGGGTGCGCCAGGCCTTCCAGCTCGCCATCGACGTGAACGCGCTGAAGACCCAGGTGATGCGCGGGCTCGCGACGCCGACGGCCGTGATGTTCGCCCCGCAGGTCGACGGCTACGACAAGTCCCTGGACGTCGTGGCGAAGCCCGACCGCGAGCGCGCGCGGAAGCTGCTGGCCGAGGCGGGCTACCCGCAGGGCTTCGAGGTCACGCTCGACTGCCCCAACAACCGCTACATCAACGACGAGAAGCTCTGCCAGGCGACCGCGGCGATGCTCGCGCAGGTCAACGTCAAGGTGCGCCTGAACGCCATGCCGCGCGCCACGTACTTCGCCAAGATCCAGAAGTTCGACACCAGCTTCTACATGCTGGGCTGGGGCGTGCCGACCTTCGATTCGCTCTATTCGCTGCAGAGCCTGCTGCGCACCGTCGGCCAGGGCGGCGACGGCAACTTCAACCTCGGCAAGTACTCGAACCCGAAGGTCGACGCCGCCATCGACGCCCTCAAGACCGAGACCGATCCCGCGAAGCGCAAGGCGCTCACGAAGGAGGCGCTCGCGATCCACAAGGCCGACGTGGGCCACATCCCGCTGCACCACCAGGTGATCCCCTGGGCCATGCGCTCCGGCGTGAAGGTGGTGCACCGCGCCGACAACCGCCTGACGGCCAGGTGGGTGAAGATCGACTGACCGCCCGGGCGCCCCGCGGACGAGCCGGCCCCGCCTTGCGCGGGGCCGGCTGCGTTATGCTCCCCCCAATGCCGCCCCTCCGAGTCCTCGCCGTCCTGGCCATCGCCTGCCTGCCCCTGTCGGCGCCCGGCGGGGGTCCCCAACCCGTTGCGGTCGGCAAGGGAAAATCCCTGCGCTACGCGAGCCAGGACGACCCGCAGACCCTCGACCCGCACGCGGCCAACCTCGCCGTGAGCTCGCGGGTGACCGGCAACGTCTACGAGGCGCTCGTCTGGCGCGACCGGGACTGGAAGGTGATCCCCTGGCTCGCGACCTCCTGGAGCCAGCCCGATGCGCGCACCTGGCGCTTCCGGCTGCGCGAGGGGGTGAGGTTCCACGACGGCTCGACCCTCACCGCCGACGACGTGGTGTTCTCCGTGGAGCGCGCGCTCTCCCCCAACTCGCAGATGCGCGTCTCGCTCCAGGGCGTGGACAAGGCCGTCAAGGTGGACGCGCTCACGGTGGAGCTGCGCATGCGCGAGCCCAACCCCGCGCTCCTGTCGCACCTCACGCAGTTCCGGATCATGAGCCGGGCCTGGGCGGTGAAGCACGGCGCCGAGCGCCCGCAGGACTTCAAGGCCAAGGAGGACACCTACGCGTCCCGGCACGCCAACGGCACCGGTGCCTTCATGCTGAAGGAGCGCCAGCCCGACGTGCGCACGGTGCTCGTCGCGCACCGCGACTGGTGGGGGCGCAAGGCCGGCGTGAACGAGGGCAACCTCGACGAGGTGGTGATGCTGCCCATCAAGTCCAACGCGACGCGGCTGGCGGCCCTGCTCTCGGGGGAGGCGGACTTCGTGCTCGACCCGCCGACCCAGGACGTGGCGCGGCTGCGCGCGGACCCGGGCGTGAAGATCGTCGAGGGCGGCGAGCTGCGCGTGCAGTACCTCGCGTTCGACCTCTTCCGCGACGACCTCCTGTACGGAAGCGCGGGCGGGAGGAATCCCTTCAAGGACCTGCGCGTACGCCAGGCGGTGGCCCACGCGATCGACGCCGAGGCGATCCGCGCCAAGGTCATGCGCGGATTCTCGCGCCCCACGGGCACGATCATCACCCCCGGCGTCCAGGGCTACGCGCCGGAGGCCGACGTGCGCCTTCCCTACGACCGCGAGAAGGCGAAGAGGCTGCTGGCCGAGGCGGGGTACCGCGACGGATTCGAGGTCACCCTCGACACCGGCAACACGCAGCCGGCCGCCGACATCGCGCAGGCGGTGGCCGCGATGCTCTCGCAGGTCGGCATCAAGGTGCGCCCCAACATCGTCCCGCAGGCGACCTACTTCCCCAAGATCGAGAAGCACGACACCAGCTTCTACGTGCTTTCCTGGGGCGGCGGCGTCACGGCCGACGCGCTCTACACCCTGCAGGCGCTGCTGCACACGCCCGACCGCAAGGGCGAGGGCGACTTCAATCTCGGCCGCTGGTCCGACCCGCGCGTCGACGCGATCATCCAGCGCCTGCAGGTGGAACAGGATCCCGCGAAGCGCGGCGCCCTCGTGAAGGAGGCGCTCCTCGTCGCCGGCCGCGAGCTGCCGCTGGTCGCGATCCACCAGCCGCTCATCCCCTGGGCCATGCGCCGCAACGTCTCGGCGCGGTTCACGCCGGTGAACACGGTGTAYTTCTACACGGTGAAGATCGAATGAATGCCCTCACCCCCACCCCCTCTCCCCGAGGGAGAGGGGAGCCATCATGATCGCCTTCGTCATCCGCCGGCTGCTGCAGGGCGTCGTGGTGATGCTCGTGGTGGGCTTCATCGCCTTCTCGCTCTTCAACTTCGTGGGCGACCCGGTGGCGCTCATGCTGCCGCCCGAGGCGACCCAGGCCGACCGCCAGGCCATGCGCGAGACGCTGGGGCTGGACCGCCCCTTCCACGTGCAGTTCGCGACCTTCGTCGGCAACGCCGTGCAGGGCAACTTCGGGATCTCGCTGCGGCTCGGGCGCCCGGTGTCGGCGCTGCTCGTCGAGAGGCTGCCCGCCACCCTCGAGCTCGCCTTCGTCGCCGCCTCGCTCGCGCTGCTGGCGGGCATCCCTCTCGGGGTGTACACGGGGCTGAAGCGCAACGCGTGGCTCTCGCGCGTCTTCCTCACCGTGTCGCTCATCGGCGTGTCGCTGCCGACGTTCCTCATCGGCATCTTCCTCATCCTCATCTTCGCCGTCTGGCTGGGGTGGCTGCCCTCCTTCGGCCGGGGCGACACCGTGATGGTGGGCGCCTGGTCGACGGGGTTCCTCACCGCCTCGGGGCTGAAGGCGCTCATCCTGCCCTCGATCACGCTGGGCCTCTTCCAGCTCACGCTCATCATGCGACTGGTGCGAAGCGAGATGCTCGAGGTGCTGCGCACCGACTACATCAAGTTCGCGCGCGCGCGCGGCCTCACCAACCGCTCCATCCACTTCGGGCACGCGCTCAGGAACACGCTGGTGCCGGTGATCACGATCACCGGCCTGCAGCTGGGCGCCATCATCGCCTTCGCGATCATCACCGAGACGGTGTTCCAGTGGCCGGGCATGGGCCTGCTCTTCATCCAGGCCGTCCAGTTCGCCGACATCCCGGTGATGGCGGCCTACCTCTGCCTCATCGGGTTCATCTTCGTGGTCATCAACCTCGTGGTCGACATGCTCTACTACCTCGTGGACCCGCGGCTGCGCATCGACCGCGCCGTGGCGGGAGGACATTGATGCGCTCCCTCTCCCGCCTGCTCGACTCCGACGTCTTCTGGAGCTTCCGGCGCTCCCCGCTCACCATCGTCGCGGCCGCGACCACGCTGGCGTGCATCGTCGCGGCGGTCTTCGCCGGCTGGATCGCCCCGCACAACCCCTTCGACCTGAAGACGCTGAACCTCCTCGACGCGTTCACGCCGCCAGCGTGGACGGAGCGCGGCAACCCCGCCTACCTCCTGGGCACCGACGACCAGGGCCGCGACGTGCTCTCGGCGATCATGTACGGCTCGCGCGTGTCGCTGATGGTGGGCTTCTTCGCCGTGATGCTCGCGATGACGCTCGGGATCGCGCTGGGGCTGCTCTCGGGCTACGTGGGCGGCAAGGTCGACGCCTTCATCATGCGCGTGGCCGACGTCCAGCTCTCCTTTCCCGCGATCCTCATCGCGCTCCTCATCGACGGCGTGGCCCGGGTGGCGCTGCCCAAGGAATCCCACGACACCCTGGCCCTCTACGTGCTGGTGCTCGCCATCGCGGCCTCCGGCTGGGTGCAGTACGCGCGCACGGTGCGCGGCTCCACGCTGGTCGAGCGCAACAAGGAGTACGTGCAGGCCGCGCGCGTGATCGGCCGCCACCCCTTGGCCATCATGTTCACGCACGTCCTGCCGAACGTCCTGGGCCCCGTGCTGGTGCTCGCCACGCTGCACATCGGCACCGCCATCATCACCGAGGCCACGCTTTCCTTCCTCGGCGTGGGCGTGCCGCCGACGCAGCCCTCGCTCGGCACGCTCATCCGCATCGGCAACGACTTCCTCTTCTCCGGGGAGTGGTGGATCACCGTCTTCCCCGGMGCGTGGCTCGTGATCATGGTGCTCGCCATGAACCTGCTGGGCGACTGGCTGCGCGACGCCCTCAACCCCAAGCTCCGATAGGCCGAGGCCGACCATGAAGCGACTTTCCGCCACCCTCCTCCTCCTCGCGCCCGCCTGGGCCGCGGCGGGGCCCTTCGACCAGCCGTGGGCCGAGATCCGCGGCGACGGCGCGTCCACGCCCGACCCGAAGCAGGGCACCGCCATCGTGACCCGCATCGACGGCGAGAGCGTGGCCAGGGGCCGCGCCGTGGTGGCGCCCGGCACGCGCGTGGTCACGGTCGCCCTGCCGCCGAACAAGGGCACGAGCGTGGGCGCCCAGGTGAGCCTCGAGGTGCAGGCGAACGCGTGCATGCGCTACGTCGTGGGGGCGCGCGCCGACGAGCTGGCAGGCGGGCAGTGGAAGCCGGTGGTGCGCCGCGCCGAGTCGATCGGCGAGTGCCTCACCCGGTTCAAGGGCGGGGAAGCGCCGCGGTGAGCGCCGGGATGCGCCGCACCTTCGCGACCGGCACCCCGTGGGAGCCGGTGGTGGGCTATTCGCGCGCCGTGCGCTGCGGGCCCCACGTGTGGGTGTCGGGGACGACGGCCACGGACGCCGAAGGACGGCTCGTCGGCCGCGGCGACGCCTACGCCCAGGCGAGGCAGGCGCTGGCCAACATCGTCGCGGCGCTGGAGCGGGCCGGCGCCTCGGCGGCCGACGTGGTGCGCACGCGCATCTACGTGACCGACATCGCGCAGTGGGAGCGCGTCGGCCGGGCCCACGGCGAGGTCTTCGGCGACGTCCGCCCCGCCTGCACGATGGTCGAGGTGAAGGCCCTCGTCGATCCCGACATGCTGGTCGAGATCGAGGCGGAGGCCTGGGTCGCCCCGGAGCCGAGCCCGGCATGAGCGCCGCCGCGCCGCTGCTCGAGGTCCGCCACCTGCGCGTGGAGTTCGCCACGCGCCGCGGCACCCTCGTGGCCATCGACGACGTGAGCCTGGACATCGCGCCCGGCGAGGTGCTCGGGGTGGTGGGCGAGTCGGGCGCGGGAAAGTCCATCACCGGCACGGCCATCATCGGGCTGCTGGAGCCGCCCGGGCGCATTTCCGGCGGCGAGATCCTGCTCGAGGGACGGCGCATCGACGACCTGCCGCCCGAGCAGATGCGCCGCATCCGCGGCCGGCGCATCGGCGCCATCTTCCAGGACCCCCTCACCTCCCTCAACCCGCTCTACACCGTCGGGCGCCAGATCGTGGAAACGATCCAGACGCACCTGCCGCTGGGCGCGGCCGAGGCGCGCGCCCGCGCCATCGAGCTGCTGAGGGAAGTGGGCATCCCGGCCGCCGAGCGGCGCATCGACCACTACCCGCACCAGTTCTCCGGCGGCATGCGCCAGCGCGTGGTGATCGCGCTGGCCCTGTGCGCCAACCCGCGCCTCATCATCGCCGACGAGCCCACCACGGCTCTCGACGTGTCGATCCAGGCCCAGATCATCACGCTCCTGAAGAAGCTTTGCCGCGAGCACGGCACCGCCGTGATGCTCGTGACCCACGACATGGGCGTCATCGCCGAGACCGCGGACCGCGTGGCCGTCATGTACGCCGGCAGGATCGCGGAGGTGGGCCCCGTGCAGGAGGTGATCCACCACCCGCAGCATCCCTACACGGCGGGGCTGATGGGATCGATCCCGGCCATCGGCCAGGAGGTGGAGCGGCTGCCGCAGATCGAGGGATCGATGCCGCGGCTGGACGCGATCCCGAAGGGGTGCGCGTTCAACCCGCGCTGTCCGAAGGCGTTCGATCGCTGCCGCGAGGAGCGTCCCGACTTGATGCCCGCGGGTGCTACGCGCGCAGCCTGCTGGCTGCATGCCGGGTAAGGCGGGAACACGGATGAACACGGATTTCCACGGATGAACACGGATAGCTCGGAGCAGAGCGTCGCGACGGAGGCAGGCGCGTCCAGGGTGCTGCTGGAGGTGCGCGACCTCGCGMGGGACTTCGACGTKTCGCGCCCRTGGCTCAACCGGGTGCTGGAGGGGGCGCCGCGGCAGTCGCTGAAGGCCGTGGACGGCGTGTCCTTCGCGATAAACCGGGGCGAGACGCTCTCGCTCGTGGGCGAGTCGGGATGCGGGAAGTCCACGGTGGCGCGGCTCATCTGCGGCCTCTACGCGCCCTCGCGCGGCTCCATCGTGTTCGACGGGCAGGACATGGGCGCCATCGCGAGGCGCTCCGAGATGCTCGCCATGCGCCGGCGCTTCCAGATGATCTTCCAGGACCCGTACGCGAGCCTCAATCCGCGCTGGCGCGTGGGACGCATCATCGCCGAGCCGCTGCGCGCGCACGGGCTCCTCCGGGGCAGCGAGGCCATCGCCCGTCGGGTGGGCGAGCTCCTCGCGGACGTGCGCCTTTCGCCGCAGGACGCCGAGAAGTTCCCGCACGAGTTCTCCGGCGGCCAGCGCCAGCGCATCTCGATCGCGAGGGCGCTCTCGTCCAACCCGGAGTTCCTCGTCTGCGACGAGCCCACCAGCGCGCTCGACGTCTCCGTCCAGGCGCAGATCCTCAA
>PQAI01000120.1 GCA_003105245.1 Betaproteobacteria bacterium | reverse complement strand
TCGTTCACCGCCGTGGGGCTGGAGCGCGTGTCGATGGGGCCGCCCATCATGGTGAGCGAGCGCGGCGTCTGCTCTCCATTCGACGCCATGAGGGACACCCCGGCGAGCACCGGCACCGTGGGCTGGCACACCGAGATCGCGTGCGCCTCCGGCCCCACGAAGCGCAGGAAATCGCGCACGTAGTCCACGTAGTCGTCGAAGTGGAAGGGACCGGCAGCGAGCGGCACTTCCTTGGCGTCGATCCAGTCGGTGATCCACACGTCGTGGTCGGCGAGGAGCGAGTTCACCGTGTCGCGAAGGAGCGTGGCGAAGTGCCCCGAGAGCGGCGCGAACACCACCACCTTCGGCTGCGCAGGCGCGCCGTCCTTCACGAAATGCAGCAGCCGGCAGAAGGGCTTCGCGACCTCGAACACCTCGCGAACCGCGAGCCKTCGCCCGCCCACGCTCACCGMRTCGATGCCGAAGGCRGGKCGCTCGTAGCGYTGCGTGAGGCGCCCCATGAGGTCGAAGGCCGCGGCGACGTTGCGGCTTCCGGGCAGGCAGGAGAAGGGGCTCGTGGGGTGGCCGTAGAACTCGTTGGCCGCCTGGGCCAGCGCCCGCCAGGGTTCCAGGGCCGCGCGCTGCCAATCGTAGAGCTGGTAGAGCAAGCCGCTTCTCCTTCCATGCTGCGATGCGGCGTAGTGTAGCCGTTTTCCGTCGGCGGAAAAGTTGACGCGGGGCAAGATCGCCGGGCCCCGGATGCCCTCTGGTAAGCTGCCGGCCATGCCCCCCGAAGCCCAACGCCGCAACGGCGAGCCCCTKCCCCTCTACCCGGCCATCGAGTCGCGGCGGGGCGGCTTCCTCGAGGTGGGCGACGGCCACCGCCTCTACTGGGAGGAAAGCGGAAATCCCGACGGCGTGCCCGTCGTCTTCCTGCACGGCGGCCCCGGCGCCGGCGCGAGCCCSGTGCACCGCCAGTTCTTCGACCCGGCGCACTACCGCATCGCGATCTTCGACCAGCGCGGGGCGGGCCGCTCGACGCCGCTGGGCGGCCTGGAAGCCAACACCACCGCGCACCTCGTGGCCGACATCGAACGCCTGCGCCTGCATCTCGGCGTGGAGCGCTGGATCGTCTTCGGCGGCTCCTGGGGCTCCACCCTCGCGCTCGCCTACGCCGAGAACCACCCGGATCGCTGCCTCGGCCTCGTGCTGCGCGGCATCTTCCTCGGTCGCCCCGCCGAGATCGAGTGGTTCCTCTACGGCATCCGCCAGCTCTTTCCCGAGCCGTGGCGCGAGTTCGCGCACTTCATCCCGGAAGCCGAGCGCGGCGACCTGCTGGCCGCCTATCACCGACGGCTCACCGACCCGGACCCGGAAGTCCACCTGCCGGCCGCGCGCCGGTGGAGCGTCTACGAGGGCTCGTGCTCCACGCTCGCGCCCAACCCGGCGCTGGTGGCSGACTTCGCCTCCGACCGCGTGGCCCTCGGGCTCGCKCGCATCGAGGCGCACTACTTCGTCAACCGCCTCTTCCTGCCCGGGAACTTCCTSCTCGRGAACATCGGGCGCATCCGCCACATCCCGGCCGTGATCGTGCAGGGGCGCTACGACGCGGTCTGCCCCGCGGTCAGCGCCGACGACCTGCACCTCGCCTGGCCCGAGGCCGAATACCACGTGGTGGCCGACGCGGGGCACTCCGCCTTCGAGCCCGGCATCCGCTCGCGGCTGGTGGGGGCGATGGAGAAGTTCAAGTCCCTCGGGGAGTGATGCGGGCGAAATGCTCTGGAAACGCCGATTTCCGCCGATGCCCCGCCGATGGCCGCAGATAAAGATCGAGCGGGTCCGTGACCTTGATCTGCCACCTGAGAGACTCCCCGCGATCTTCACCCTGATTCAGTTCCAGCCCTGAATTCATCGGCTGTAATCGGCGGGGCATCGGCGGAAATCGGCGTTTTCAGAGCCTTTCCCTGCCGCCAGCCACCGAAGCATCTAGCTCGCGACCATCAGGTAAGCCACATCCGCCGCATAGCCCGCGAGCCGCCGGTGGAGCTTGCCGCGCTGCTCGGGCGTGAGCGTGGCGTCCAGCGCGCCGATGAGGGAGAAGACGGCCTCGTCGCGCGCCTTCAGTTTCGCGACGTACTCGGGCCGGCGCCAGGAGTCGGTGTCGATGAGAATGCGCGTGAGGGCCTCGATGGCGGCCTCGCGCGGGGGCCGGGCGCGGATGAGGGCGAGCGTCTCGGCCTGGCGGAAGCGCCGGTCGCCCATCCACTCGTCGCTCATGTCGGGGATCGCCGCCACGCGAGCCCTCACGAGCTCGCGTTGCGAGGCCGACAGCCGGCCCGTCCAGTCCTCGATGCGCTCGACGTAGCGCGCGCTGCGCGCCGCGAGCCTTTCCGCGGGCGTGCCCTTCACGCTCTCCTTCACGAGCTTCGCGTTGTCCTCCTCGAACTTGCGCGCCAGGTGACCGACCTGCTCGGGGTGGAGCTGGAGCAGGAAGTCGGCCGCGTCCGGGATCGCCTTGCGGACGACGCGGTGGTAGAGGGCGCGCATCTCGCCGTGCACGCGGCGCGCGTCCTCGGCGGTGAGGCGCGTGGCGGCGCGCGCCGCCGTGTCCTGCAGGAGCTTCTCGTACTCCGGCAGCTGGGTTGCCCGGTGCCACGCGAGCAGGCGCGCGAAGCGCTCCTTCACCCATTCGCGCTGCCCGTCGTGCAGGTCGAACCAGTCGTCCGCCACCCACGCGCCCGCGAAGGCGGCGTTGTTGTACGCCACGCGGGTGAGCGACGAGCACCCGGCGACGAGCGCGAGCAGGAGCGCCGCGACGAGCGCGCGGCCGGCGAGGCCTCTCACCAGGGGATGGGCTTGCGGTCGCGGAAGAACTGGCCGGTCGGGCCGCTCGAGGGCAGCAGCGCCAGCCACACGGCGGTGTCGGCGCCCTCCTCCACGCTCCTCGGCGCGTCCGGCCCGCCCATGTCGGTGCGCACCCAGCCGGGGCTCATCGAATTCACCAGGATCCCCTGGCCCTTCACCTCGGCCGCGAGCGTGGCCGTGAGGGCGTTGAGGGCCGCCTTGGAGGCGCGGTAGGCGGCGCTGCCGCCGCCCATCTTCGAAAGCTGCCCCAGGCCGGAGGACATGTTCACGATGCGCCCGTAGGCCACGCGCTGCATCAGCGGCACCACCTCGCGGCACATGCGCACCGCGCCGAAAAGGTTGGTCTCGAAGGTCTCGCGCCACAGCGAGGTCTTGGTGTCCACCACCTGGGCGTCGCTTTCCTCCGGATAGGTCCCGGCGTTGTTCACCAGGATCGCGGGCGCCCCGAACTCGCGCTCCACGAACTCCACGAAGCGGCGCACGCTGCGGGTGTCGTTCACCTCGAGCGGGTGGACGACCGCGAGCTCGCCGGCCTTCAGCGCGGCGCAGGCGCGCTCTCCCTTCACGGGGTCGCGGGATCCCATGACGACGCGGATGCCCTCCTTCACGAGCTGGCGGGCGATTTCGAGGCCGATCCCCCGGTTGGCACCGGTGACGATGGCGGTCTTTGCGATGGACATTTGTCTCCTCGGGACGACGTGGCTCGGGGTGCGGCTGCTATGATAAGCGGTCCGGCTCCCCTCCGAAGCACGCTCCATGCCGAAGTTCCTGCGCGCCGTCCGGCTCGACGATTCCGACGACCACCTCTTCAAGACCCACGGCGCCGCGCGCGAGGGCGACTGGGTGGTGAGCGGCGGCTACGCGGTGTGCGACTTCGCCAACGCCCCCAAGTGCGACCCGCGCTGTCACTGCGAGTCGTCCTTCCTGGCGCTGGAAGGCCGGCAACGCTGCTCGATCGCCGAGGTGGTCGAGGTGGGCGCCGAGGAGCTCGAGGCCCACACCGACGCGCTGGCCTGGTTCCTCGTGAAGGGATGGGGCGCGCCCTCGTGGGAGGCGGCCCGGCGCGTGGCCGAGGAGGAGGTGCGCCACACCACCGACGTCTGCGAGACCCTCTCGCCGGAAGTCTGGATCACCGTGAAACGAACGCCGCGCGACGGCGGCCACGCCGTGGACGAGCAGTACGCCGTCTACGACCGCCTCCTCGTCGGATCCCACAGGCTCTAGGCCGCCCTGCGCCCCTCCGCGGACTCGGGCAAACTGTCTCCACACCGCCATCGGAACGATAAGAAAATGACCTACGCCGCCATCACGGGCTGGGGCAAGTGCATGCCGCCGGCCGTCCTCTCCAACGCCGATCTCGCCACCTTCCTCGAGACCGACGACGCCTGGATCATGTCGCGCACGGGCATCCGCGAGCGGCGCGTCTCGCACGTGCCGACGACGGCGCTCGCCCACGTGGCGGCCGCCCGGGCGCTCGCCTGCGCCGGGCTCGACGCGAAGGACGTGGAGCTGATCGTGCTGGGCAGCTGCTCCTACGACGAGCAGGTCCCCAACAGTGCCTCCGGCGTGCAGGCGCTCCTGGGCGCCCCGAACGCCGCGGCCATGGACGTGAACACCGCCTGCACGAGCTTCCTCTACGGCCTGTCCTCGGCCACCGCGATGATCCGAACCGGCGTGGTGAAGAACGCCGTGGTGATCGGCGTGGAGGTGATCTCGCCCTTCATGGACTGGACCAACCGCAATGTCGCCGTGCTCTTCGGCGACGGGGCCGCGGCCGTGGTCCTGCAGGCGAGCGACGAGAAGCTGGGCGTGCTCTCCGAGAAGCTCGGCTGCTACGCCGACGCGCGCCACATCCTGCGCGTGCGCGGCATGGGCGCGGCCTACGCCAACCGCGACGTCCCCGTGGGCGTGACCGGCTGGGACTTCGACGGCCAGGAGATCTTCAAGCGCGCCGTGCACGGCATGACGGAGGCCTCGAACGCGGCCCTCGAGCGCGCCGGGCTCACGATCGCCGACATCGACCTCGCCGTGCCGCACCAGGCGAACCTGCGCATCATCGACTTCGTGGGCAAGCGCATCGGCATCCCGCACGAGCGCGTCATGCTCACCGTGGAGCGCTACGGCAACATGTCGGCGGCCACGGTGCCGGTGGCGCTGGTGGACGCGATCGAGGAAGGGCGGGTCAAGCCCGGGGCGAAGCTCATCACGCCGGCCTTCGGCGGCGGCCTCACCTACTGCGCGCACGTGATCCAGTGGGGCGAGCGCGTGACGCCCGTGGCGGCTTCCCCCGTCGAGCTCCCGCCCTGCGACAAGAGCGCGCTCGAGATGGTGCGCGGCCTCATGGAGGCGAAGAAGGACCCTTCCCGTTTCGCGCAGGGTCTCGCCGCCCCGCTCGTGGCATGAGCGCGGGGGCGCTGCGCATCTGGGGGCGGATCTCCTCGGTCAACGTCCAGAAGGTGGTGTGGACGGCCGACGAGCTCGGCATCGCCTACGAACGCAGGGACGCGGGCGGCGCCTTCGGCATCGTCGCCACTCCCGAGTACAAGCGCATGAACCCCAACAGCCTCGTGCCGGTGATCGAGGAGGACGGCTTCGTCCTTTGGGAGTCGAACGCCATCGTGCGCTACCTCGCCGCGAAGCACGCGCCCGGGACGCTCTGGCCCGACGACCTTCGCCGCCGCGCCGACGTCGACCGCTGGATGGACTGGCAGGCGACCACCTTCACGCCCGCGATGCGCGACGCCTTCTGGCAACTGGTGCGCGTGCCGGCGGAGAAGCGCGACGCGGCCGCGATCGAGGCCTCGCGAAGCGCTTCCGAGAAGGCGGCGGCGGTGCTCGAGGGACACCTCGCGGGACGGCAATTCGTCTCGGGCGATGCGTTCTCGCCCGCCGACATCGTGCTGGGCTGCGCCGCGCATCGCTGGCTCAACCTGCCGCTGGCCCGCGAGCCGCGACCGCACATGGAGCGCTGGTACGCCTCCCTCAAGGCGCGTCCCGGGGCGGCGCAGGTGCTGTCCACGCCGGTGACCTAGCGGGCGGCATCAGTCTCCGGCCAACTGCAGGCCGCGCCCCGCCGTCGCGACGCCGTGCCTCCGCGCGGCCTGAATCGCGCCGACCGCCGAAGCCACCGTGACGGGAAAGCCGAAGAGGAAGATCGGCGCCCACGGCGCGCGGGCCAGGTTCACCGCGACGCCTTCGGCGAGGGCCACGCCGGCCACGACCAGCACGAGGGCCGTCCCGAAGGCAGCCGTCCACGCCGCCGCCGCGCCGTGCGCCGCGAGCCAGCCGCGAAGGCGGGCGTCGACCAGCACCGCGACCGCGGCGTACAGGGTCGCGAAGGCGGCCAGTGCCGCCAGGGCCTCGCCCGGCAGGCGGGAGAACACGCCGGCGCTCGTGCCCGCGGCGACGGCGGCGGCCCACGGCGTGAGGGCCGCGGCGAGGGTGAGGGGTACTTCCCGGTAGTCGTCGTTTCCCATGGCGAATCTCCTTTTCGTCGCGGTCACAGCAGGGGCGCGGGGCCGGGGAACGCCGACCAGTCGTCGCGCTCGGGCGGGGGAGCGAAGGTGACCTTCCCCTCGATGAAATCGATCGTGTCGCGGACCACGCCGGGATCGCGAAGGATCGCGTTGTGGCCCAGGCCCGTCGTGCGCAGGAAGCGCGCGCCCGGCCACGCGCGGGCGACGGCCAGTCCCGCGCCGATGCGCACGTCCGCGTCGCCCGCGTCGTGGATCACGAGCGCGGGCGCGTCGAGGCCGGCCACCGCGCGCGGCAGCTCGAGCTCGTCCCAGCTCACGCCGTAGCGGCGCTCCACCGACGACTGCAGCCGCGAGCGGAACGCCTCGCCCAGGCCGAGCTTGCGGGTGAACCACGCGGAATAGCCCACGAGCGAGGCGGGAGGCGCGACGAGGACGCTGCGCAGGCTGCGCGAGCCGGCGCGCAGGAACGGCGCGATCGCGGCGGCGCCGAGCGAGTGCCCCACGACGCCGGCGATCGCGATGCCGCGCGATTCCAGCGCCTGCGCCACCGCGCCCAGGCCGCGGCCGAAATCGATGAGCGAGGATTGCCTGCCCTCCGAGAGGCCGTGGCCCAGGTGGTCGAAGACGACCGCCTGGAACCCGGCCTGCACGAGCGCGGGCACGAAGGCGTGGAACTGCGCGCCGCGGCCGCCCCAGCCGTGGCTCAGGATCACCACCGGGCGCSCCRCGGGACCGAAGCGCCACGCCGCGAGGCGCTCGAGACCCAGGGTCGCCACGAAGCCCTCGCCGCCGGCGAGGAAGTCGCGGTCGCGATCGCGCGCGACACGGCGCGGCGGCGTGAGGAAGAGGCGCACGGCGTCGGCCACGGCGCGCTCGGGCGCCACGATCGAGCCCACCTGCAGGCGGGCGCGCGTGGAGAGCATCTTCATTGAACGAACGATCGTGCTATTCAAGGGCGAAAGGGCGGTGGCCATGGGTCCTCCGTCGGGGAAAGGTCAGCGGCGCGCGGCCGCGGGGCGGGAAGCGGATTTCGCCGCGTGCGCGCGGTGCGCGTCCACGAGGCGGTCGAAGCCGGCGATGGCGCGCGAGACGGCCGCGTCGTCGCCCAGCAGGCGCTGCGTGTGATAGAAGGCGAGGATCAGGCCGAACATCTCGAAGACGAACTGGCCGGGGTCCGTGTCGGCGCGCAGATCGCCCGTGTCCACGGCCATCTTCACCGCCTTGGCGAGCTCGCGGGCCACCAGGCGCTGGCGCTCCACCACCGCGTCGCGCATCGGGCCGGGCTGGTCRTCGTACTCCGCGGAAGCCGCGTGCATCGGGCAGCCRCCGCGCAGGTGCGCGTGCTCCGGCCAGGTGATCCAGTTCTCGAACAGGGCGCGCAGGCGCTTCAGGCCCCGCGGCGCCTTGAAGGCCGGCAGGAAGACCGCCTCGGTGAAGCGCCGGGCCGCCTCGTCGAGCACCGCGATCTGCAGGTCGGTGCGCGAGCCGAAGTGGGCGAAGAGCCCGCTCTTGGAAAGCCCCGTGCGCTCGGCCAGCGAGCCGATGGTGAGCGACTCGAAGCCCGCCTCGCTCGCCTGCTGCACGGCGGCGTCGAGGATCTGGGCTCGGGTCTCCTCGCCCTTGCGGGCCTTGAGCGCTTGCGGGGACATCGCGGTTCTCCGGACTTGATGGGCGAAGAATAGAACGATCGTTCGTTTCCTGTCAAGGCCCCCGCCAAGCGCTACCATCCGCGCATGGACCTGCGCCGCTACGACTTGAACCTCCTGGTCATCCTGGAGGTCCTCCTGGACGAGGGCAGCGTCACCGCCGCCGCCCGCCGCCTGAACCTGAGCCAGTCCGCCGTGAGCGCGGCGCTCGACCGGCTGCGCGGGGTCTTTTCCGACCCGCTGCTGGTGCGGGTGGGAAACGCGATGCAGCCCACGACCTTCGCGAAGCGCCTGCAGGGTCCGCTCAAGACGGCGCTCGCCTCCGTCTCGCTCGCCCTGGCGATGCCGCAACGCTTCGATCCCGCCAAGGCCAAGCTCAACGTCCGGCTGGGAGCCACCGACTACATCGGCCTGCTGCTGCTGCCGAGGCTGTACGCGAGGCTCGCGGCCGAGGCCCCGGGAATCACGCTGGAGATCCTTCCACGCCCCGTCGACGACTCGCTCGCGCGACTGGTGGCCGGTGAGATAGACGTCGCGCCGGTGGTGGACCCGCCCGAGGGGCGCGATCTCTTCAACGCGCCGTTGCTCGAGGAATCGTTCGTGTGCGTCATGCGCCGGGACCACCCCCTCGCCCGCGGCAGGCTCACGCCCGCGAGGCTCGTCGAATATCCGCACGTGGCTGTGACGGCCCACGTCGGCAGCGCCGGCCGGGTGGAGAGGGCCCTGGCGGAACGCGGCCTGCGCAGGCACGTGCCGGTGAGCGTGGCCGGGTTCGCCTCGACCTTCGCGCTGCTTGCGGAAAGCGACCTCGTCTCCATCGTCCCGGGAGGCATCGCGCGCCAGCAGGCGGAGCGCTTCGGCCTGGCGGTGCGCGAGCCCCCCCTGGCCATCCCCGACTACACCCTCTCGCTCATCTGGCACCAGCGCACGGCCCACGACGCGGCGCACCGGTGGTTCAGGGAGCAGCTCATGGCCTGCGCGCAGGCCGCGCACGGTCATCGACGGCGTCGATAGCCGCCAGATCAAATATCGATTGGACGGAAGACCTGCGCTCGCCTAAATTGGGGGCGCGTGACGGAACGTTTTTGCCCCGGAAGGGGCAACGGGATTCGGCGAGTTTGCGCTCGATCGCCGAATGCGTGGAGTTGGGGGCCCCTCATCGGGGCCCTTTTTTTTACGGCCGGCCGACGATGCGCTGGAAGGTCACCAGCATGCCGGCGGTCGCGCCCCAGATGAAGCGGCCCTCCCAGGGCATCGCCCAGTAGTGGCGCAGCCGCCCCTTGTAGAAGGCGCTCTCGTAGCGGTGGTTGGCGGGCTCCAGCAGGAAGTGCAGCGGGACCTCGAAGACGTCGGCCACCTCGTACGGGTCCGGCGCGTAGGAAAGCGGCGGCTCGGCCCATCCCACGACGGGACGCACGCGGTAGCCCGTGGAGGTGTGGTAGTCGGGAAGCTCCCCCAGGATCTCGATGCCGGCCGGATCGATCCCCACTTCCTCGCGCGCCTCGCGAAGCGCGGTCTGCGCCGGTCCCTCGTCGCCCTCCTCGACGCGCCCGCCGGGAAAGCTGATCTGCCCCGCGTGGTCGGCCAGGTGGGCCGTTCGCTGGGTGAAGACGACGGTCGGCTCTCCCGGATGGTTCACCACCAGCAGCAGCACCGCGGCCGGGGTGAGGCTCGCGGCCGAGGCGGCCAATCGCTGCTTCTCGAGGTCGTCCGCCGTGAGGAGGTCCTCGATCGGGGGCATCTCGGCGAGGCGGCGGATGATCTCGTCGCGGGTGAGCGGGTGTCGCATCCTGGCGGGCATGTGGCGTTCCACCCCAAAGTATAAGATGCGGCCACCGCGTTTCCGTGCTGCACCGCACACCCGCCATGATCCTCCACGACTACTGGCGCTCGTCGGCCGCCTTCCGCGTGCGCATCGCCCTCGCCCTCAAGGGCATCGAGCCCGGCAGACGCTACGTCCACCTGCGCAAGGGCGAGCAGCGCGCCCCGGGCTTCCTCGCCCGCAACCCGCAGGGGCTCGTGCCCGTGCTCGAGGACGGGCCGCTCACGCTCACCCAGTCGCTCGCCATCATCGAGTACCTGGAGGAGACGCACCCGAAGCCGCCGCTGCTTCCCGCGCGGGCGGCCGAGCGCGCCTGGGTGCGCGCGCTGGCGCTGGCAGTGGCCTGCGAGATCCATCCCCTCAACAACACGCGCGTGCTGGCCTGGCTGGAGCGCGACCTGGGCCTGGACGAGGCGGCGCGCAACCGCTGGTACGCGCACTGGGTGTCCGAGGGGCTCGCCGCCATCGAGACGATGCTCGCCGCCCGCCCGGGGCCCGGCCCCTTCTGCCTCGGGGCGACTCCCACCMTCGCCGACGTCTGCCTCGTGCCGCAGGTCTTCAACGCCTGGCGCTTCARGGTGCCCGTGGAGCCCTAYCCCCTCGTCCTCGCCGTGGTCGAGGAGTGCATGAAGCTSCCGGCCTTCGACCTCGCCCAGCCCTCGAAGCAGCCCGACGCCGAGACTTCGTAATCAGATTACTTTTTCTAATCAGATTACTTTAGAGCGTGAGGATGCCTTATCGGGCACGAAAGTAATCTGATTAGAAAAAGTAATCTGATTACGAAGTCTCGGCGGGAACTTTYSGGGGGKCCCGGCGCAATAGGGGAAGGAACGATGCGAAACCGCCCATGCCCCCCTGGAACATGCAGCCCGAGCTGACCCTCTTCGCCCGCATGCGCCAGGGGGACGAGGCGGCCTTCGCCGCGCTCTACCGCATGCACAAGGACGCGGTGTACCGCTTCGCCCTGCTGCGGACGGGTTCGGCGGCCCAGGCGGCCGACGTGGCGCAGGAGACGTTCCTGCACCTCATGACCCGGCCCGAGCAGTACGACCCGGCGCGCGGCTCCATCGCGGCCTGGCTGTGCGGGGTGGCGAGGAACCTGGCCCGGCGGGAGACGGCCTCGCGCGAGGACGCGACGGATCCGGAGGCGCTCGCGGCCGACGCCCCGGCCACGCCCGAACTCGTCGACGCCGACTGCCCCGCCGAGAAGCTCCTCGCCAGCGAGACCGCCGAGCAGGTGCGCGCCGCGCTCGCCGCCGTCGCACCGCACTACCGCGACGTCCTCGTCCTGTGCGAGCTCTCCGACCTTTCCTACGCCGAGGCCGCCCAGGTCTGCGGCATCGACATCGGCACCGTGCGCTCGCGCCTTTCGAGAGGCCGCGCCCAGCTCGCCCTCCAGTTGTCGAGGTTGGGCCTGATGGATGGCGCCGTCCGCACGAAGGAGGCGAAATGAGCACCCCCCTGCATCCCGCCGTGCGCGAAGCGCGGCTCACCGACCGGCTCGACGAGCTGAAGACCGCGATGGCGGCCGTGAAGGCCCCGGAGTCCCTCGAGGCCGGTCTCCTGGAGGAATTCCGCGCCCGCGCCGCCCGCCAGCGCCGCGCCGGACGGCCGCGCCTGTGGTGGCTGCCGCCGCTCGCGATGGTGGCCACGGTCGCCGTCGTGAGCTGGATGGTGCGCCACCCCGCGGCCCTGTCCACGAACGGACCCGAGATCGAGTTCTACACCGAGCCCGCGCCGCAGCCCGCCTCTCCCTTCCTCGCGCTCAAGCCCCTGGAGCGCATCGCGCTCGAGCCGCAGGCGCGCGTGGTGGCCACCGAGTTCCCGCGCGAGCTGCTGGCGCAGTGGGGACTGCCCGTGGCCCCGGAACGCGCCGGAGAGCCCGTGCGCGCCGAGATGCTCTATTCCGCCGAGGGCGAGCCGCTCGCCCTGCGAATCCTCGACTGATACGTCCCCGAACGAAAGGAACGCCATGAAGACCCGACTCCTCGCCGCCGCCGTCGCCTGCGCCCTCGCGGGCCCCGCCCTCGCGGCAACCCCCGAGGTGCAGATCGAGGGCGTCGTCATCGACACCCACACGCTCCTCGCCCAGGCAGCCGAGATGAAGGCGAACGCCGAGGCCTGGCGCCAGTGGGGCGACGACCTGCGGACCTCGCTCGGCACGATGTTCGGCGACCACCTGGGCGGCGCCAAGGTCGTCAAGGGCGCGCCCTACAGCGCCGAGGTCTCCACGGAGATGAACCAGTCGCTCGCCGACGGCAACGTGATCACGAGGAAGACCGGCGGCCGCGTCTACCGCGACGGCGAGGGGCGCACGCGCCAGGAGACKCTCGTGAACGGCGAGCCCAAGTCGATCCAGCTTCGCGACCCGGTGGCGGGCACCTCGGTGATGCTGCTGCCGGGCTCGAAGCGGGCGGTGCGCATGCCGCGCGTGGCGATGCACGCCGACACGAAGAGCGTGCAGGTGCTGAAGATCGACGACCGCGAGATCCGCATCGAGGACGGCAAGGTGAGCGTCGACGGCAAGGAGGTCACCTCGGGCAGCGTCGCGCTCAGGGCGGGCGGCAAGGAGATCCGGGTGGACAACGGCAAGGTCACGATCGACGGCAAGGAGGTCCGGCCGGGCGAGGGCGGCAAGAAGAAGGTCGTGGTGAAGCACGTCGAAGCGGGCGGCGACGGCACCMTCCGCGAGGAGGTGCGCGTGCAGGTGATCCGCGACGCCGACGGCAAGGARATCGTCATCGCCCCGCCGGCGCCGCCTTCGCCCCCGGGTGCGCCCGCCGTGGCTCCCGTCCCGCCGGTGCCTCCGGTGCCGCCCGTGCCGCCGATCGTCGGCCCCATGGACTGGGGCTTCGACGGCTCCCTCGCGGGCTCCAGGGCCGCCACCACCTCGCTCGGCGAAAAGGAGTTCGAGGGCGTGCGCGCCGAGGGCAAGGCGACCACCTACACGATTCCCGCGGGCAGGGTCGGCAACCGCAACCCGATCATCGTCACGCGCGAGACCTGGTACTCGCCCGAGCTCAAGGTCACCGTGTACTCGCGCCACAGCGACCCGCGCCGCGGCGAGATGGTCTACAAGCTCACGAACATCCGCCGGGCGGAGCCGTCCGCCGAGCTATTCAAGGTGCCGGAGGACTACGCGGCCCCGGGCAAGCGCGCGAAGAGCTAGGCGCGGCACGCGTATCATGGGGCCCCTTCCCGGAGGCCCCATGGTTCTCGAGACCGCACGGCTGCGCCTGCGCCCCTGGCGGGAATCCGACCTCGCGCCCTTCGCGGCGCTGAACGCGGATCCGGTCGTGATGGAGCACTTCCCCGCCGTCCAGTCGCGCGAGGAGAGCGACGCGTTCGCCAGGCGCGCGATGGCCCTCGTCGAGGAGCGCGGCTGGGGACACTGGGCCATCGAGGTCGCGGGCGGCGCGCCGTTCATCGGCTTCGCCGGCCTCTCGGTGAAGACCTTCGAGGCCCCCTTCACGCCCTGCACCGAGGTGGGCTGGCGGCTGGCGCGCGACGCCTGGGGCCACGGCTACGCCACCGAGGCCGCGCGCGCCGCCGTCGATTTCGGCTTCCGCGAGCTGGGGCTCGCCGAGATCGTCTCCTACACCACGCTGCGCAACCTCCGATCCATCGCCGTGATGGAGCGCCTGGGCATGCGCCGCGACATCGAGTTCGACCACCCGCTCATCGCCGAGGGCAGCCCCGTGCGGCGCCACGTCCTCTACCGCCTCCCCGCCCCTAGAAGCTCGACCCCGGTTCCTTCAGGAACGCGATCTCCCCGGCCGTAGACTCGCGCCCGAGGGCGGCGTTGCGGTGCGGGAAGCGCCCGAAGCGGCGCACGATGACGCGGTGCTTCTCGGCCCACTCGGTGAGCCCCTTCGTCTCGGGGAAGGCCTCGAGCGCCGAGAAGAGCTCGATGGAGCGGTCCTGCATCGCCAGGTCCTCCGAGTGCTCGAAGGGAAGGTAGGCGAACTGGCGCTCCACCGGCAGGCGCGCCGCGTCCCACCCGCGCTCGACCATCTGGCGCGCGCAGTCGAGCGCGGCCGCGTCCTGCGAGAAGGCGCGCGGATCGTCGCGGTAGAGGTTGCGGGAGAACTGGTCCAGCACCACGATCAGCGCGAGGAGCGAGTCGGGGTCGTCGCGCCAGCGTTCGCACTCGCCGAGCGCCGCGCGCGCGTGCAGCGCGAGGAAGCGGCTGCGGATCTGCGCGTCGAAATCCGGGTCCTTGCGGAACCACGCCGGGCGCGGCTTCCCGTAGCCGGCCGATCCCGGCTCCCCGAACCAGAAGGCCAGCACCTCGCGGACTTCGCCGCCGCTGGACATGCGCTCGCCCTCAGCCCTGGGGCGTGGAGGCCGCCTTGCCGGACCCCGCGGACTGTCCCGCGCTCCGCCGGGACGGCTCGTCGCCGCCGGCCACGCGCTTCCTCACCTTCGGGGCGCGCGGCGGCGGTCGCCAGATCTGGCGGAAGGCGGAGAACTTCTGCCGCCAGGTGAGGCGCTCCGAGGACATCGCCTCGAAGAAGGTGGCGATCCGCTTGGACATCACCACGGTGTACAGGCCCAGGCCGATCGTGGGAACGAAGACCGCCATGAAGATCCAGAACTTGTGCCACCCGGAGAGCTCGGTGTGGTTGAAGAGGTTCATCCCCAGGAAGCCGGTCACCACGGTGCCCGCCATGCCCAGCGCCGACACGACGGTGAGGCGCATCGCGTTGTCGCCGGCCTTGCGCGTGCGGTCCGCGTCCAGGTACTGGTTGATGTCCTGCGCCTCCTCCCGCACCTCGCGGAAGAGCGCGTCGCTGCCCAGCTGGTGCGCCCAGCGCGCGAACATCTCCGAGGCGAGCACCTGGTTGGAGATCTCGTGGAACCAGTAGCGGTGGTTGAAGCGCAGGAAGAGCTCCAGGGCCTCGCGCACGCTGTCCTTGAACACGCGCACGCTCGCGTAGTCGCCAACCCGCAGGCGCTCGACCGCGATGGAGAAGCGGTTCGACAGGTTGAGCAGCGCCGCCTTGTGGAAGTTGGCGATGAGCCCGATCTGGAAGAACTGCTGGCGGAAGGTGTGCACGAGGTCCGTGCGGTCGTCCTGGTGGCGCGTGATCATGGCGAAGGCCACGCCGCAGAAGACGAAGCGCGTGTTCATCCCGCTCGCGGAGTCATCGCCGTCCCAGTACCGGTCGTAGCAGTGCTTCTGCTCGAAGTCGGCGAGGAAGCGCGGCGCGAAGGGCAGCGTCTCCGACGGCCCCCACTTCGCGGCGTAGCCGATGCGCGTGAGGTCGCCGCGGGTGAGCCGGCGCGGCTCGTCCAGCGCGAGGTAGGTCATGATCGGGATGCGCTTGTTCTCGATCTGGTAGTACTGCAGGATCCCGCCGCCCAGGTAGGCCGGCACCAGCGGCTGCAGCAGGTATTCCCAGTGCAGCGACAGCGGCGTCTGCTTGATGTCGCGCACCAGCCCCACGTACTTGTCGCGGTCGCCGTAGTCGGAGGCGGACAGCAGCCGCCCGCCCGCGTCGAGGAACTCCACCGAGAAGGTGCAATGGGCGCCCTGCCCCGGCGCGTCCCAGTACGGCGGATAGGGCCGGCCGAAGCGGTCCATCAGCTCGATGGCGTCCTCGATGGGCAGGTCCCTCGCCACCACCTCGAAGGCGAGGATGGCCACGTCCTGGTCGTAGAAGAACACGAGCCGCGTGCGCGCGACCGCGAGGTCGATGGGCGAGTCCTCCTCGCGCAGCCGCACCCTCGCCGTGGCGATGTCGTCGCGGCGGAACATGTGCAGGCTGGAGGGCGTCTGCGCGTCGGCCTCCCCGAAGCCGTAGAGGAAGCGCTGCACGTAGGGCAGGAAGTAGACGAAATCCTGGTAGCCCGACTGGCAGCTCTCGTCCTCGACCAGCAGGTTGTCCTTCACCTCCTTCCACGGTCCCGGGTTGGCGCGCAGGACGTCCCAGTGCGTGGCGAAGCCCGTCTCGCGGCGCAGGCGGCGAAGCTGCAGCGGCCAGAGGAGGATGTGGCGGAATTCGCGGACGAGCGTGGAGGCGGGAGCGG
>PQAI01000119.1 GCA_003105245.1 Betaproteobacteria bacterium | reverse complement strand
ACGAGCCGCGCGCGCGGCTTGCCCGCGGGCAGTCGCGCGAGGCCGGATCCGGTCGCGACCCAGAGCGCCGCGGCGCCGTCGGTGAGGGGCGAGGCGTTCCCGGCGGTGATGGTGCCCGCCTCGCGGTCGAACGCGGGCCTGAGCTTCGCGAGCTTGTCGAGCGAGGAATCGGCCCGCGGGATGCCGTCGCGCGAGGCTTCGCCGGCGGAGATCACGAGGTCGTCGAAGAACCCGGCGGCCAGCGCCTTCACGGCGCGCTCGTGCGAGGCGAGCGCTATGCGGTCCTGCGCCTCGCGCGCGATCTTCCAGGCCTTGGCCATCTCCTCGCAGTGCTCGCCCATGCTGCGGCCGGTGGCGCGGTTCTTCACGCCCGGCACGTGCAGCTTCACGTCGGCCAGCCGGATCTCGAGGAAGCGGTCGATCCTCTCGCCCACCGTGCGCGCCTGCGAGAGGCGCCGGATCCAGTCCGAGAGCCCCTGCGAGAGCGCGATCTGCACGCGGCTCATGCTCTCCACGCCGCCCACGAGCGCGAGCTGCATCGAACCCCCCAGCATGCCGGCCGCCTCGAAGGCGGCGACCATGCTGGTCGAGCAGGCGAGCACGGTCGAGAAGGCAGGCGTGTGGCCGTCGAGGCCCGCGTCCACGAGGACCTCGCGCGCGATGTTGCTCCAGCCGAGGTTGGAGGCGACGGTGCCCCACACCATGAGGTCGGGGCGGGAGCCGGGCGCGAGCTGCGCGCCCATGGCCTTCGCCACGGGCACCGAGAGCGCGACCGCGTCGAGCGCGCGCAGCCCCCCGTCGACGCGCGCGAAGGGCGTGCGCACGCCGGGAACGAGCCAGACCGGGGTGGGGGAAACGAGGTTGCCGGGCATGCGCGACTCCTAGCCGACGAAGGGGTTCGGGAACTGCTTGTCCATCACCACGCCCGCGAAGACCGCGAGACCGATCCAGTGGTTGTGCACGAAGGCACGGAAGCACTGCTCGCGCGAGCGGTCCCGGATCCAGTGCAGGTGGAAGAGCGCGATGACGCCGCCCGCGAGAAGTCCCGCGAAGTAGAGCGGACCGTAGCCCTGCCAGGCGCCGATGCCGCCCATCATGGCGAAGAAGGTCCCGTAGCACAGCAGGACCGCCAGCACGTCGAAGCGGCCGAAGAGGATGGCCGAGGTCTTGATGCCGAGCTTCAAGTCGTCGTCGCGGTCCACCATCGCGTACTCGGTGTCGTAGGCGAGCGTCCAGAAGATGTTGGCGACCCACAGCCACCACGCGAGCGCCGGCACGTCGCCCAGCTGCGCCGCGAAGCCCATGGGGATGCCGAACCCGAAGCACATGCCCAGCCACGCCTGCGGGATGGCGAGGAAGCGCTTCGTGAAGGGGTAGATCGCCGCGATGACCGCCGCCACCACCGAGAGCCCGGTGGTGAGGAGGTTCAGCATCCACACCACCATCATGAAGGCGAAGAACGCGAGCGTGGCGGCCACCAGCACCGCCTCCTCCGGGTGGATCGTCCCGGCCGCCAGCGGGCGCGCGCGCGTGCGCTCGACGTGCGGGTCGAAGGAGCGGTCGGCCCAGTCGTTGATCGCGCAGCCCGCCGAGCGCATGAGGACCGTGCCCATCACGAAGATCCAGAGGATGCGCCAGTCGGGAGCGGATCCCGCCGCGAGCCACAGCCCCCAGAGCGTGGGCCAGAGGAGCAGCAGGATCCCGATGGGCTTGTCCAGGCGGACGAGCTTCTCGTAGGCATCCAGCCGAGCGAGCACCGCGGAGAGCGTCATGGGCGCCTCAGCCGAGCGCGAGCAGCTCGGGCAGGAAGACCTCGGTCACCAGCAGCGGCCGGCCGCGCTTCACGAAGCGCGAGCGCCGCGCCCACAGCGCCCCGAAGTCGCGGCCGAACACCTGGCGCGCGCGCCGCCCCAGGGGATGCCGCGGGTCGATGCGCAGGTACTCCAGCCGGCCGCGCGCGACCAGCGGATCGGTGAAGAGCGCCTCGGCGAGAGGGCGGCTGCCCAGCCCGCGAAGGCCCCGCCAGACGCCGGAGAGGTCGCGCCAGGCCGCGATCGAGTGCGCGAGCACCACGGGTCGTCCGTTCGCGTGCAGCACGACCTCGCGCACCAGCGCCCGGCGGTGCGTCGGCTGCCCCAGCTGGCGGTACTCGTCCTCGTTGGGAATGTGCAGGCCCTGGCGGATCACCTGCACCCGGAAGCCGCGCGCGCGCGCGGTGATGCGCCAGGTGAGGGAACCGCGCCACGCGAGCCAGGGGCGCCAGGGATCCGTGTGCGGCGGCGCGAGCCGTCTCCATCGCTTCATGCCTTGAGGTAGAACTGGCGGTGGCCCAGCCAGCGCTCCAGGTGCCTTTCCACCGCGTGCGACCGCTCCGTGATCATGTTGTCCGCCACGTCCCGCGCGAGCTCGATCAGGTCGGCGTCGCGCTCCAGGTCCGCGAACCGGAGCAGCGGCGCCCCGCTCTGCCGCGACCCGAGGTACTCGCCGGGCCCGCGCTGCAGAAGGTCCTGGCGCGCGATCTCGAAGCCGTCGGTCGTCTCGTAGATGGTCTTCAGCCGCGCGCGCGCCATCTCCGACAACGGTTGATGATACAGGAGGATCGCGAGGCTCCTCGCCGTGCCGCGGCCCACGCGGCCGCGCAGCTGGTGCAGCTGCGCGAGCCCCATGCGCTCGGCGTGCTCGATCACCATGAGCGTCGCGTTGGGCACGTCCACGCCCACCTCGATCACGGTGGTGGCCACGAGCAGCTGCACGCGCCTCGCCTTGAAATCGGCCATCACGGCCGCCTTCTCGTCGGGCTTCATGCGCCCGTGCACCAGGCCCACGGCGAGGTCGGGGAAGGTGGCCTTCATCGTCTCGAAGGTCTCCAGCGCCGTCTTCAACTGCAGCGTCTCGGATTCCTCGATCAGCGGGCAGACCCAGTAGGCCTGCGCGCCCTCGGCGCAGCTGTCCCGGATGCGCCGGATCACCTCGTCGCGCCGGGACTCGTCCACGAGCTTGGTGACCACGGGGGTGCGCCCCGGGGGCAGCTCGTCGATCACGCTCACGTCGAGGTCGGCGTAGTAGCTCATGGAGAGCGTGCGCGGGATCGGCGTGGCGCTCATCATGAGCTGGTGCGGCTCGGCGCCCTTGGCGGTGAGCGCCAGGCGCTGCGCGACGCCAAAGCGGTGCTGCTCGTCGACGATGGCGAGCCCGAGGCGGTCGAAGGCGACCTCCTCCTGGAAGAGCGCGTGCGTGCCGATCGCGAGCTGCGTCTCGCCGCGCGCGATGGCCTCAACCGCCGCCTTCTTCGCGCGCGCCTTGAGGCTCCCCGAGAGCCAGCTCACCTTCACGCCGAGGGGCTCCAGCCAGTGGGCCAGCTTGAGGTAGTGCTGCTCCGCGAGGATCTCGGTGGGCGCCATGAGCGCCACCTGCCAGCCGTTCTCGATGGCCTGCAGCGCGGCGAGCGCGGCCACCAGGGTCTTGCCGCTGCCCACGTCGCCCTGCAGCAGCCGGCGCATCGGGTGCGGCTGCGAGAGGTCGTGGGCGATCGTGGCCCAGGCCTTCTTCTGCGCGCGCGTGAGCGCGAAGGGCAGCGACTTCACCAGCGCATTGGTGAGCGCGTGCTTGTCGGGCATGCGCGGGGCGGACTTGCCGCGCCGCTCGCGGTAGGCGATGCGCATCGCGAGCTGCTGCGCGAGGAGCTCGTCGAACTTCAGGCGCCGCCACGCCGGGTGCGTGCGCTCGGCGAGGCTCGCCGGGTCCGCGTCCGGCGGCGGGCGGTGCAGCAGCAGGACGCTTTCGCGGAATTCGCCCAGCGCCAGGCGCTCGAGGAGGGCCGGCTCCAGCGTGTCGTCGAGAAGGAGCGTGTCGAGCGCGTGCTCGATGAAGCCGCGCAGGTTCGCCTGCGAGAGCCCCGCCGTGGTGGGGTAGACCGGCGTGAGCGAGGTCGGCAGCGCCGTCGACTCGTCCACCACCCGCACGCGCGGGTGCACCATCTCCGCGCCGAAGAAGCCGGGGCGCACCTCGCCGTAGAGCCGAAGCCGCCTTCCCGGCGCCATCTGCTTCACCTGGCTGGGGTAGAAGTTGAGGAAGCGAAGCCACAGCTCGGAGCGGCCGTCGCCGCACTTCACCACCAGCGTGCGCCGCGGCCGGTACTTCACCTCGCWCTCCACCACCTCGGCCTCGACGAGCACCGGCTCGCCCGTGCCCGCTTCGGCGATGGGCGTGAGCCGCGTCTCGTCCTCGTAGCGAAGGGGCAGGTGCAGGACGAGGTCGAAGCGCGAATGGATGCCGAGCTTCGCGAGCTTGGCGCGGACGGCGGGGCCGGCGACCAGGTCGTCGCGGGGCGGGGGCGGCGCGCTTTCCGGGGCCCGCGCCTCGCGGGCCTTGCTCATGCGGGCTTCTTCTTCAGCCGCGTGAGGCGCACGACCTCGGGGATGCGGCGCAGGCGCCGGAACACCTGCGCGAGGTGCATGCGGTTCCTCACCTGGATCGTGAACACGATCGTCGTGTAGGCGGTGCTCGCGCGCTCCTCGGTCTCGATGTGGTCGATGTTGGAATCGGCCTCCGAGATCTCGGCGGCCAGGCGCGCCAGCACCCCGCGCTGGTTGGCGGCCGTGAGGCGCACGTTCACGTCGAAGAGCCGCCCGGGGGCCGCGTCCCACTGCACGTCCACCCACTTCTCGGGGTCGAAGTGGAAGGGGTGGATGGACGGGCAGTCGTGGGTGTGCACCACGAGGCCCTGGCCCTTCTTGATCTGCGCGATGATCGGGTCGCCCGGGATGGGGCGGCAGCAGGGCGCGAACTGCACGGCCAGGCCCTCGGTGCCGCGGATGGTGACCGACTCGAGCCGGTGCGCGCCCTCCGCGAGCGCCTCGGGGGTGGCGAGCAGGCGCTTGGCCACCACCACCGCCAGGCGCTTGCCCAGGCCGATGTCGGCCAGCACTTCCTCGCGCGTCTTCGCGGCGTCGCCCTTGAAGAAGCGCTTCCAGTGCTCCTCGCCGACCTGCTCGGGGTTGGCCTTGAGCGAGCGCAGCGCCTGCACCAGCAGCAGCTCGCCCACCTCCGCCGACTCGGCCGACTGCATGGTCTTGAGGTAGTGCCGGATGTGCGAGCGCGCCTTGCCCGTGGCCACGTAGGAAAGCCACACGGGGTTGGGACGCGAGTCCGCATCGGTCACGATTTCCACGCGGTCGCCGTTGCGGAGCGCCGTGCCCAGCGGCACGGTCTCGCCGTTCACGCGCGCGGCGATGCAGTGGTTGCCCACGTCGGTGTGCACGGCATAGGCGAAGTCGATGGGGGTGGCCCCGCGCGGCAGCGAGAAGATCTTGCCCTTGGGCGAGAAGACGTAGACCTCCTCGGGAAAGAGGTCGACCTTGATGTGCTCGAGGAACTCGAGCGCGTCGCCCGACTCGCTCTGGATCTCCAGCAGCGACTGCAGCCACTGGTGCGTCTTCATGTGCACGTCCTTGGACGGCTCCTCCGCGCTCTTGTAGAGCCAGTGCGAGGCCACGCCCGCCTCGGCGACCTTGTGCATCTCGGGGGTGCGGATCTGCACCTCCACCGGCATGCCGAAGGGCCCGAAGAGCGTGGTGTGCAGCGACTGGTAGCCGTTCGCCTTGGGGATGGCGATGTAGTCCTTGAACTTGCCGGGAATGGGCTTGTAGAGCGTGTGCAGGGCGCCCAGGGCGAGGTAGCAGGCGGCCACGTCGGGCACGAGGATGCGGAAGCCGTAGATGTCGAACACCTCGGAGAAGGAGATGTTCTTCTCCTGCATCTTCTTGTAGATGGAGGAGATGTGCTTCTCGCGCCCGTGCACCTGGGCGTCGACCTTGAATTCCTTCAGGCGCGCCTGGATCGCGTCCTTGAGCTTCCCCACGGCGTCGCGGCGGTTGCCGCGCGCGCGATTGAGTGCCTTCTCCAGGACCCGGAAGCGCGTGGGGTAGAGGTAGCGGAAGCCGAGGTCCTCGAGCTCGTAGTAGATCGTGTTCAGCCCCAGGCGGTTGGCGATGGGAGCGTAGATCTCGAGGGTCTCGCGCGCGATCCTCTCCTGCTTCTCGGCGTGCACGGCGTCGAGCGTGCGCATGTTGTGCAGGCGGTCGGCGAGCTTGATGAGGATGACGCGCACGTCGCGGGCCATCGCGAGCAGCATCTTGCGGAAGTTCTCGGCCTGCGCGTGCTGCAGCGTGGCGAACTCGATGCGGTCGATCTTGGAGACGCCGTCCACCAGCTCCGCCACGGCCTTGCCGTAGTGGCGCGCGATCTCGCCCTTGGTGGTGTGGGTGTCCTCGACCACGTCGTGCAGGAGCGCCGCCATGAGCGCCTGCGGGTCCAGGTGCCACTCGGCCAGGATCTTGGCGACGGCGAGCGGGTGGGTGATGTAGGGCTCGCCGCTCTTGCGGTACTGGCCGGCGTGCGCGGCCCGGGCCGTCTCGTAGGCCTTCTCGATCTGCGCGATGTCCTCGGCCTTGAGGTAGCCGAGGCTCGCCGAGAGTTCGGATGCGTCGGGTCCGGGCGGCGTCGTGCCGGAGCCCTGGAGGCCTCCCGCGACCGTCTGGACGCCGGGGAGGGGCATGGCCTCGTGCTAGAGGACGGGCGGCGTGGGCGCCGGGGGATTCAGGAGCTCCTTGCCCACCTTGCCGCCGGCGATCTCGCGCAGCGCCACGACGGTGGGCTTGTCGCGGTTGGCCTCCACGAGCGGGGAGGCGCCCAGCGCGATCTGGCGCGCGCGGTTCGTGGCCGCGAGCGTCAGCTCGAAGCGGTTGGGGAAGTACTTGATGCAGTCGTCGACCGTGATGCGGGCCATGGGAAATCCCTCCGTTACCTGAATTCGTCGATTAGCCGCGCGAGCCGGCCGGCACGCCGCTCGCGCGAAAGACGGGCCGCGCGGACCACCGCCTGCAGGTCCGCCACCGCCACGTCGAATTGTTCGTTGACAATTATATATTCAAATTCAAGAACATGCGAGATTTCCTCGCGGGCGCTCGCCATGCGCTTCTCGATGACCTCGGCGCTGTCCTTTCCGCGGGCCGTCAGGCGCCGGCGAAGCTCGCCGATGGAGGGGGGCAGGACGAAGATCCCGACCATGCCCGGGAAGAGGCTGCGCACCTGCGCGGCGCCCTGCCAGTCGATCTCCAGGAGCACGTCGTGCTCGCCGGCGAGCTCGGACTCGATCCACCGGCGCGAGGTGCCGTAGTAGTTGCCGTAGACGTTGGCGTGCTCGAGRAAGTCGCCGGMRGCRATCATSGACTCGAAGGCCTCGCGGGAGACGAAGTGGTACTCGCGGCCGTTCACCTCGCCCTCGCGCGGGGCGCGCGTGGTGTAGGAGACGGAAAGGCGGATGTCGCGCTCGACCTCGAGCAGCCGGTTCAC
>PQAI01000118.1 GCA_003105245.1 Betaproteobacteria bacterium | reverse complement strand
GCCCCGTAGCCGCGCGCGCGCTCGGCGTCGCGCGGGTAGTCGGCGTTGGCCCACACCCCCAGGCGGCGGAAGCCGTCGGCCCAGCCCAGGAGCTTGGCGAGGTAGGGGTCGGTGAACTCGGGRACCACCGTCTTCAGGCTCCCGGCGAACACCTCGCCCGTGGTGCCGTCGATGGAGACCGAGTCRCCCTCGCGGAAGTGGCGGCCGTCGATCGTGAAGGTCCGCGCCTCGGCGTCGACTTCCATCGCGGACACGCCGACGACGGCGGGCTTGCCGAACTGGCGCGCCACCAGCGCCGCGTGGCTGGTGCGTCCTCCGCGGCTGGTGAGGATCCCCCTGGCCGCGAGCATGCCGTGCACGTCGTCGGGCTTGGTCTCCGGGCGAACCATGATCACGGCCTTGCCCTCGCGCGCGCCCCACTGCTCGGCGGTGTCGGCGTCGAAGGCGAGGATGCCGCTCGCCGCGCCCGGCGAGACGTTCAGGCCCGAGGCGAGCAGGTCGCCGCGCTTCTTCGCGGCCGCCTTCTCGCGCGGGTCGAACTGCGGGTGCAGGAACGCGTCCACGTGGTCGGGCGAGACTCGCATCACGGCCTCGTCGCGGGTGATGAGCTTCTCGCCGGCGAGATCGACGGCGATCCTCACCGCGGCCTGCGCCGTGCGCTTGGCGTCGCGCGTCTGCAGCATCCAGAGCTTGCCGCGCTCGATGGTGAACTCGACGTCCTGCACCTCGCGGAAGTGCCGCTCCAGGGTGCGGCAGTGGCGCGCGAGCTCGGCGTGGATGCGCGGCATCTCGCCCTTGAGCTCCTCGATCCGGCGGGTGGCGCGCGTGCCGGCCACCACGTCCTCGCCCTGCGCGTTGGAAAGCCAGTCGCCCTCGAGGCGCGCCTCGCCCGTGGTCACGTTTCGCGTGGTGAGCACGCCCGTGCCCGAGCCCGCGCCCATGTTGCCGAAGACCATGGTCTGGATGTTGACCGCCGTGCCCAGGTCGTGCGCGATGCCCGCGGCGTTGCGGTAGTCGATGGCGCGCTTGCCGTTCCAGGACTTGAACACCGCCTCCGTGGCGAGCTTCAGCTGCTCGAGCGGGTCCTCGGGAAACGCACGCTTCGCGCGCGCCTTCACGAGGCGCTTGAATTCCGCCGTCACCTCCAGGAGCGTGGCCGCGTCCAGGTCGGCGTCGTTCGCCACGCCGTGGGCCTTCCGCGCGCGCGCGAGCACTTCCTCGAAGGGCTCGTCCGGGAGGTTCAGCACCACGGTGCCGAACATCTGCACCAGGCGCCGGTAGGCGTCGTTCACGAAGCGCTCGTCGCCGGTGAGCTTCGCGATGCCGGCGGCCACGGCGTCGTTCATGCCGATGTTGAGGACCGTGTCCATCATCCCCGGCATCGAGAAGCGCGCGCCGGAGCGGCAGGAGACGAGGAGCGGGTTCGCGGCATCGCCCAGGCGCTTGCCGGCCAGGCGCTCGACCTTCGCGAGGGCGCGCTCGACCTGGGTCCACATGCCGGCGGGAAAGCCGCCGGCGGCGAGGTAGGCGTTGCACGCGCGCGTGCTCACGATGAAGCCCGGCGGGACGGGCAGCCCCATGCGCGTCATCTCGGCGAGGTTCGCGCCCTTGCCGCCGAGGAGGTCCTTGCGGCGCGCGTTGCCCTCGGAGAACAGGTACACCCACTTCTCGGTGGCGGCGCGGCGGGCCTTCGGCGCGCGAGCCTTCTTGACGGTGCGGGATGTCATGGCATTGCCCTTATGGCCGATGTGCGGCGGTGGTTGCAGACCAGTGTCGCGCCCGGCATCGGCAGCCCTGTTGACCGGGGTCAACGGTGCCGACGCGGGCGCTCCTAAAGTGGATTCGTCCACGATCTCTCGCGCGCCGGGCACATCGTCCGGCAGCCAAGGAGCACGGACCATGAGACCGGCCGTCATCCACAAGGATCTCGCGGCGCTGCCGGCGCCCCCCAACCCCGCGATGGGATGGGACGAGGCGCGCGGGCTTCTCGACGGGCTGCCCGGCGGGGGGCTCAACATAGCCTGGGAGGCGGTCGCGCGGCACGCGCGCGGCGCGCTCGCCGATCGCGTCGCCATCCGCTGGCACCCGGCCGCGGGCGACGTGCGCCCGATCACCTACCGCGAGCTCGACGAGTCCTCGAGCCGCTTCGCCAACCTGCTGCGCGGCCTGGGCGTGGGCAAGGGCGACGTCGTCTTCGTGCTGTGCGGGCGCGTGCCCGAGCTCTACTTCGCCGTGCTGGGCGCGCTCAGGCTGGGGGCGGCCGTCTCGCCGCTCTTCTCCGCCTTCGGGCCCGAGCCCATCGCCACCCGCATCAACATGGGGCGCGGCAAGGTCCTCGTGACCACCGAGGCGCTCTACCAGAAGAAGGTGGCGAAGATCGCGGTGCCGATGCCCACGCTCGCGAAAGTGCTGTGCGTGGACTCGGCCGATTTCCGCGCCGCGTTCGCCGCGGCCTCGCCGCGATGCGAGGTGGCGGCCACGACACCCGAGGACACCTCCTTCCTGCATTTCACGAGCGGCACGACGGGCATGCCCAAGGGGGCGGTGCACGTGCACGGCGCCGTGGTGATGCATTGCGCCACGGGCAAGGTCGCGCTCGACCTGCATCCCGACGACGTCTTCTGGTGCACGGCCGATCCCGGCTGGGTCACCGGCACTTCCTACGGCATCGTCACACCCCTGGTGCACGGCGTGACCAGCATCGTGGACGAGGCCGACTTCGACGCCGAGCGCTGGTACCGCATCCTCGAGGAGGAGCGGGTGAGCGTCTGGTACACGGCGCCCACGGCGATCCGAATGCTCATGAAGGCCGGGGCGGAGCTCGCGCGCACGCACGCCTTCCCGCGGCTTCGCTTCGTGGCGAGCGTGGGCGAGCCGCTCAATCCCGAGGCCGTGTGGTGGGGGATGGAGGCCTTCGGCATGCCCATCCACGACAACTGGTGGCAGACGGAGACCGGCGGGATCATGATCGCCAACACCGCCGCCATGGACGTGAAGCCCGGCTCCATGGGCAAGCCCCTGCCGGGCGTCGAGGCGGCGATCGTGCACCGCAAGGACGACGGCCTCGAGATCGTGGCCGCCCCCGGCACCGAGGGCGAGCTCGCGCTGCGCCCCGGCTGGCCCTCGATGTTCCGCGGCTACCTCGACCAGGACGAGCGCTACCGCAAGTGCTTCGTCGGCGGCTGGTACCTCACGGGCGACCTCGCGCGCCGCGACGAGGACGGCTACTTCTGGTTCGTGGGCCGCGCCGACGACGTGATCAAGTCCGCCGGCCACCTCATCGGTCCCTTCGAGGTCGAGAGCGTGCTCATGGAGCACCGCGCCGTGGCCGAGGCGGGCGTCATCGGCAAGCCCGACCCGGTGGTGGGCGAGGTCGTGAAGGCCTTCGTCTCGCTCAAGGCCGGGTTCGTCCCGGACGAGGCGCTGCGCATGGAGATCCTGGGCCACGTGAGGAAGCGCCTGGGGGCCGCCATCGCGCCCAAGGAGATCGCGTTCGCCACGACGCTGCCGCGCACGAGGAGCGGCAAGATCATGCGCAGGCTGCTCAAGGCGCGCGAGCTGGGCCTGCCCGAGGGAGACCTCTCCACCCTGGAGGGAGGATCATGAGCCACGCCGCCAGCGCGCCGCCGTCCGGGCCCGTCCCGTTCGCGCGCGAGAATTCCCTGAAGCTGCTGAAGGACATGCTGCGCATCCGGCGCATGGAGGAGAAGTGCGCCGAGCTCTACGGCGCGGCGAAGATCCGCGGCTTCCTGCACCTGTACATCGGCGAGGAGGCGGTGGCCACGGGCGCGATGCACGCGCTCGCCCGCGGCGACAACGTGGTGGCCACCTACCGCGAGCACGGGCACGCGCTCCTCAAGGGCGTTCCCATGGAACGCATCATGGCCGAGATGTTCGGCAAGAAGGAGGGCTGCTCGCGCGGTCGCGGCGGCTCCATGCACCTCTTCGACGCCGCGGCGCGCTTCTACGGGGGCAATGCCATTGTCGGCGGAGGGCTGCCGCTCGCCGTGGGATTCGCCCTGGCCGCGAAGCTGCGCGGCGAGGAGCGGCTCACCGCCTGCTTCTTCGGCGAGGGCGCGATGGCCGAGGGCGCCTTCCACGAGTCGGTGAACCTCGCCGCGCTCTGGAAGCTGCCGGTCGCCTTCTTCTGCGAGAACAACCTCTATGCGATGGGCACGGCCATCGAGCGCTCGGAGGCGCAGACGGACCTCACCGTGAAGGCGGCCTCCTACGGCATCGAAGCCTTCGCCGTGGACGGGATGGACGTGGTGGCCTGCTACGAGGGGGCGCGGCGCGCGCGCGAGCTCGTGATGGCCGGCGGCGGGCCCGTCTTCGTGGAATTCCGCACCTACCGCTTCCGCGCCCACTCGATGTTCGATCCCGAGCTCTACCGCGACAAGGCCGAGGTCGAGGAGTGGAAGAAGCGCGGGCCCATCCACACCTTCACCGCGCGCCTCAAGGAGCAGGGCCACCTCACCGAGGAGCGCTTCCTCGACATCGACTCCCAGGTGGCCGCGGAGGTCGAGCGCGCCGTCGCCTTCGCCGAGGCCGGGACCTGGGAGCCGGTCGAGGACCTCACCAGGGACGTGTACGCGCCATGACGATCACCTACCGCGAGGCACTGAGACAGGGGTTGCGCGAGGCGCTGGCGCGCGACCAGCGCGTCTTCCTGGTGGGCGAGGACGTGGGCCGCTACGGCGGCACCTACGCCGTGAGCAAGGGRCTGCTCGAGGAGTTCGGCCCGGAGCGCGTGCGCGACGCGCCGCTYTCCGAGCTCGCCTTCGTGGGCGCCGGGATCGGGGCTGCCCTGGGGGGGATGAAGCCCATCGTCGAGGTGATGACGGTGAACTTCAGCCTGCTGCCGCTCGACCAGATCGTGAACACCGCCGCGATCCTTCGCCACATGTCGGGAGGGCAGTTCGCCGTGCCGCTCGTGATCCGCATGGCCACGGGCGCCGGCCGCCAGCTCGCGGCCCAGCACTCGCACAGCTTCGAGGGCTGGTACGCGCACGTGCCGGGCCTGAAGATCGTCGCCCCGGCCACGATCGACGACGCGCACGGCATGCTGGGCGCGGCGCTCGCCGAGGACAATCCGGTGCTCCTCTTCGAGTATCCGGCGCTCTTCGAGACCACGGGGGAGCTCTCCAGCGCCTCGATCGACATCGCCCATGCGGCCGTGCGCCGCCAGGGCACGCGCGTGACGATCGTGGCCTACGGCGGCTGCGTGCCCAAGGCGCTGGCGGCGGCCGAGAAGCTGGCCGAGGAGGGGATCAACGCCGAGGTCGTCGACCTGCGCGTCCTGCGGCCGCTGGACATGGACACCGTGCTCGCCTCGATCCGCAAGACGCGGCGCGCGGTGATCGTGGACGAGGGCTGGAGGAGCGGCAGCCTCTCGGCCGAGATCGTGGCCCGCATCATGGAGCAGGCCTTCTACGACCTCGACGCCCCGGTGGCGCGCGTCTGCCGCGAGGAAGTGCCCGTCCCGTACCCGAAGCACCTCGAGGAGGCGGCCCTGCCGCAGCCCGGGAAGATCGTGGCGGCCGCGAGGGGCCTCTTCCAATGATCGAGTTCAAGCTGCCGTCCCTCGGCGCCGACATGGACGAGGGCAAGCTCCTCGAGTGGAAGGTGAAGCCCGGGGACGCGGTGAAGAAGGGCGACGTCGTGGCCGTCGTCGACACCACGAAGGCCGCCGTGGAGGTCGAGACCTGGCAGGAAGGCGTGGTGGAGTCGCTGCTCGTCGAGCCAGGCACGACGATCCCGGTGGGCACCGCGATCGCGCGCTTCCTCGCCCCGGGCGAGAAGCCCGGCGCGGCGCCCGCGCCCCCGGCCGTTCCCGCTCCGGTGCGACCCGCCGCAGCCGTCGTGACGGCGCCGGCCCCTCCGCTGGCGCCCGCGGTGCCGTTGCCGCCAGGGTCCCCCGTCTCAGGCGAGCGCCGGCCCGTGTCTCCCGCTGCCCGTCGCCGGGCCCGCGATCTGGGCGTCGATCCCGAGGGCATCCCGGGCACGGGGCCGCACGGCGCCGTGACGATCGAGGACGTCGAGAAGGCGTCGAAGGCGGTGCCGGCCGCGGCCCCCGTCGACCGCGCGGCCGAGATGCGCAAGGCCATCGCGGCGGCCATGAGCCGCTCGAAGCGCGAGATCCCGCACTACTACCTCGCCGAGACCATCCCGATGCAGCGGGCGCAGGACTGGCTCGCCGCCGGGAACGCCCGCCGCCCGCTCACCGGTCGCATCCTCATGGCCGCGGTGCAGCTCAAGGCCATTGCGCTCGCCCTGCGCGGCTTCCCCGAGCTGAACGGCACCTGGCGCGACGGCGCCTACCAGCCCTCGGCCTCGGTGAACACGGGCGTGGCCATCTCGCTCCGCCAGGGAGGCCTCGTGGCGCCCGGCATCCGCGACGTGCAGGACCTGGCCATCGACGAGCTGATGGCGAAGCTGGCCGACCTCGTGAAGCGCGCGCGCGCCGGGAGCCTTCGCAGCTCGGAATTCTCCGATCCCACCATCACCATCACCAACCTCGGCGACACCGGCGTCGAGGCGACCTATCCCGTCATCTACCCCCCGCAGGTGGCCATCGTCGGCCTCGGCAGGATCGCCCTGCGGCCGTGGGTGGAGGAGGGGGCCGTGGTCGCCAGGCCCGTGGTGGTCGCGACCCTCGCCGCGGACCACCGCGTGAGCGACGGCCACCGCGGCGCCGCCTTCCTCGCCGAACTCTCCCGCCGGTTCCAGGAGCCGGAAAAACTATGAACGCGAAGGAACTCGTCCCGCTCCTCTTCGAGGAGCTGCGCAGGATCGCCCCCGAGCTGGAGGAGGGCGACGTGGCCCCCGACAAGCTGCTGCGCGACCAGGTCGACCTCGACTCCATGGACTGGCTCAACTTCCTCATCGCCGTCCACCAGCGCTTCAAGGTGGAGATCGCCGAGTCCGACTACGCCACGCTCGCCACGCTCGACCAGATCGCCGCCTACGTCGTGGCGCGAAATCCGCAGTGTTCTTGACTGCCGGCAACACGCCCCGCGCGCGGCCGTCCTAGGCTATCGCTGCGGGGCGGGATGCGATGGCGCCCCGTGCGGCGGTGGTCCTGACGCCGCCGCGGCCTGGAATCGCGATGGAGGATGCCATGGGAACCCTCAAGCCCCTCACCCTCTTCGATCCGGCGTTCGACGTACCCTCCGTTTTCAAGGGCCTGCTTCCGCCGATGTGGATGGAGACGGAGAGCATGGCTCCCGTCATCAAGCTGGACGTCGAAGAGGCTGCCGACAAGTTCATGGTGAAGGCCGACATGCCGGGCGTGACGAAGGACGACATCCGCGTGGATGTCGACGGCAACCGGGTCACCATCTCCGCCGAGGTGCGCCGCGAGAAGAAGGACGAGAAGGAAGGCAAGGTCCTTCGCAGCGAGCGTTACTACGGGGCGATGACGCGTTCGTTCACGCTGCCCACCGAGGTCGAGTTCGCCAAGGCGGAGGCGAAGTACGCCGAGGGCGTGCTGCGGCTCACGCTGCCGAAGGCGAAGGGCTCCGCGGCGCACCGGGTCGAGGTCCACTGAGGCGACCCGGCCGCAGGGCCCGGAAGGGCGCCTTCGGGCGCCCTTTTCCTGTGACGCAGGCCACAGAATCGCGGCCCGCGCGGGGATAGCATGGGGTCTGGGTAATTGCGCACGGTACGACCGGAATGAAGCTCGCGTTCGCCACGATCGCCCTCCTTGGCGCCCTCTGCGGCGCGGGAACGGCTTGCGCCGACTATTACGGGAACGCCTGGTCGGGCGCCTGGCTGGGCGAGCAGCTGCGCTACGACCGCCCGTCGTCCTACTGGACCGACATGGTTTCCCGCCCGCCGCGCTACGTCGAGCCCGCTTCCCGGGGACCGAGGACGTGGGACGCGAGGGACCAGAACCCCTGGGCCAACACCTACGGCACGCCCTCGGAGAGCCGGTGGCGCAGCGTCCCGCTGGCGCCCGGCGGCCGCGACGTGGTGCGGATGTGTTCCTGCTACCTCCCGTCCGACGCCCGTTCCTGGGACGGCGGGCCGCTCACGGACGCCGACATCGCCCGGCTGTGCCGCGCGCAGTGCTACTGAATCGCGCCGGTTCCTGACGCCCGACAATTCCCCGGCCGGGGAGGGGCGCAGGATGGGCCGAGGAGGAGGCGCACTTGGAACAGCTTCACGCGGGCCGCTTCGTCACGCGCCTGTGGCGCGTGGTGGCCTCGTTGCTGCTCCTCATCGCCATCCTCATCGGCCAGTCCATCTACACCAGCCGGCAGCAGCACGAGGAGCAGGCGGTCGTCGAGACCTACAGCGTCGCGCGCGTGCTCGAGAGCGACGTCGGCAACCTGGTGGACAAGGTGCGGCTCGCCATCCACACGGTGGCCACGGAGCAGGAGCGGCGCCTCGCGGGGCGGGGAACGGACGAGCAGGCCGCGCGAGCCTACATCGCCTCCATCCACGCGAACCTGCCGGACGTGCTCGCGATCCGGGTCACCGACGCCGCCGGCCACCCCCTCTACCAGAGCGAGTTCGCCGACGCCCCGGCCTCCGGCATCGAGGATCACCCCTATTTCCGCAAGCTGCGCGACGGGCACTTCTCCGGGCTGGCGATCTCGGAATCGCACCGCGACGGCCCCGACGGCCCCTGGGTCGTGGACGTCGCGCGCCGCTACGAGTACCCGGACGGGAGGTTCGCCGGCGCGGTGGTCGCGCCCATCCCGGTGGAGCGCCTGGTGACGATGCTCGCGGCGGCCGACGTGGGCCCCAGCGGGGCGGTCAGCGTGCGTGGCGAGGACCTCGGCCTCATCGCGCGCCATCCGCCATTCCCGGAAAGGGGGGGGCCCTTCGAGGTGCCGGCCGGCCTGCGCGACCTGGTCTCGCGCGGCGAGATCTCGGGAACCTTCCACGACGTGTCGCCGGTGGACGGGGCCGACCGCCTCTACTCGTACCGCAAGGTGGCGGGCTACCCGCTGCACGTGACCGTGGGGCGCGCCACGGCGGAGTACATGGGGCACTGGCGCCGCGACATGGGCGTGGTGGCCGTGCTCTCGAGCGTGCTCTTCGCCGTGGCGATCGGCGCCACCCTGATGGTGGACCGCGCCTGGCGCCGGCAGCGGCGCATCGCCCACATCCTGGAAACGCAGGCGCACACCGACCCGCTCACGGGACTGGCCAACCGGCGGCACTTCTTCGAGGTCGCCGACGCGGAGCTCGCGCGCAGCCGGCGCTACGAGACGCCGCTTTCGATCCTGATGCTCGACATCGACCGCTTCAAGGAAGTGAACGACACCCACGGCCACCGCGCCGGCGACCGCGTCCTGCAGCAGCTCGCCCGCACCTGCCTCGAGGTGCTGCGGGCCGTCGACGTCGTGGGGCGCGTGGGGGGCGAGGAATTCGCCATCCTGCTGCCGGAGACGGCGATCGACGGCGCCGTGGAGGTGGCCGAGCGGCTGCGCGCCGCCGTGGAGGCCTCCGAGGTGGCACGCGAGGAGGGCGTCCCGCTGCGGGTGACCGTCTCGCTCGGCGTGGCCACGCTCGCCGGCAACGCGAACCTCGACACGCTCATGAGCCAGGCCGACGACGCCCTCTACGACGCCAAGCGCTCCGGCCGCAACCGCGTCTGCCTCTTCGGCCAGGCGCGCTAGGAGCCGGGATGATCCGCCTTGCCCATCGCGAAGCGCTCCCGCACCGGCCGCCACTGGAAGAGCAGGGCGCAGGCCGCGGTGGCCAGCGCCACGACGCCGAGGATGACCGCAAGCCGCGTCCAGGGCTGGCCCATGGACTGGCGCATCGCGATGAGGACCGCCGCGGTGCGAAGCCACTCCAGCGCGCCCAGGACAAGCGCCCCCTGCAGCACCCGCGCGGCCCAGGGAGCTCGCACGAGGAGAAGGGGCAGCAACCCGATCGTGATGCCGAAGGGCACCCAGGCGTAGGCACGGTAGAAGTGGGCGGCGAGGACGCCGAATGCGAGCACCACGGGCAGCAGTCGAAGGGCGTTCAAGGCGGTCCCCGGACCCGGTGGGGGGTCGGGCATAATCGAGACAGCATGAGGCTACCATGACGCAGGCAAGGCCCCGCCTCCTGGTCGTGGACGACGACCGCGTCGTCCTGTCCACGCTCCTTTCCGGGCTTTCGCGCGCCGGCTTCGACGTGGTCGTGGCCACCAACGCCGACGAGGCGATGCGCGTGGCCGTCGACACGCGCCCGGCGCTCGCGATCCTCGACGTGACCATGGCGGAGGGCAGCGGCCTGGAGGTGGCGCGGTTCCTCGCGCACGAGACGCACGTGCCCTTCCTGCTGCTCGCTCCCCCGCGCGACGAGTCCGAGGTG
>PQAI01000117.1 GCA_003105245.1 Betaproteobacteria bacterium | reverse complement strand
GGCTGGTGGGACAACATGATCGGCCCCGGCAAGGCCATCGACACCGACCGTTTCTTCGTGATCGGCGTGAACAACCTCGGGGGCTGCCACGGCTCGACGGGCCCGGCCTCCATCGACCGCTCCACGGGCCAGCCCTACGGCGCGGGCTTCCCGCTGGTCACCGTGGAGGACTGGGTGGCCTCGCAGGCACGCCTCATGGACCGGCTGGGGATCGAACGGCTCGCCGCCGCCATGGGCGGATCGCTCGGCGGCATGCAGGCCCTGCAGTGGACGCTGGATCACCCCGACCGCATCGCCCACGCCATCGTGATCGCCGCGGCGCCCAAGCTCTCCACGCAGAACATCGCGTTCAACGACGTGGCGCGGCAGGCCATCGTCTCGGACCCGGACTTCCACGGCGGCAACTTCTACGCGATGAAGACCTTCCCCGCGCGCGGCCTCAAGCTCGCGCGGATGCTGGGCCACATCACGTACCTGTCCGAGGACCTGCTGGGCGAGAAGTTCGGCCGCGAGATCAAGGGAGACGACTACGGCTTCCACTACGAGGTGGAGTTCGAGATCGAGTCGTACCTGCGCTACCAGGGCGACAAGTTCGCGCAGGTCTTCGACGCCAACACCTACCTCATCATGACCAAGGCGCTGGACTACTTCGACCCGGCGCGCGAGACGGGCGGCGACTTCGCCAAGGCCGTGGCGAGCGCGAAGGCGGGATTCCTGGTGGCCTCCTTCACGAGCGACTGGAGGTTCCCGCCGGAGAGGTCGCGCGAGATCGTGAAGGCGCTGGTGAAGGGCGGCAAGAGCGTGACCTACGCCGAGATCGACGCGCCGCACGGCCACGACGCGTTCCTCCTGGACAACGCCCACTACCATCGCGTCGTCGCCGCCTACATGGACAACGTGGCGCAGGAAGTCGGCGCGGGCGCGCGCKCGCGTCCGCTCATCGTCGGCGGCACCGAGCTCGAGGAGATGAAGGGCTACGCGGCGAAGGGAGGMRCGAAATGACGCCCCGCTTCGACTTCGACCTCATCTCGTCCTGGATCCCGCAGGGCGCGCGCGTGCTGGACCTGGGGTGCGGCGACGGCGAGCTCCTCGCGGGGCTCGCAGCCACGCGCGGCGTGAAGGGCTACGGCGTGGAGATCGACCCGGAGCGCGTGCTCGCGGCCGTGGGCCACGGAATCAACGTGATCCAGATGGACCTGGAGAGCGGGCTCTCCACCTTCGAGGACGACGCCTTCGACTTCGTGATCCTGTCGCAGACGCTGCAGGCGATGCGCCGCTCGGACCTCATCCTGAAGGAGATGCTGCGCGTGGGCCGCGAGGGCATCGTCACCTTCCCCAACTTCGGCTACTGGCGGCACCGCCTCGCGATCCTCGCGGGGCGCATGCCGGTGTCGAAGTCCCTGCCCTACCAGTGGTACGACACGCCCAACATCCACTTGTGCACGGTGAAGGACTTCGAGGCGCTTTGCGGCACCGTGGGCGCGGAGATCCTCGACGAACGCGTGCTGCACGAGGGCGAGATCGTGGAGACGCTGCCCAACCTGCTGGGCAGCCTGGGCGTCTTCCGCTTCCGGCGGCGGGCATAGGCCCGCGCGGGTCGCGTCAGGCCCCGGCCATGGTCTCCGGCGTGATCTCCCAGCCCGCCTCGATCCCGCCGGGCAGCATCTGGCCGCGGTCCTCGCCGACCTCCGCGTCGATCAGGCGGTTGAGCTTCTCGTTCATCGCCATCACCAGCTCCCGGTGCCGGTCGCCCTGCGCCAGGTTGGTCATCTCGTGCGGGTCGGTCTTCGCATCGAAAAGCTCGACGTCGTTCAGCCGGTAGAGCTCCTCGATCGTCACGGGCCGGTTGTGCTGCTTGTTGGAGTGGTAGCGCGAGAAGGTGTAGCGGCCGTCGAAGACCGAGCGAACCGCGCCGCGCTTCATCATGTCCGGCCGCGCACCGGTTGCGGCGAGGTCCTTGGGATTGCCGCCCTTCTTCAGGTGCGCCACGCCCTTCTCGAGGAACTCGCCGTCGAGATAGGCGAACATGTTGTAGCAGAAGAGCATCCCGTCCCGCACGGCGTCCGGCGCGGCGCGCTGCGGCTGGGCGAGCAGGCCCGAGAAGTCCCTGCCGGGCAGCTTCTTCGCCAGGGCCGCCTTCTTCTCCGGGGCCGCCTGCGCGAGGGCGAGCAGCGTCGGCGCGATGTCGAGGTGCGAGGTGACCGCCTGGCACTGCCGTCCCCCGGAGCGGGCCGGATGGACGATCACGAGCGGGACGTTGTTCTGCTCGCGGTAGGCCACCGCACCCTTCGCGTGCAGCTGGTGGGCCCCGTCCATGTCGCCGTGGTCCGAGGTGAACACGACGATCGTGCGGCCGGCGAGCCCCGAGGCGTCGAGCTCGGCGAGCACGGCCGCCATGCTCCGGTCGACGTCGCGCATGCAGTTGAGATAGTAGTTGTGCCGCCGGCGCCAGCGCGCCTCCTCGTTCGGGATCGGGCCCACCAGCGCGTCGTGGGAGCGCAGGAAGTCGCGGTGCGCCGACGGCCTGCCCGGCGCGTCCAGCGGCTGCGCGTGGCTCGCGGGCAGGTCGAAGCGCCACTGCTTCGCGTAGAGCGGGTCGTCCGGGTCGCGCGCCAGGGGCGTGAGGCCCCTGCCGCCCTGCACCTGGGTGCCGGGCGCGTCCGTGTCGTAGAACATCACGTCGTGCGGGTTGACGAGGTTCACCGCGAGGAACCAGGGCTTGCCCTGCGCSGCGAGGTCGCGCCCCTTGCCGCGCAGCCAGCTCACGCCCATGGCGGCSGTGATCCCGTCGTGCAGGTAGCCGCCGCGGTCGTGCGCGATGATGTCGCCGATGCCCATGTAGTCGGAGAAGCCGTAGGCCTCCATCTCCTCCGTGAATATCTTCGTCGGCGTGCCGAGCTTGTTGACGGTCTCGAACTCCTTGGTGAGGTGCCACTTGCCCTTGTAGGCGGTGTAGTAGCCGAGCTCGCGCAGCAGGTGGCCCACCGTCGGGATCCCGGGCGAGAGGCTCGTGATCCACGGGAAGTTCGTGTTGTCGAACATCTTCGTGTGCTGGATGTGCTGCCCGGTGTAGAGCACCGAGCGCGATGGCGTGCACACGCAGGAATTGATGCGGTGGTTCACGAAGGTCGTGCCCTGCTTCGCGAGGCGCTCGCGGGCGGGCAGCGACAGGCCCACGGGAAGCTCCCCGGGCCGGAACCGGCGCTCCTGGTCGACGAGGAAGAAGAGGATGTTGTAGGGGCCGCCCTGCGGCTCCGCGGCTGCGCGCGCGGCGGGTGCCGATGCCGCGGTCACGCCCGTCGGCAGCCCCAGGCCCAGCGCCGCGGCGCCCAGGCTCGCAGTGCGCAGGAAGTCGCGGCGGGATTCGTCTTCAGGCATCCGGTCGTGATCCATGGAGGTCTCCCGCGCGGGTCAGTTGAGTTCCGCGTCCTTGTAGTACTTCGTGCCCTTCGCGGTGAGCTCCGCGGCGAGGCCCTCGTCGGTGAGCTGGTAGAGCCACACGCCGGGCGAGACCGACATCGCCCCCGCGTAGACCTCCTGCCCCTTGCCGCTCACCTGCGCCGCGGCCGTGGCCTGGGCGCCCAGCTCCCAGCCGGAGTTGACGAAGCGGTTCAGGTCCGACTGCTTCTCGAAGACCCAGACGAGGCGGAACTTCTTGACCCCGACGCCGAGCCCGGCCTGCACCTCCACCATCTTCATGAAGGTCTCGGTCTTCTSCTTGCGGTTGACCGCGAKSCCCGMKCCCGTGCCGCCGCCCGCGAAGAAGATCTTCATGCCGAARTTGGAGAAGACGGCGTAGCCCGCGGAGCGCTCGATGGCGTCCTTCGCGTGCGGCTGGGACTTGTAGAGSCGCTGCAGCGTGTTCTCGGTCACGTCGCGCACGTCCTGGCGCCTTTCCTCCTTGGTGGCGGCGCCGGCGGCGAGGGGAAGCGCGAGGAGAGCCGCGAGGAGCGGGGCGAGAAGTCGTGTCGTCGGAATGCGGGTATGCATGGGGGCTCCAGGAGTGGTCGTGCGGTGCAAGCGTACCTCGTCGCTACTGCCGGGCGAAGAGGCGGGAAGGATCCTCGAAGGCCTTGAACTCGAGGGCGTTGCCGGAGGGGTCGAGGAAGAACATCGT
>PQAI01000116.1 GCA_003105245.1 Betaproteobacteria bacterium | reverse complement strand
TGGTGCACGTGCATGCCCGAGCCGTTGTCGCCCACGACGGGCTTGGGCATGAAGGTCGCCGTCTTGCCGTAGCTGCGCGCGACGTTCCACACCGTGTACTTGAGGATCTGCAGCCAGTCGGCGCGCTTCACCAGCGAGCTGAACTTCGTGCCGATCTCGCACTGCCCCGGGGCGGCCACCTCGTGGTGGTGCACCTCCACCTCGACGCCCTGTTCCTCGAGCGCGAGGCACATGGCGGAGCGGATGTCCTGCAGCGAGTCGACGGGCGGCACCGGGAAGTAGCCGCCCTTCACCGGCGGACGGTGGCCGAGGTTGCCGCCCTCGAACTTCTCGTCGGTGGACCAGGGCGCTTCCTCGGAGAAGATCTTCACGAAGGAGCCCGACATGTCCACCTTCCACTCGACCGCGTCGAAGATGAAGAACTCGGGTTCCGGGCCGAAGTAGGCCACGTCGCCGATGCCGGTGGACTTGAGGTAGGCCTCGGCGCGCTTGGCGAGCGAGCGCGGGTCGCGGTCGTAGCCCTTGCCCGTGGAGGGCTCGAGCACGTCGCAGGAGAGGGCGAGCGTGGGCTCGTCCATGAACGGGTCCATGCGCGCGGAGTCCGGGTCCGGCATGAGCAGCATGTCGGAGGCCTCGATGCCCTTCCAGCCCGCGATCGAGGAGCCGTCGAAGGCGTGGCCGTCCGTGAACTTGTCCTCTTCGAAGGCCTTCGCCGGCACGGTGACGTGCTGCTCCTTGCCCTTCGTGTCGGTGAAGCGCAGGTCCACGAACTTGACCTCGTTTTCCTTGATCATCTTGAAGACATCGGCCGCTGCCATGACTCTTTCTCCTGATTGAGGTGTGACGCCCCAGAATGGGGAATGGATCGGGTTGATGGATGCTTGGAATCCCTGGAATAGCAGAAAGCGTGCCACGCAAACAACCATGCAAGCCATTGATTTCAAATGGCCTGCACCGGATGCGCGCGGCAAGTTGCACGCTCATGGTGCATCCAGCCTACTCGCGCACCAGGATTGTGCAATTGGCCTTCGGAACCGCCTTCCGAACCGACCACTATATATACGATTCGCGGCCGTCGCCCGCCGGCGGCTATCATGGCAGCGGGCCCCGCGGCCGGCCTCCGGCCGGCAATCCGGCTCCACCCCGCCACCATGGATCGCTACGTCGTCATCGGAAATCCCGTCGCGCACTCGCGCTCTCCCGAGATCCACGCGCGCTTCGCCCGCGCCACCGGGGAGACGCTCGTCTACGAGCGCCTTCTCGTCGAACCGGGAGACTTCGCCCGCGCCGCGCGCGAGTTCTTCGCTGCCGGCGGCCGCGGCGCCAACGTGACGCTGCCGTTCAAGGTCGACGCCTTCGACTTCGCGCAGGAGCGAACGCAGCGGGCGGCGCAGGCGGGAGCGGTGAACACGCTCGCCGCGCGCGACGGCCTCGTCCTGGGCGACAACACCGACGGAGCGGGACTCGTGCGCGACCTCACCGCCAACCTCGGGCTCGCGCTCGCGGGATCGCGAATCCTCCTCGTCGGCGCGGGAGGCGCGGCACGCGGCGTCGTGGGCCCGCTGCTCGCGCTCGGACCCGCGCTGCTCGTGATCGCCAACCGGACCCGAGCCAGGGCGGATGAGCTCGCGCGAGCCTTCGAGCCCGGCGGCCCGGTGCGCTCCGCGGGCTTCGCCGACATGGGCCGCGGATTCGACCTCGTGGTGAATGCCACGTCCTCGTCCACGCATGGCGAGCCGCTCGAGCTTCCCGCGGAAGTCTTCGCCCCCGGCGCGACCGCCTACGACATGGCCTACGGAGCGGCGGCGAGGGCGTTCCTCGACCGTGCGCGCGCGGCCGGCGCGAGGGCCAGCGACGGGCTCGGCATGCTCGTGGAACAGGCGGCGGAATCGTTTCACCTGTGGCGGGGGAAGCGGCCCGAGACGGCGGGCGTCATCGCCGCCCTGCGCGCCGCGTGAAGCGGCTGGCACGCCTGGCCGGGTGGGCCGCGCTCGCCGCCGCCGCGATCTTCGTCGCTTACGAGCTCTCCATCCTCGCGCGCCTCGCCTGGTGGCGCACGCACGATCCGGCGACCACCGCCTTCATGGAGCAGAGCCTGGAGCGCCTGCGCGAGAAGAGGCCCGACGCGAGGCTTCGCCAGCAGTGGGTCCCCTACGCGCGCATCTCGCCCGCCCTGAAGCGCGCCGTCATCGCCGCGGAGGACGCGAAGTTCGCCGACCACGAGGGCTTCGACTGGGAGGCGATGCAGAAGGCCTGGGAGAAGAACCAGCGCCGCGGCAAGGTGGTGGCCGGCGGCTCCACCATCTCGCAGCAGCTCGCCAAGAACCTCTTCCTGTCGGGCACCCGCACGCCCTGGCGCAAGGCCCAGGAGGCGATGATCACGGTGATGCTGGAGAGCGTCATGGACAAGCGGCGCATCCTGGAGATCTACCTCAACGTGATCGAGTGGGGAGACGGCGTCTTCGGCGCCGAGGCCGCGGCGCGCCACTACTTCGGCACGAGCGCCGCCGCGCTCTCGCCCGCGCAGGCCGCGCGCCTGGCGGCCATGGTGCCCAGCCCGCGGTTCTACGACCGCAACCGCTCCACGCCCTGGCTCGAGAGGAAGACCCAGATCATCCTCGCGCGCATGGGGGCGGCGGAAGTTCCCTAGCGGGACGGGAAAATAATCCGCGCGCGAGGGGGACGGCGCGAGGGTCGGCGGCCTAGAATACCGGCGGGCCGCCCGGGCCCGCGAGCCGATCCCCGATGACCCTCTCCACCGACAAGCCGCCCTCCGCCACGCCGCAGGAACACCTCGACGCGGTGACGAGGCTCCTTGCCCAGCAGCGCCTGGTGGAGGACTTCGTCCGTCGTCAGGACGGCGACGGCGAGAAACGGGGGCTCGTCGAGTCCATCGTCCACAAGCAGAACCTCGCCGAGCTGCAGAAGCGCCTCGACGGGCTGCACCCCGCCGACGTGGCCTTCATCCTCGAGGGCCTCCCGCTCGAGGAGCGCCTCGTCGTCTGGGGGCTGGTGCGAAGCGACCGCGACGGCGAGATCCTGCTCGAGGTCTCGGACGCCGTCCGCGACACGCTGCTCGCGGACATGGACTCCGCGGAAATCGTGGCGGCGGCCCAGAACCTGGATGCCGACGAGATCGCCGACCTCGCGCCCGACCTGCCCGTGGACGTGGTCCAGGACATCATCGAGGCGCAGGACGTCCACGAGCGCGCCCAGCTGCAGTCGGCCCTTTCCTACCCCGAGGGGAGCGTGGGCGCCCTCATGGACTTCGAGGTGGTGAGCATCCGGGAGGACGTGACCTGCGAGGTGGCGCTTCGCTACCTGCGCCGCTACGACGAGCTCCCCGGGCAGACCGACGCCCTCTTCGTGGTCGACCGCGACGACCACCTGCGGGGGATCCTCCCGCTCAAGCGCCTGCTGGTGAGCGATCCGGAGATCGAGGTCGCCACCCTCACCGACCGCGACGTCGTCTCCTTCTCCCCGGACAGCGAGGCCGAGGAGGCCGCCAAGGCCTTCGAGCGCTACGACCTGGTCTGCGCTCCCGTCGTCTCCGCCGATGGCCGCGTGATCGCCCGGCTCACCGTCGACGCGGTGCTCGACTTCGTGCGCGAGAGCCAGGAGGCGCAGGAGCTCGCCAAGGTGGGCCTGCGCGAGGAGGAGGACCTCTTCTCCTCGGTCTGGCTGTCGGCGAAGAACCGCGGGCCCTGGCTGGCGCTCAACCTGTGCACGGCGTTCGTCGCCTCCCGGGTCGTCGGGGCGTTCGAGGGCTCCATCGAGAAGCTGGCGGCCCTGGCGGCCCTCATGCCCATCGTTGCCGGCATCGGCGGCAATTCGGGCAACCAGACGAGCACGCTCATCGTGCGCGCGCTGGCCCTCGACCAGGTGAGCGCGGCCAACGCCCGGCGGCTCCTCGCCAAGGAGCTCGGCATCGGCGTGCTGAACGGGGCGCTGTGGGGAAGCGTCCTGGGCATCGTGGCCTGGCTCCTGTACCGCAACGTCGCCCTCGGCGGGGTGATGGCGCTCGCGATGATGCTCAACCTCGTCGTCGCGGCGCTGGCCGGGCTCTTCATCCCGCTCGCGATGGAGCGCTTCGGGCGCGACCCGGCCATCGGCTCGAGCGTGTTCCTCACCTTCGTGACGGACAGCATGGGCTTCTTCATCTTCCTGGGCCTCGCGACCGTCTTCCTCCTGTAGCGGCCATGGCGCGCCTCTTCTTCGCGCTGTGGCCGGACGAGGCCGCGCGGGACGAGCTCTCGGCGAGGGCGAAGCAGGTCGCGCGGCGCTGCGGCGGGCGTCCCGTTCCCGGGGCGAACCTGCACCTCACGCTCGTCTTCCTGGGGGAGGTGGACCCGCGCGCGATCCCGGCGCTGCGCGAGGCCGCTCGCCCCGGCGGGGAGTCSGGCTTCGTCCTCGTGCTCGACCAGCTCGGCGCGTTCGCGCGGGCGGCGGTGGCCTGGGCGGGCTGCCGCGAGGTTCCGCCCGGTCTCGTGGCGCTGCAGGCGGGGCTCGCGCGGCGGGTCCGGGAGGCGGGCTTCGCGGTCGACGCCCGGCCTTTCGCGGCACACCTCACGCTGGCGCGGCGCATCCGCGAGCCGCTCGCCGCGGAGCCTATGCCGGCCGTGCACTGGCGCGTCGGGTCGTTCGCGCTGGTCGAGTCCGTGCGGGGCGAAGGCGCCTATCGCACGCTCGCGCAATGGCCGCTGGAGGGGGGCGGGGAGGAAACCTGAAGGCCGCGCCGGACGGCGCCGGGCCTGGGGACGATCGGGTCACCCGTTTGCGAGGCGCTCCCCTCGCGGCGTCTCCGGCCACTTTCGCAGCCGTTCCGCTGGGTCGCGCCTCGTATTCGGGTCAGGCCGTGAGGGCCCGGAAGCCGTGGGCTTCCGTTCAGCTCATCGGCTTGATCAGCGGGGTGATGACCGGGGTGACCGCCGGAGCCATGGGCTTGGCGGGTGCCGCGGGCTTCTTTGCCGCCTTCTTCTTGGCTGGCTTCTTCTTGGCCTTTTTCGCGGGCTTCTTCGCAGCCTTCTTCTTCGCCGGCTTCTTCTTGGCGACCTTCTTCTTCGCGGTCTTTTTCGCCGCCTTCTTCTTCGCGGCGGGCTTCTTCTTCGCGGCGGGCTTCTTCTTCGCCGCAGGCTTCTTCGCGACCTTCTTCTTGGCGGCCGGCTTCTTGGCGGCCTTCTTCTTCGCAGCGGGTTTCTTCTTCGCGGTTGCCATCGTCTTGCTCCTTTCGATTGTTGGACCGAAGTGTCTCTACGTCCCGGGCGGCAGCTTCGCCGTGGATCCCGGCACTACCAAGCGTTCGGGTTTTCGATCGAACGGTGAAGCCTGGTGGCTCTTTTCCGGCGCCCCGCGCGCTTTCGCGACATCGAAGAACCGGCTTGGTGGAGCGGATGATATGCGAAAAAATCCGCGGAACCGCGGTTTGGGGGCGTGTCAAGCGCGACTATTTGATCGAACTCGCGCGTGATTGGTATCGAATCGATACCATCGAGGTGCCGTTTTTCGGCGCATTCGCGCCGGCGCTCAGTCGAGCGTCGTCTCGCCGGCGAAGAGGGAGTCGATCGTCTCGCGCGCGCGAACCTGCACCGCGCGATCGCCGTCGATCACCACCTCGGCGGGGCGCGGCCGCGAGTTGTAGTTGGAGCTCATCACCATGCCGTAGGCGCCCGCCGAGAGGATGGCGATGCCGTCGCCCGGCGCGATGGCGAGCCGCCGGTCCGTGCCGAGGACGTCGGAGGACTCGCACACGGGGCCCACCACGTCGTAGGCCGCCTCGGGCCGGTCGAGCGTGGCGAGCGGCGATATCTCGTGCCACGCCTCGTAGAGGGCCGGGCGGATCAGCTCGCTCATGGAGGCGTCCACGATCGCGAAGCGCTTGCCCTTGTCGAGCTTGAGGTACTCCACGCGCGAGAGCAGCACGCCGGCGTTGCCGACGATGGCTCGCCCCGGCTCCAGCACGAGCGAGTAGCCCGTCCCGGCGAGCCTCGCCGCCACGGTCGCGCACCAGCGGCCGATGTCGAGCGCCTCCTCCTCCTCGCGGTAGCGGATGCCGAGGCCCCCGCCCAGGTCCACGTGCCGCAGGGGGATGCCGCGCGCGGCCACCGCGGCGGCGAGCTCCAGCACGCGCTCGAGCGCCTCCTCGAGCGGGGCCATGTCCAGGATCTGCGAGCCGATGTGGCAGTCGATGCCCGTGACCTCGAGGTTGGGCAGGCTCGCCGCGAGCCCGTAGGCGGCGAGCGCCCGGTCGTGGGCGATGCCGAACTTGTTGCCCTTGAGGCCCGTGGATATGTAGGGGTGGGTGCGCGCGTCCACGTCGGGGTTGACGCGCAGCGACACCGGGGCACGCACGCCCAGGGCGCGGGCGATGGCGTCCAGGCGCTCGAGCTCCGGCTCGCTCTCGACGTTGAAGCAGCGGATCCCCGCCATGAGGGCGGCGCGGATCTCGTCCTCGCCCTTGCCCACGCCGGAGAAGATGACGCGGTCGGCGCGCCCGCCGGCGGCCAGCACCCGCGCGAGCTCGCCGCCGGAGACGATGTCGAAGCCGGAGCCCAGGCGGGCGAGGATGCCCAGCACGGCGAGGTTGGAGTTCGCCTTCACCGCGTAGCACACCAGGTGCTCGGTGCCGGCGAGCGCGCGGTCGAAGGCCTGCCACGCGGACTCGATCGCGGCGCGCGAATAGGCGTAGCAGGGCGTGCCGAAGCGGGAGGCCACCTCCGAGAGGCGCACGCCCTCCATCCACAGCTCGCCGCCGACGCGCCGCACGGCGCTCATGGCGCGACGCTCGCCGCGGCGGCGGCCTTCGGCGGCTCGGGAAGCTTGAGGGGACCCTTCTGCCCGCACGCGCCGAGGGCGGCGGCGAGCGCGATCCAGGCGAGAGCGCGTATCATCGCGAAGAGCGTAGCACAGCCCTTCCGCCCCTCCCATGGATGAGACCGAGTTCCACCGCGCCGTCGACGGCGTCCTCTCGCGCATCGAGCGCGCGGCCGAGGCCTCCGGGGGCATCGACGCCGACCTCGAGGCCGGCATCCTCACCCTCGAGTGCCCCGACGGCAGCCGGATCATCGTCAACCGCCAGACCCCCAACCGCGAGGTCTGGGTGGCGGCGCGCTCCGGCGGCTTCCACTTCGCCTGGAGGGACGGCGCCTGGCGCGACACGCGCTCCGGCGAGGAGCTCTTCGCCAGCCTCGCGCGGATCGTGCTCGCCCAGGGCGGCGAGAGCCTCGATTTCGGCTGAAAAGCGGCGCCCCGCCGGAGAAGGTATCGATCCGACACGAAAAGTCGGTCGCGCAAATCCTTGACTTTGTCGTATCGACCCGATACTAATTGGGGGCGCGCACGGAGCGCGACGGGAGGACGGCGTGGACAAGAACCCGCTGGTGCTGCTGGAGCTGGTCGAGCGGCTGGCGAACCTGATGCGTGCCGAGCTGCGCAGGGCGGGCGCCGACGAGAACCTCCAGCCCGTCCACCTGCACGCGCTCATCTATCTTAGCAAGGCGAACCGCTACTCGAACACGCCCCAGGCCCTGGCCGCGTACCTGGGCCTCACCAAGGGCACGGTCTCGCAGACGCTCCTCATCCTCGACCGCCGCGGCCTCATCGAGCGCTACCAGGACGACATCGACCGCCGCGTCGTCCGCCTGCGGCTGTCGACGGCCGGCGAGCAGCTCCTCTACGAGGCGCAGCCGGCGCTGCCCTGGCAGAACGCCACCCGCAACATCAGCCCGAACCGCATCCGCAACGCCACCTCGGCGCTGCGCGAGACGCTCGCCACCTTCCAGGAGGACAACGAGGGGGCGATGTTCGGGGAGTGCACCGACTGCGCCCACTGCCAGAAGCTCTCCCAGCGCATCTTCCGGTGCGGCCTGATGGGCGACCGGCTCTCCGGCCCGGAGACCCGGCGCCTGTGCTGGCTTTTCGAGGCGAAGCGGGAGAGCGAGTAGGCGGCTAGAGCCGCGCGCGCGCCCGGGCGATGGCCTGGCGCACGGCCTCGGGAGCCGTCCCCCCGGTGTGCCGGCGCAACGCGACCGACCCTTCGGGCGTGAGCAGCCCGAACACGTCCGCCTCGATCCGGCTGGAGAAGGCGCGAAGCTTTTCCAGGGGCAGCTCCGAGAGGTCGCGACCCGCCTGCTCCGCCTCGCGGACGGCGCGGGCGACGATCTCGTGGGCGTCGCGGAAGGGCACCCCCTTCCTCACCAGGTAGTCGGCGAGGTCGGTCGCGGTCGCGAAACCCTGGGAGAGGGCCTCGCGCATGCGCTCCGGCCGCGGCGTGACCCCGCCCAGGAGCTCGGCCAGGATCGTGAAGGTGTCGGCCAGCGTGTCGGCGGCGTCGAAGAGCGGCTCCTTGTCCTCCTGGTTGTCCTTGTTGTAGGCGAGCGGCTGCGCCTTCACCAGGGTGAGCAGGGCCACCAGCGCCCCGTAGACCCGGCCGGTCTTGCCGCGCATGAGCTCGGGGACGTCCGGGTTCTTCTTCTGCGGCATGATCGAGGAGCCGGTGCAGAAGCGGTCGGCGATGTCGACGAACCCGAAGCGCGGGTTCATCCACAGGACGAGCTCCTCCGATAGCCGCGACACGTGCGCCATGGCGAGCGCGCCGGCAGCCAGGAATTCGATCGCGAAGTCCCGGTCCGAGACCGCGTCCAGGGAGTTCTCGCAGACGCCGTCGAAGCCCAGCTCGGCCGCCACCGACTCGCGGTCGATGGGGAAGCTCGTGCCGGCGAGCGCCGCCGACCCCAGCGGCAGGAGGTTCACCCGGCGGCGGCAGTCCGCGAGGCGGCCCGCGTCGCGCGAGAACATCTCGAAATAGGCCATCAGGTGGTGCCCGAAGGTGACGGGCTGGGCGACCTGGAGGTGGGTGAAGCCGGGCATCACCGTCGCGGCGTGCGCTTCGGCCAGGTCGAGCAGTCGCTCCCGGACCGCGCGCAGGAGCCCCAGGAGGCCGTCGATCTCGGCGCGCAGCCACAGCCGGATGTCGGTGGCGACCTGGTCGTTGCGCGAGCGGGCGGTGTGCAGCCGCTTGCCGGCGTCGCCCACCAGCTCGGTGAGGCGGGCCTCGATGTTGAGGTGCACGTCCTCCCGGGCGACCGACCACTCGAAGCGCCCGGCGCGGATCTCGTCGGCCACCTGGGCCATGCCGCGCTCGATCGCCTCCAGGTCCGCGGCCGAAAGGATGCCGCAGCGCGAGAGCATCCGGGCGTGCGCGAGCGAGCCCTGGATGTCGTACGGGGCCAGGCGCCGGTCGAACGCCACCGAGGCGGTGTAGCGCTGCATGAGCCGGTCGGCGGGTTCCGCGAACCGGCCGGACCAGGCCTTGGCGGGCGTCGGCGCGCCGGTCGGGGGATCTTCGTGTTGCATGGAGTGAGCGGCGTCGGGAAGAATGGCTGCGTGGCGAGTATAAATCAGACGGGTGCGGGCATCCGGCTGCCCAATTTCTGCAACCTGGGCGTGATGCTGCGCGTGCTGGTCATCGTGAACCTGTTCGTGCTGGCCGCGGCCGTCATGCGCTCGCGGCAGGTCGCGGACCTGGCGGGGCAATTCCTGCTGGCCGCGGCGTTCGCCGAGCCCGTCCTCATCGTCTCCCTCACCCTGCTGTGCGCCGGCCGGCGGGTGCTGCATTCCCTTTCCTACCCCGCGGCGCTGTCGGCGGTCGTCGTCCTGGAGCTGGTCCTCGCCTGGGCCTGGGGGCAGCTCTTCGGCGCCATGTTCCCGGAGCAGGACCCCGGATCGATCCTGCACCAGGCCTTCTTCGTTCTGTTCGTGGCCGGCGCGATCCTCGCCTACTTCGACCTGCGCGCGCGCGCCCAGTCTCCCGCGATCGCCCAGGCGCGCATCCAGGCGCTGCAGGCGCGCATCCGCCCGCACTTCCTCTACAACAGCATCAACGCCGTCCTGTCGCTCATCCGCTCGGACCCGAAGCGCGCCGAGCGGGCCCTGGAGGACCTCGCCGACCTCTTCCGCGTGCTCATGGCCGACAACACCGCCCTTTCGCCGATCGCCAAGGAGATCGACATCGCCCGGCAGTACCTGGCCATCGAGGAGCTGCGCCTGGGCGAGCGCCTGCGCGTGGCCTGGCGCGTCGACCGGATGCCCGCCGACGCCCTGGTCCCGGCGATGATGCTGCAGCCGCTGGTGGAGAACGCGGTCTACCACGGCGTCGAGCCCCTCGAGGAAGGCGGCGAGATCGCCATCGAGGTCTCCGGGACGGCCGACCAGGTCCTCGTCCGCCTCACGAACCCGTTCCGGGCCGGCGGCGACAACCACGCCGGCAACCGCATGGCGCTCGCCAACATCCGCGAGCGCCTGCAGCTGCACTTCGACGCCGAGGCGAGCCTGCAGGCGCGCGTGGAGGGGCGGGTCTACGAGGTCACGCTGCGCCTTCCGTACATCACCGCCCCGCGATGACGCTCGCCGACGCCCGCCTGCCGCGCATCCTCGTCGCCGACGACGAGGCGCCCGCGCGCGCCCGCCTGCGCGACCTCCTCGACGACTGCCGCGCCGAGTTTCCCCTCGTCCTCGTCGACGAGGCCCGGAACGGGCGCGAGGTGCTGGAGATCGCCGGACGCGAGAAGGTGGACATCGTGCTCCTCGACATCCGCATGCCGCAGATGGACGGCATCGAGGCGGCTCGCCACCTGGCGGGGATGCCGAACCCGCCCGGGGTCATCTTCACCACGGCCTTCGACGCCTACGCGATCAAGGCCTTCGAGGTGAACGCCATCGACTACCTGCTCAAGCCCATCCGCGCCGAGAGGCTGCTCGCGGCCCTGCGCAAGGCGGTCGCGACCTCGCCCAGCCGGGAGGCCCTGGCGGCGGCCGCTGCCGGCCACCCGCGGCGGCACCTGAGCGTGCACGAGCGCGGCCGCATCCACCTGGTGGCGCTGGCCGACGTGCTCTACCTGCGCGCCGAGCAGAAGTACGTCACCGTGCGCACTGCCGCGCGCGAGTTCCTGGTCGAGGAGTCGCTCACCCGGCTCGAGGAGGAGTTCGGCGACGAGTTCGTCCGGATCCACCGCAATTGCCTCGTGGCGCGCGCGGCCGTCGAGGGCTTCGAGAGGAACGCCGCGGAGAGCGAGTCGGGCTGGGCGGTGGTGATCCGCGGCACGGGCGAGCGCCTGGCGGTGAGCCGGCGGCAGCAGCACGTGGTGAAGGAATTCCGGTAGCCCTATTCCCAGTACGGCGGGTCGCCGAAGGCCTTCTTCAGGTGCTCGATGAAGAACCGCACCTTCGCCGGCAGGAGGCGGCGCTCCGGGAAGACGGCGTAGATGTTGTTGCCCGGCACCGCGAATTCCTCGAGCACGGGCACCAGGCGCCCCTTCTTCACCTCCTCGCTCACCTCCCAGGCGCTGCGCAGGGCGAGGCCCTCGCCGGCGAGCGCCCAGCGCGTGAGCACCTCGCCGTCGTTGCACTGCAGGTTGCCGTTCACCTTGACGGGAACGGGCTTGCCGCGGTCCTGGAACGACCAGGTGTCGGACACGCCGTCCTCCGTGCTGGTCACCAGGCAGTTGTGGCGAGCGAGGTCGGCGAGCGTCCGGGGCCGGCCGGCGCGCTTCAGGTAGGCCGGCGAGGCGCAGACCATGCGGTGGTTGCGGGCGAGCTTCACGGCCACGAGGTCCGCGCTCTTCAGGTCCGCGATGCGCACCGCGAGGTCGAAGCGCTCGTTCTTGAGGTCGACGACGCGCTCCGAAAGGTGCAGCTGCACCGCGAGGTTGGGATGCGCGGCGAGGAAGGCGGGCAGGTGCGGCGCGATGTGCTTGCGCCCGAAGGCGGTGGGCGCGGTGACGATGAGGCGTCCCGCGGCGCTCTTCGCGCCCGCCGTGAGCGCGTCCTCGGCCGAGCGCAGCTCCTCCAGGACGCGATGGCAATCCTCGTAAAATGTGGCACCCTCCGGGGTGAGGGTCACCTTCCGCGTGGAGCGCTTGAAGAGCTTCACGCCCAGGCGCTCCTCGAGCTGGTCGATCCGCCGCCCCACCATGGCCGGCGTGATGCCTTCCTCGCGGGCAGCGGCCGACAGGCTGCCGCGCTGCGCGACATCCACGAAGGTGGTCAGCTCCTTGAACTTGTCCATAGCCGACTTGAAGTATAAGACCTTTTCCGAAAGTTGGCGATTACACCAACGCAAGTCACATAATAAACTGCAAGGCTGACTCCAGATAACGGGTGCGCGCCCCCCGGTGACGCGCCCCCCTCGTACCCGAAAGGCAAGTCATGGATACCAAGATCGTCCTTCCCGCCGGCATGGAAATCACCGGCGCCCTCAAGCCCGAGTACGGCCGCGTCCTCACCCCGGAGGCGCTGGCCTTCGCCGCGAAGCTCCTGCGCCAGTTCGGCCCGCGCCGCGCCGAGCTGCTGGCCGCCCGTGCCGGGCGCCAGAAGGAATTCGATGCCGGCAAGATGCCCGACTTCCTGCCGGCCACCAAGTCGGTGCGCGACGCCGACTGGAAGGTCGCCGACCAGCCCGCGGACATCCTCGACCGGAGGGTCGAGATCACGGGTCCCACGGACCGCAAGATGGTGATCAACGCCCTCAACTCGGGCGCCTCGACCTTCATGGCGGACTTCGAGGACGCCAACTGCCCCACCTGGTCCAACATGATCGAGGGCCAGGCGAACCTCATGGACGCGGTGCGCCGCACCATCACCTTCGAGCAGGCCGGCAAGAGCTACCGGCTCAACGAGAAGACCGCGGTCCTCTTCCCCCGCCCGCGCGGCTGGCACCTGGACGAGAAGCACGTGAAGATCGACGGCAAGCCCGTCTCCGGCGGGATCTTCGACTTCGCGCTGTACTTCTTCCACAACGCGAAGGAGCTGCTCGCGCGCGGCTCCGGCCCCTACTTCTACCTCCCCAAGATGGAGTCGCACCTCGAGGCCCGCCTCTGGAACGACATCTTCACCGTGGCGCAGAAGGAGCTGGGCGTCCCCCACGGCTCGATCAAGGCGACCGTCCTCATCGAGACCATCGTGGCCGCCTTCGAGATGGACGAGATCCTCTGGGAGCTGCGCGACCACTCGGCCGGCCTCAACATCGGCCGCTGGGACTACATCTTCTCCTGCATCAAGAAGTTCCGCTCGCACCCGGAGTTCTGCCTCGCCGACCGGTCGCAGGTCACGATGACCGCGCCCTTCATGCGCGCCTACGCCCTGCTGCTGGTGAAGACCTGCCACCGCCGCAACGCGCCGGCGATGGGCGGCATGGCGGCGCAGATTCCCATCAAGAACGACCCGGCCGCCAACGAGGCCGCGATGGAGAAGGTGCGCGCCGACAAGCTTCGCGAGGTGACCGACGGCTGCGACGGCACCTGGGTGGCGCATCCCGGCCTCGTGCCGATCGCGAAGGAGATCTTCGACAAGCACATGCCGCAGCCGAACCAGTACGGCAAGCAGCACCCGGAGGTGAACGTGACGGCGAAGGACCTCCTCGACTTCAAGCCGGAGGCGCCCATCACCGAGGCGGGGCTKCGCAACAACRTCCAGGTSGGGATCCAGTACATCGGYTCCTGGCTGGGCGGCAACGGCTGCGTGCCCATCTTCAACCTGATGGAGGACGCGGCCACSGCCGAGATCTCGCGCTCGCAGGTSTGGCAGTGGATGCGCTCGCCCAAGGGCGTGCTGGCCGACGGCCGCAAGGTGACCAAGGCGCTCTTCCACGAGATCCTCGTCGACGAGCTGAAGAAGACCCCGGCAATCGTCGGCGCCGAGGCCTACGCCGCCGGCAAGTACGCCGAGGGCGCCAGGCTCTTCGAGGAGATCACCGCCTCCGACGACTACGTGGAGTTCCTCACGCTGCCGGCCTACCAGGCGCTCGCCTGATCTCCCCTCTCCCTTGGGAGAGGGGCTGGGGGTGAGGGTGTGAAAGCCCACCGCGAGCGGTGGGCTTYTTCATTTCCGCCATCCGGAATATCCTGCCCTTTCCCCTCGGACTGCGCCGCAGAACGCGCCGCCGCGGGCGCGCAGGATGGCGTCATCCCTCTGGGAAGGAGGCAACGATGAAGCCGGGCGACGTGACGGAATTCTTCTTCGCGGGAGCGGGCTCGATGCCGGGCCTGCTCATCTGGCTGGGCGATCCCGGCCTCGCGGTCATCGTGCTGGTGGGGCTGCTGCTGGCGGCCTGCGTGGCGGCGATGGCCGATCCCGAGGCGCCGTTCAGGACGATGGCCGCGCCGCGGCGCGACGACGACGAGTAGCCGCTACTCGGGCATGCGCCAGGCCGTGCCGCACTGGCGGCAGCGCACGCGCAGCCACGGGTACGGCAGCGGCTTCGCCTCGGGATCGAGATACGGACCCTCGGAGGCGTGGCCCGACGCCAGGACGTCGAAGCGCGCGTAGGTCCTGCAGGCCGGGCAGGTGGAGCGGCTACCGTACACCTCGGCGCGCTCGAGCACCGTGATGTAGCGCCGCCAGGAGTACCAGCCGAGCGCGATCGCGCCGAACACCAGCGCCAGGAGGGAGGCGGGCTTCCAGCCGAACTCCGCGAACGAGAGCGCCTCCAGGCAGGAGGCGACGACGATCCCGCACAGGAAGCAGGTCGTGAACGAGAGGTGGCTGTCGATGAGCTGCCGCTCGTACCACTTGCGGAAGCCCATCCGGCGGATTCGCGACGCGATGTCCATCGCCCGAGGATACTCGGCGTCCCGGCCGCGGGACGCAAGTGCGGCTGCGCTCCTAGCGGGGCGCCGGTTGGACGGGGCGAGGCGCGGGCCGGGGCGGCCGCGGGCCGACGGGCTGGACGGGCCTCGCTGGCCAGCCCCCGTAGATGATGATCGGCTCGCGCATCGCCTCGCGCTCGGCGGCCTCGCGCTCGAGCTGCTCCTCGCGCTCGCGCCGCCGGCGCGCCTCCTCGGCCTCGCGCGCCGCGCGCTCCTCGAGCCGCTTGCCGGCCTCCTCGCCCTTGCGCAGGAGCTCCTCGCGCTGCGACATGTCGACGTCGGTGTTGGCGGGCGTGGCGTCGACCTTGCGCTCCTCGTCCGACTTCGGGCAGGGCGCCTGCTGGTAGGTCACCTTGCCGTCGGGCGAGGTGCAACGGTAGAACTCCTGGGGGGCAACTGGCGCGGCCGCCAGGGTGGAGAACGCGAGAAGGGTGGCGATTCCCGGCGCGCGCACGGGCGGCCCTCAGTTGGTCGGCTTCGGCTTCGGGCGGGCCTGGCCGGGCTTGGCCGGAAAGCCCCACGGCGTGTCCCAGGGGATCTCCTCGACGGGACGCTCGGCCAGCTCGCGCTGGCGGCGCGCCCGCTCCTCGCGGGCCCAGGCCTCGCGCTCGCGCTGGCGGGCGATCTCGCGCTCGCGCGCCTCGCGGGCGAACCGGCCGGCGAGCTCGTCGCCCCACATCGACTCGTGTTCCAGGAGCCGGCGCGCCTCCTCCTCGTCGCGGCTGGGCGGCTTCGGCGCGTCGAGCCGCTTCTGCGAGCCCGCGCCCGTGCAGGGCGTCTCCTGGTAGGTGACGCGGCCGTCGGGACCGGTGCACTTGTAGAGCGTCTGCGCCGCGGCCGGCAGCGCCGCGAAGGCGGCGAGCACGATGATCGGCGTCGCGAGGGCGCGCCTCATGCCATCCCCGCTTCCCGCGCCTGCCGGTCGGCGTGGTAGCTCGATCGCACCATCGGCCCGCAGGCGGCGTTGGCGAATCCCATGGCCGCGGCTTCGCTCTCGAACATCCGGAACTCGTCGGGATGCACGTAGCGCGCCACCGGCAGGTGGCTGCGCGAGGGCTGCAGGTATTGGCCGACGGTGAGCATGTCCACGCCGTGCTCGCGCAGGTCGCGCATCACGGCGAGGATCTCCTCGTTGGTCTCGCCCAGCCCCACCATGAGGCCGGACTTGGTCGGCGTGCCGGGGTGGGCCGCCTTGAAGTCCCGCAGCAGCGCGAGCGAGTGCGCGTAGTCGGAGCCCGGGCGCGCCTGGGCGTAGAGCCGCGGCACCGTCTCGAGGTTGTGGTTCATGACGTCGGGCGGCGCCGCCGCGAGGATGGCGAGCGCCCGCTCCAGGCGCCCGCGGAAGTCCGGCGTGAGGATCTCGATGCGGGTGGCGGGCGAGAGGTCGCGCACGGCGCGGATGCAGTCCACGAAGTGCTGCGCGCCGCCGTCGCGCAGGTCGTCTCGGTCCACGCTCGTGACCACCACGTAGGAAAGCCTCATCGCGGCGATCGTCTCGGCCAGGTGCCGCGGCTCGTCGGGGTCGAGCGGCTGCGGCCGGCCGTGGGCCACGTCGCAGAAGGGGCAGCGGCGCGTGCACAGGTCGCCCATGATCATGAAGGTGGCCGTGCCGTGCCCGAAGCACTCCCCGATGTTGGGGCAGGACGCCTCCTCGCAGACCGTGTTGAGCTTCGCCCCGCGCAGGATGCGCTTGATCTCGTGGAAGCGCTCGCCGCCGCCGGCGCGCGCCCGGATCCACTCGGGCTTGCGCAGCGGCTCGGCGGCCACGACCTTGATCGGGATGCGCGAGGTCTTCCCGGCGCGCTTGGCGTCGAGCTTGGAGGCGGGGGTTCGCGCGTCGGACATGGGTTCAGGGGGCGCCGAGGAGGGCGAGCAACTCGGCCCGCCAGCGCTGCTGCACTGCGGCAATCGTATCACGCACCCCGAGGTCGGCGAGCCGCGTGGCGGCAAGGCCCGGGTAGCCGCAGGGGTTGATGCGCGAGAACGCGGCGAGGTCCGCGTCCACGTTGAGCGCGATGCCGTGGTAGCTGCAGCCGCGCGAGACGCGCAGGCCCACGGCCGCGATCTTGGCGCCGGCGACGTAGACGCCCGGCATGCCGGCCTGCCGCTCGCCGCGGATGCCGTAGCCGGCGAGCAGCGCGATGACCGACTCCTCGAGGCGGCGCACCAGCTCCTTCACGCCGAAGCCCGCCCGCTTCAGGTCGAGCAGCACGTAGGCCACGAGCTGGCCGGGGCCGTGCCAGGTGACCTGGCCGCCACGATCAATTCGAACGACGGGAATCGGGCCTGCGTCCAGCACGTGCTCGGGCTTCGCGGCCAGTCCCAGGGTGAAGACGGGCGGGTGCTCGACGAACCACAGCTCGTCGGGCGTGGCCTCGCCGCGGGTGCGCGTGAATTCCTGCATGGCCCGCCACACGGGCTCGTAGTCGGCGCGCCCGAGGTCGCGAACCGCGGTCCCCGGGGCATGGCCGCGGGACGCCCGGGCGTCCACGCGCGCCTCAGAGCACCATCATCACCATCGGGTGGCCGGAGAGCTCCTTGTACAGGGCGTCCAGCTGCTCGCGCGAGCGCGCGTTGATGGTGACGGTGACGGAGAGGTAGGTGCCCGCCTTCGACGGACGCATCTCCATCGTGGCGGGGTCGAAGTCGGGCGCGTGCCGCAGCACCACCTCGAGCACGGCCTGCGCGTAGCCGTCCTCGCGGCGCCCCATCACCTTGATGGGGAACGCCGTCGGGAAGGTGAGGAGCGGCTTCGCCTCGGGACCGTCCGCGCGCATGGCTCGTGCTTGCCGCCGCTTCAGTCGGCGACGGCCGAGGCCGCCGTGAGCCTCGCCTTGTAGTCCTGGAAGAGGGCGTGCATGCGGCGGAAGACGGGGCCCGGCACGCCGGCGCCCACGGGCTTGCCGTCGAGCGTGGTGACGGCGAGGACCTCCTTGGTCGACGACGAGAGCCAGATCTCGTCGGCGGCGCGCACCTCGGCCTCCGCGATCGGGCGGATGTCGAAGCGCAGCTTCCCCTCGCGCGCGAGGTCCGTGAGCAGCTCGTAGGTGATGCCGAGCAGGATGTGCTCGTCCTGGGGCGCGGCCGCCACGGCGCCGTCCTTCACGACGAAGACGTTGGAGGCCGCGGCTTCCGTGAGCCAGCCGTCGCGGAAGAGGATCGTCTCGGTGGCCCCCGCGTCGGCCGAGATCTGGCGGGCGAGCACGTTGCCCAGGAGCGAGGTGGACTTGATGTGGCACTTCTCCCAGCGGAAGTCGCGCGCGCTCACGCAGGCCACGCCTTTCTCGACCATCTCCGCCGAGGGGGTGGCCAGCGGCGAGACCATCATGAAGACGGTGGGCGTGAGCCCCTTCGGGATCACGTGGTCGCGCTTGGGCGGCACGCCGCGCGTCACCTGGATGTACACCGACTGGTTGCCCGGATGGTGGGCGAGGAGGCGGTTCACCTCCGCGATCCACCCGTCGACCGAGTGCGGGTTGGCGAGCCCGATCTCGTCCATCGAGCGCTGCAGGCGGTTGAAGTGCTCGCGCGCGCGCAGGAGCCGGCCGCCGTAGGCCGGGATCACCTCGTAGACGCCGTCGCCGAAGATGAAGCCGCGGTCCAGCGGCGAGATCCTGATCTGGTCCAGGGGCAGCAGCTCGCCGTTGAAGTGCGCGATCGGGGAGGTCATGGCGCTCACTTGAAGAGGAGGCGGATCGAGTCCCATCCGCGGGAGAGGAACCCGGCGGCGGGCACGTCCTCGAGGGCCACGACGGCGATCTCGGCGACGGCCGCGTTGTCGCGGGCGAGTTTCATTATCCCCGCTTTCTGCCCCCGGGAGTAGGGCGCGACGAAGGGCTGGACGGTGGTGAGGTTCGCCTTGAGGCCCTCGAAGCGCTCGCGCGGGAGCGTCACCCACACGTCGCGGTCGAAGCCCAGCTTCACCGTGGCGCTCGTGCCCTTGAAGATCTCGGGAGTGGCCACGACCTCGCCCTTGCGGTACAGGCGCTGCGTGTCGTAGGCGAGGAAGCCGAAGTTGAGGAGCTTCAGGTTCTCCGACATGCGCAGCGCGTCGGTCTGCGCGCCCATCACCACGGACACCAGGCGCCGCTCGCCGCGGCGCGCGGAGGCGACGAGGCAGTAGCCCGCGGCCTCCGTGAAGCCGGTCTTCACGCCGTCGACCGTGGGGTCGAGCCACAGCAGGCGGTTGCGGTTGGCCTGGGTGATGCCGTTCCAGGTGAACTCCTTCTGCGAGTAGAGCGCGTAGTCGGCCGGGAAGTCGCGGATGAGCGCGGCGGCGAGCACCGCCATGTCGCGGGCGGTGGCGTAGTGGTTGGGCGCCGGCAGCCCGGTCGCGTTCACGAAGTTGGAGTTGGCGAGCCCCAGGCGCTTCGCCTCGCGGTTCATGAGCTGCGCGAAGGTCTCCTCGGTGCCGGCCACGGCCTCGGCCAGCGCGATGGTGGCGTCGTTGCCGGACTGCACGATCATCCCGCGCAGGAGGTCGGCCACCGTCACGGGCTTGCGCGGCTCGATGAACATGCGCGAGCCCCCGGCCTTCCACGCCCGCTCCGAGACGGGCACCGTCGCGGCGGGATCGAGCTTGCGGTCGCGGATCGCCGAGAACACGAGGTAGGCGGTCATGAGCTTCGTGAGCGAGGCGGGCTCGAAGCGGTCCTCGGCCGATTGCGCGGCCAGCGCCTGGCCGGAGAGCGTGTCCAGGAGGTAGTAGGCACGGGCGGCCACCGGCGGGGGCGTGAGGGCCTGGGCGAAGGCCGCGAGCGGCAGGCAGAGGGCGAGCAGGAGGGCGAGCGATCGTTTCATCGGGCGTTTCAGCGGTTGGCGGGGGTGATGACGGGAGCGAAGTCGAGCGTGGCGCGGATCTTCTCGGCGATGGCCTGCGCCTCCTCGCGGGTCTTGTAGGGTCCGAGGCGCACGCGGTGCAGGCTCGCGGCGGCGGCGACCTGGATGGGCTCGTTGAGCCACGTGAGTTCGCGGGCCATGCGGTCGCGGAAGGCCTCCGCGTTCTCGGCGCTCGAGAAGGCGCCGAGCTGCAGGTAAAGGCCCGAGGGACCGGGCGCCAGGAGGGGCGTGGCGATCTCGGCGGCCTGCGGCGTCGGGAGCGCCGAGGAAGCGAGCGGCGTGACCACGGTCGCGGGCGCGGCGGGTGCCGCGGGCGGGGCCGGTGGCGCGGGCACGGCGGCAGCCGCCGCCAGGCGCGTGGCGTCGCGCGCGAAGACGCGCTCGACGTCCACCAGGCCGCTGCCGGGATTGGCGATGCCGAGCTTGGCGGCCGCGGCGTAGGAGAGGTCGATGACGCGCCCGTCGTGGAAGGGCCCGCGGTCGTTCACGCGCACGACCACCGAGCGGCCGTTGGCCACGCTCGTCACCTTCGCGTAGCTGGGGATGGGCAGCGTCTTGTGCGCGGCCGTCATGGCGAACATGTCGTAGACCTCCCCCGAGGAGGTCTTCTGGCCGTGGAACTTGCGGCCGTACCACGAGGCGAGGCCGCGCTCGCGCATCGGGTCGTCGTTCACGACCGGGGCGTAGGAGCGCCCGAACACGGTGTAGGGACGGTTGGCGTAGCGGTGGTAGGGCTCGTCTTGCGGCACCGCGTCCGGGATGGCCGCGATGTCGACGGGCACCGACTCCGGCGGGCCGTCGTCGGCGTAGTAGGCGGGTTTCTTCGCCGGTGCGGGAGCCTTCGGGGCCGTGCCGCAGGCCGCCACGGCGACGGCGGTCATGACGAGCAGCGCCGCGCGCATCAGCTCGACACCAGCTGCTTGTGCGTGGAGATCGACATGAGGATGCCGAAGCCCACGAGCATCGACAGCAGCGCCGTGCCGCCGTAGCTCACCATCGGCAGCGGCACGCCCACCACCGGCAGGATCCCGCTCACCATGCCCATGTTCACGAACGCGTAGGTGAAGAAGGTGAGCGTCACGGCGCCCGCGGTGAGGCGGGCGAAGGTGGTCGAGGCGTTGGCCGCGATCATGAGGCCGCGCCCCACGATGATGACGTAGAGCGCGATGAGCACGAGGTTGCCCGCCAGCCCGAACTCCTCGCCGAACACCGCGAGGATGAAGTCCGTGGAGCGCTCCGGGACGAAGTCGAGCTGGGCCTGCGTGCCGTTGAGCCAGCCCTTGCCCAGCACGCCGCCGGAGCCGATGGCGATCGTGGCCTGGATGATGTGGTAGCCCGCGCCCAGCGGATCCTCGGTCGGGTCGAGGAGGGTGAGCACGCGCCGCCTCTGGTAGTCGTGCAGCATGCCCCACAGGAAGGGCAGGCTCACCATGCCGGTCACGAAGAGCCCCGCGAGCACCTTCCACGACAGGCCCGCGAGGAAGATCACGAAGAAGCCCGACGCGAAGACGAGGAGCGCGGTGCCCAGGTCCGGCTGGCGCACGACCAGGCCCACGGGGAGTGCCAGCAGGATCGCCGCGATGGCGTAGTCGCGCAGCTCGATGCCCTCCTGGTGGCGGTGGAACCACCACGCCAGCACGAGGGGCACGCCGATCTTCATGATCTCGGAGGGCTGGATCGTGGTGAAGCCGAGGTTGAGCCAGCGGCGGGCGCCGTTCCTCACCTCGCCGAAGAGCGCCACGCCCACGAGCAGCACCAGCCCCGCGGCGTAGATCGGCACCGCCAGGCGCATGAGGGCCTGGGGCGGGATGTTGGCCACGACCCAGAGCGCCGCGCCAGCGAAGGCGATGTTGCGCGCCTGCCCCAGCACGCGGTCGAAGGACGCGCCGCCGGAGGCGGAATAGACGACGGTGAGGCCGAGGGAGAGGGCGAGCACCAGCGCCACCATGAGCGGSCCGTCGATGCGGCGCGAGACGATGTCGAAGAGGCGGCTAATCACCGACGGCCTCCTCGTCGCCCAGGACCGGCTTCTTCTCCGGGCGCTTGGCGAGCAGGTAGTAGTCGAASACCTCGCGCGCGATGGGCGCGGCGGTCGAGCCGCCGTGGCCGCCGTTCTCCACCAGCAGGGCGAGCGCGATCTTCGGGTCGTCGGCCGGGGCGTAGGCGATGAAGAGCGCGTGGTCGCGGTGGTGCTCCTTCACGCGCTTCTCGTCGTACTTCTCCCCCGACTTCATGCCGACCACCTGGGCGGTGCCGGTCTTGCCCGCCACCAGGTAGGGCGCTCCCTGGCCGGCGCGCGTGGCCGTGCCTCCCGGGCGCGTCACGTCGATCATGGCGGCCCGCACGAGTTCCACGTGCTCGGGCTTGAGGGGGAGCGCCTCGCCGTTCCTCACCGGCAGCTCGCGGATCTGCTGGGTGCGCGCGTCCTGCACGGCGCGCACGAGCCGCGGGTGGACCGGGGTGCCGCCGTTGGCGAGCGTGGCCACGGCCGCGGCGAGCTGCATCGGCGTGGCGAGCCAGTAGCCCTGCCCGATGCCCACGCTGATGGTGTCGCCCGCGTACCACTTCTGCTTGAAGCGCTGCCACTTCCAGTCGGTGGAGGGCTGCAGCCCCGGCAGCTCCCCGTCGATGTCCACGCCCGTGCGCGAGCCGAAGCCGAACTGGGTCATGAAGCGGTGGATCGCGTCCACGCCCAGGTCGTTGGCGAGCCCGTAGTAGTACGTGTCGCAGGAGATCACGATGGAGCGGTGCATGTTCACCATGCCGTGGCCGCCGGGCTTCCAGTCGCGGAAGGGTCGCGAGACGCCCGGCAGCATCCAGTGGCCGGGGTCGGCGATCGTGTATTCGGGCGTGCGCTTGCCGTAGGTGAGGGCCGCCAGCGCCATGAAGGGCTTGATGGTGGAGCCCGGCGGGTACTGGCCGCGCAGCGCCCGGTTGTTGAGCGGCTTGTCCGGCGAGTTGTTGAGCGCGTCCCAGTTGGCCGGGTCGATGCCGTCGACGAAGAGGTTGGGGTCGAAGCCGGGCCGCGAGACGAGGGCCAGGACGTCGCCCGTCTTCGGGTCGAGCGCCACCAGCGCGCCCCGGTAGTCCTGGAACGCCTCCTCGGCCACGCGCTGCAGCTTCACGTCGAGGGTCACCATGAGGTTGTTGCCGGACTGCGGCTCGGAGCGCGAGAGCGCGCGGATCGCGCGCCCGCCGGCGTCGATCTCCACCTGCTCGCTGCCGGTGACGCCGTGCAGCTCCTTCTCGTAGGCGCCCTCGATGCCGAGCTTGCCGATGTGGTCCGTGCCCTTGTAGTTCGTCGTGAGGCCCGCCGCCTCGATGCGGCGCACGTCGGCCTCGTTGATGCGCCCGATGTAGCCCACCGCGTGCGAGGCGATGTCGCCGTGCGGGTAGGAGCGGAAGAGCCGCGCCTTGATCTCGAAGCCCGGGAAGCGGTAGCGGTTCACCGCGAAGCGCGCCACCTCCTCCTCGGTCAGCCGCGTGCGGATGGGCAGGCTCTCGAAGTTCTTGCTCTCCTCCTGCAGCCGCTTGAAGCGCCGGCGGTCGCGCGCGCTCACCTCGATCACCTGGGAGAGCTCGTCGATGGCGCGCTCGACGTTGCCCACCTTGCTGGGCGTGATCTCGAGCGTGTAGGCCGAGTAGTTGGCGGCGAGCACCTCGCCGTTGCGGTCGAGGATGAGGCCGCGGTTGGGCACCACCGGCACCACGGAGATGCGGTTGGCCTCCGCGAGCGTGTGGTAGTGCTCGCGCTGGATGACCTGCAGCCAGACGAAGCGGGAGGCGAGCAGCGCGAAGGCGGCGAGGGCGAGGAACCCCGCCACCGTGAGGCGGGAGCGGAAGACGTTGAGTTCCGCGCGCTGGTCGCGCAGCGCGAGCCCGACGCTCATGCCGCCGACTCCCGGCGCATGCGGCGCAGCCCCGGCAGGTAGAGCAGCCACGTGAGCGGCCCCCAGGCGAGCGAGGCGACGAGCGGCGAGAGCGCCATCGCGAGGCTGGGAAGCGAGGCGCCCAGCAGCAGGTTGAGGAGCAGCACGACGACGGTCGCGCCGATGAAGAGCCCCAGSACGTGCAGCGTCTGCTCGAGGATGGGGAAGGAGAGCACGCGCACGCGCAGGACCTGCGCGCCGTAGGTGGCGATGACGTAGGCSAGCGCGTGCTGGCCCAGCAGCATGGAGTCGCCCACGTCCATGGCGAGYCCSAGCGCGAAGGCGAGMCCCTGYCCCACGGAGCCGGGCTGGTGGATGGCCCAGAAGACCAGCACCACGAGCACCAGGTCGGGGCGCGCGGCGAGCGCCCAGCCCGCCCAGGGCAGCGAGTTGAAGAGGTAGGCGCCCACCAGCGAGGCGAAGATGAGCCCCGGCCCCGCGGGGAGCTTCATCACGTCGCGTGCGACGGGAGTAAGGTCGGCGGGTCTCATGGCGCGCGCCGTCCCTTGGCGGCGCCGCGGTCGCGGGCCGGGCGCTTGTCTTCGGCTCTCGCCTCGGGCGGCGCCGGCAGTGCCGGCCGCTGCGCCGTGAGGATGCGCACGAAGCGGTGGTTGTCGACGCCGGCGGCGGGGCGCGCCGTGATCTTGGCGAACATGTAGGCGGCGTTCTTCTCCACGGCCGTCACGCGCGCGACCACGAGCCCGGCGGGATAGGTGCCGTCGATGCCCGAGGTGACGAAGAGGTCGCCGTTCACGATGTCGGCCGACACCGGCATGAAGGGCACGTCGATCGACCCGTCCTTGCCCGAGCCCACCGCGATGGCGCGAAGCCCGTTCCTCGTGAGCATCACCGGCACGGACTGGTCCTTCTCGGTGACGAGCGTCACCTCGCTGGTGAAGGTTCCCACGGCGGTGACCTGGCCCACCACGCCCTCGCCGTCGATCACCGGCATGCCCGCCTTGATCCCCTGCGTGAGCCCCTTGTCGAGCACGAGCTTGCGGGAGAAGGGATTGCGGCCGTAGCTCAGCACCTCGGCGAGCACGCCGTCGGAGGCGAAGCGGCTGCGGCCGGGGGTCATGGCGAGCAGGCTCTCCTGCTCGGCCGCGAGCAGCTTCGACTGCTGGGCCGCGGCCGCGTACTCGAGCACCTTGGCCCGCAGCTCCTCGTTCTCGCGCAGCAGCCGGTCCTGCGAGGAGAAGTACTCCGTCACGCG
>PQAI01000115.1 GCA_003105245.1 Betaproteobacteria bacterium | reverse complement strand
TCCTTCTATCGCGATCGAACGATAAGTGGGGTTCATATTTAACAAATATTGCCGGGGTTCCGTCCGTCTAGCAACAACGGGTCAACGGCAAGTCCTTGTTCCCCGTTGTCATTTCCAGTCGTTCGAATTGAATGGAAATGACAAAACCGGCAAACCCCGACCCCCGCACCCTCCTCGGCCAGCTCCGCTCCCAGATCCGCGTCCGCCACTACAGCCTGCGCACGGAGGAGACCTACGTGCACTGGACCCGGCGCTACCTGCGCTTCCACGGCCACCGCCACCCGCGTGARCTCGGCCCGGAGGACATGAAGGCGTTCCTGTCCGCCCTGGCCGACGGTCGCGGCGTGGCGGCCAGCACCCAGAACCAGGCGCTCTCCGCCCTGCTCTTCCTCTACAAGGAGGTGCTGGGAGCGGAGCTTCCCTGGCTGGAYGGCATCAAGAAGGCGAAGCGTCCCCGGAGGCTTCCCGTGGTGCTCACGCGGGAGGAGGCYCGGGCCCTCCTTGCMCGCATGGACGGCACGCATGCGCTCATGGCCCGCCTTCTCTATGGCACCGGCATGCGGCTCACGGAATGCCTGCAGTTGCGAGTCAAGGATGTGGAGCTCGCGCGCAGGGAAGTCGTGATCCGGGAGGGCAAGGGCGGCCGCGACCGGGTCACCGTGCTGCCCTCCACGCTCGTCGAGCCCCTGCGCGACCACCTCGGGCGGGTACGCACCCTTTTCGACGCCGACCGCGCCGCCGGATTGCCGCCCGTGGAGCTTCCGGGCGCCTACGGGCGCAAGAATCCTTCGGCGGGGCTCCTCTGGGGCTGGCAATGGGTGTTCCCGCAGCGCGGCCTCGCCGTCGATCCGCGAAGCGGCATCCGGCGCCGCCACCACGTGTACGACCAGACCTTCTCCCGCGCCCTTTCCCGGGCCGCGAGGCAGGCGGGGATCGCGAAGCCCGTCACCGCGCACGTGCTGCGCCACAGCTTCGCCACGCACCTCATGGAGGCGGGCTACGACATCCGCACGGTGCAGGAGCTGCTGGGCCACAAGGACGTGAGCACCACGATGATCTACACGCACGTCCTCAACCGCGGCGGGCGCGGCGTGGTGAGCCCGCTGGATCGGTGAAGGCGCACCGTGCCTCCCAAAGTGCGAGAATTGATCGCGGCGCTGGAAAGGGCCGGCTTCGTGGACCGCGGCGATCGAGGAGCCCCGGAAATGAAGGATAGCGACAGGTACGCGAAGATTGTCGCCTGGTCCGAGGAGGACCAGTGCTACGTAGGCACGTCCCCGGGCTTGGTGCTGGGCGGGGTCCACGGGACGGACGAGCGAGCGGTCTTCGACGAGCTCTGCCGGGTGGTCGAGGAGGCGGTTGCCATCTATCACGCCGAAGACCGGCCGCTCCCCCCTCCTGCTTCCAGCCTCAAGCTCGAAGACGCCGCCTGAGGCGCCGGGCGCTCACCTGCCTGGCCTGGCCGCCGAGATGCGCGCCGCCGCCGCCGCGCCCCAGGCCGCGTAGACGGCCGGCCCCGGGTGGAAGCCGTCGGCGGCCATGTGCGCCGCGTCGAGCTCACCCGCGAGCGCAAGGTACTCCGCTCCCCGGCCGTCGGGCAATGCGGCGGCGAGCGCCCGATCCAGCTCCCGGGCCCGCGCGCCCAGGTACCAGCGAAGCGGCTGCGGCAGTGCGGGAAAGCGCTCCATCGGCGGGATGCTGGTGGCGAGGATGAGCCGCGCGCCGAACTTCGCGCGCAGCAACTCGTGCAGCCGGTCCTGCAGCTCGAGGAAGCGCGCCACGCCCACGTCGCCCGTGACGTCGTTCACGCCCAGCGAGGTCACCACCGCGTCCGTCGCAAACGCCTCGATGCGCTCGAGATGCCGGATGGTGGAAGCGGTGGAGGCTCCCGTGCGGGCAATGAGGCGGTACTCCACGCGAAAACGATCGCGAAGCCCGGCCACGATGCGCCCCGTGACCGCCTCGTCCTGGGTGGCCGCGCCCACGCCCGCGCCCGCGGAATCGCCGACCACCAGCAGCCGCAGCCGGGGACCCTCTCCCGCCTCGCCTTCACGAGGCCCCGGCGGCTCCGGCAGCACGGGGGTCTCGCGCCGCACGCGCCGGCCCTGCGCGAGGAGCAGCGGCCCCAGCGTCCACTTCGCCACCGCGAGCTTCATCGGATCTCGGCGATCAATCGCTCGATGAGGCGCGCCGACTGCTCCACGTAGCCGCCCGAGAAGAGGTTCGCGTGGTTGAGCACGTGGTAGAGGTTGTAGAAGTCGCGCCGCACGGTGTAGCCGTCGTCCAGCGGCCAGGCGTTCCGGTAGGCCGAGTGGAAGTCCTTCGGGAAGCCGCCGAAGAGCTCCGTCATCGCGAGGTCGGCCTCGCGGTCGCCGCAGTAGACCGCGGGGTCGAACACCACGGGCGTGCCGTCGGAAAGCGCCGAGGCGTTGCCGCCCCAGAGATCGCCGTGCAGCAGCGAGGCCACCGGCTTGTGGGTGCGGAAGAACGCCGCGCTGTCCGCGAGCAGCCGCTCGCCGCGGTCGATCATCTTCGAGGGATAGCGGTTCTTCATCGCCATCCGCAGCTGCGCGTGGATGCGCTTGTCGGCCCAGAAGGCGAGCCAGTCCTCGCTCCAGCCGTTCGCCTGGGTCGAGGCGCCGATGAAGTTGTCCTTCTCCCACCCGAACTTCGCCTGCGCGATGCGGTGCTGCGCGGCGAGCGCCGTGCCCAGCGTCGCGCCGGAGCGGGCGGCGAGCCCCTCCAGCTCCAGCCACTCCAGGATGAGCCAGCCCATCTCGCCGTCGTCGCCCTGCGCGATCACGGAAGGCACGCGCACCGCGCCCGCCGCCCG
>PQAI01000114.1 GCA_003105245.1 Betaproteobacteria bacterium | reverse complement strand
CCGCCGGTGCCCTTGAGCACCTTCCTGCGATCGTCGTTCATTTCTCGCTCCTCGATTCCCGATGTCGGGGTTGCGTTATTTGGGGGGTATGGACTTCGCGGGTCCATCCCCTCGTCGGGTAAGGTAATTTACCCGATTGGGTAGGTCGACGGCATTGGGCCTCGAAATATTCCCTGCGCCGCTTCGGGAGCGGGGGTATATCAGTCCGCGCTAATATTAGCCACGACTTTCCGCGATCCGGTAGCATGCCCCCCATGGCGCCCCCGCGTAACCAGAAGTCCGTCCGCAGCGACCTCATCGACCTCGCCGGCCACGGCGACGACATCCGCGAGGCCTCCGACGCGCTCAAGGCGATGGCGCACCCGCTGCGCCTGAAGATCCTTTGCCTCGTCGGGCAGCACGAGCTCATGGTCCAGGAGATCGTCGAGGCGGTCGGCACCTCCCAGAGCAACATCTCGCAGCACCTGGCGGTGATGCGCGAGCGCGGGCTCCTCGCCTCGCGCAAGGAGGCCAACAAGGTCTTCTACCGCATCGACGACCCGCGCATCCTCAAGATGATCGGGATGATGCGCGAGGTGTTCTGCTCCGTCTGAGGCCCGGGCGCTAGCCGCGCCCTCCCCCGGACCAGCGCGAGGCGGCCTCGTCGTCGCTGGAGCGCGCCTCGACCCAGCGCTCGCCATCCGGCGTGAGCTCCTTCTTCCAGAACGGCGCCCGGGTCTTCAGGTAGTCCATGATGAACTCGCAGGCGGCGAAAGCCTCGCCGCGGTGCGCGCTCGCGACCGCCACGAGGACGATGGCATCCCCAGGCTCGAGCGGCCCGACCCGGTGCACCACCCGCACGTCCTGGAGGTCCCAGCGCCCGGCCGCCTCGGCGCAGATCTCCTCCAGCGCGCGCTCGGTCATGCCGGGGTAGTGCTCCAGGCTCATGCGGCTCACGGCTGCGCCCTCGTTGGCGTCGCGGACCATGCCCACGAAGGTGGCCACCGCMCCMACGTCCCGGCGTCCGCSGGTGAGCTCGGCGATCTCCCGCCCGGCGTCGAACGGCTCCTGCTGCACGCGCACGAGCGCCACGGCCTCAGCCTCCGGTCACCGGCGGGAAGAAGGCCACCTCGTCGCCCGGCTTGAGGGGCGTGGCGAGGTCGGCCATGCGCTGGTTGACCGCCACGCGCCAGGCGCGGCCGGGCGCGAAGGCGTCCGACCAGCGGCCGTCGCGGGCTCGCAGAGTCTCCACGACGCCGCCCACGGTCGGCGTGCCGGCCGGCAGCGCGACCTCTTCCCGGGCGCAGTCGAGGCGCTCGCGCAGGCTGGCGAAATAGAGGAGCGTCACCATGGCCTGCTCAGTCCGCTGCCGCCGCGGGACGCGCCCGGTCGTCGCGCCGTGCGAGCGAGGCGAGGATGAAGCCCGCGATGCCCGGGGCGTCGTCGAGCGCGAACTGCGGCAGCCGCGTGTCCAGCGGCTCGTCGGTGGCCACCGCGATGACGTTCGGGTCGCGCGGGAAGAGCAGCGGCCGGCCGGTGTCGTCGCCCGCGCGGTGCACCTCGATCCTCGGGATGGGGTCGAACTTCCAGCCCTCCACGATGACCAGGTCGCAGGGCGAGAACCTCTCCAGGAGCTGCGCGAGGGTGGGCTCGGGCTCGCCGCGCAGCTCGCCCATGAGCGCCCAGCGCTGCGAGGAGCTCACCAGCACCTCGCTGCATCCGGCCTGCCGGTGGCGCCAGGAATCCTTTCCCGGGTAGTCGACCTCGAAGGCGTGGTGCGCGTGCTTCACCAGCGAGACGCGCAGGCCCTCGGCCACGAGGAGCGGGATGAGCTTCTCGATGAGGGTGGTCTTGCCGCTGCCGCTGTAGCCGGCGATGCCGAGGATCTTCATGGGATGACCGGGTCCGGAACCCGGTCATGATAGCCCAACGGCGGGTCCTCCCCGGCTCAGGCGCTGCTTCTGCCGCGGCTTCTGCGGCGCTTGATGAGCCAGGGGGCGACCAGGACCACGGCCGCGAGGACCCACAGGGCCAGGGTCACCGGGCTCTGGAAGAGGATCCCCAGGTGCCCGTCGGAAATCGCCAGCGCCCGGCGCAGGTTCTGCTCCATCATGTCGCCCAGCACGAAGCCCAGGATCATCGGCGCCATGGGGAAGTCGAGCTTGCGCAGCGCCCACCCGAAGATCCCCAGCCCCACCATGAGGATGAGGTCGAAGGTGGTCGCGTGCACCGCGTACACCCCCACGAAGCTGATGGCGGCGATGGCGGGCACCAGGATCCAGTTGGGCACGTAGAGCAGGCGCGAGAAGAGCCCGACCATGGGGATGTTCATGACGAGCAGCATCACGTTGCCGATGAACATCGAGGCGATGAGGCCCCAGACGAGGTCCGGCTGCTGCTCGAAGAGGAGCGGCCCGGGCGTGATGTTGTAGAGGGTGAGCGCGCCCACCATGACGGCGGTCGTCCCGCTGCCGGGCACGCCGAGGGTGAGCATGGGCACGAAGGCGCCGCCGGCGGCCGAGTTGTTGGCCGCCTCCGGCGCGGCCACGCCGCGGATGTCGCCCGTGCCGAAGGTGCCCTCGCGGTCCGTGAGGTTCTTCTCCAGCATGTAGGTGATGGCGCTCGCGATGGAGGCCCCGGCGCCGGGCAGCACGCCGACCACGAAGCCGATGAGGCTCGAGCGGATCGTGCCCCACCAGGTCTCGCCCATCTCCTTCAGGTTGAACATCGCGCGGCCCGTGTGCTTGATGACCACCTGCCCCGCGTGGCTCTGCTCGAGCATCACCAGCATCTCGCTYACGCTGAAGAGCCCGATCACCACCACGATGAACTGGATGCCGTCGGCCAGGTGCACGTCCTCGAAGGTGAAGCGGTAGACGCCGGAGCCCGCGTCGATGCCGACGGTGGCGAGGAAGAGCCCGAYGAGGGCGGCGATGAGCGTCTTGATGGGGCGGTCGCCCACCATGCCCGCCAGGCAGCTGATGGCGAAGACCATCAGCACGAAGTACTCCGCGGGGCCGAAGGCGAGCGCCCAGCGGGCCAGGATCGGCGCGAAGAGCGCGAGCCCGATGGTGGCGATGATGCTGCCCACGAACGAGCTCCAGGCGGAGATCGAGAGCGCCACCCCCGCGAGGCCCTTCTTGGCCATGGGGTAGCCGTCCAGCGCCGTCATGATGGCGCCGGCGTCCCCGGGGATGTTGATGAGGATCGAGGAGATGCGCCCGCCGTACTCGCAGCCGATGTAGACCGAGGCGAGCAGGATGAGCGCCGTCTCCGGCGGCAGCTTCATCGCGAAGGCGATGGGCATGAGGATCGCCACGCCGTTGATCGGGCCCAGGCCCGGCAGCAGCCCCACCACCGTGCCGATGAAGGAGCCCAGGAAGGCGACCAGCAGGTTGATCGGCTTGGCCGCGACGACGAAGCCCTGCGCGAGGTGGCCGAGGGAATCCATCAGGCCCCCGCCCAAAGCTGCCCGAGGGGCAGCGTCACGTCGAGGATGCGGTCGAAGAAGTACCACAGGCCGCCGCCCAGCGCGACGCCCGCGATTGCCG
>PQAI01000113.1 GCA_003105245.1 Betaproteobacteria bacterium | reverse complement strand
CACTGGGAGTTCACGCTGGGCGCGGAGCGCGTCAAGCAGATCGTCGAGAAGGACTTCAAGGGCAAGGTCGATTTCGTGGCGCAGAACGTCGTCACCGCGGACTTCGGCGATCCCGTCTTCGCGCCCTACGTGATCAAGCAGATCAACGGCGTCCCGGTGGCGATCGTCGGGCAGGCCTTTCCCTACACGCCCATCGCCAACCCGCGCTACCTGGTCCCCGACTGGACCTTCGGCATCAAGGAGCCGGAGCTGCAGAAGGCCGTGGACGAGGCGAGGGCGAAGGGTGCGCAGGTCGTGATCCTGCTCTCCCACAACGGCATGGACGTGGACCTGAAGCTCGCGGGCCGGGTGACCGGCATCGACGCGATCCTGGGCGGCCACACCCACGACGGCGTGCCGCAGCCCGTGGAGGTGAGGAACGCCAAGGGCGTGACCCTGGTGACCAACGCCGGCTCCAACGGCAAGTTCCTTGGCGTGCTGGACCTCGACGTGAAGGGCGGCAAGCTCGCGGGGTGGAAGTACCGCCTGCTGCCGGTCTTCGCGAACCTCCTCGCGCCCGACCCCGCCATGGCGGCCGTCCTCGCGAAGATCCGCGGGCCGCACGAGGCGAAGCTCGCCGAGAAGCTCGCGGTCACCGAGGGGCTCCTCTACCGCCGGGGCAACTTCAACGGCACGGTGGACCAGCTCATCCTGGACGCGCTCATGCAGGTGAAGGGGGCCGAGATCGCGTTTTCGCCGGGCTTCCGCTGGGGCACGACGATCCTGCCGGGACAGGCGGTGACGCTCGAGCACGTCATGGACTGGTCCGCGATCACCTACCCGTACACGACCGTGAACGAGTTCACCGGCGAGATGATCAAGACGATCCTCGAGGACGTCTGCGACAACCTCTTCAACCCCGATCCCTACTACCAGCAGGGCGGGGACATGGTGCGCGTGGGCGGCCTCACCTACACCTGCACGCCCGCCGAGGCCATGGGCAAGCGCATCGGCGACATGCGCCTGAACGGCAAGCCGATCGCCGCCGACCGCAAGTACAAGGTGGCGGGATGGGCGCCCGTGGCCGAGGGGGCCAAGGGCGAGCCCGTCTGGGAAGTGATCACGAAGTACCTCAAGGACCGCAGGACGGTCGCGCCCGTGAAGCTGAACCTCCCGAAGCTCGTGGGCATGGAAGGAAACCCCGGGATCGCCTGATGGGGCYCCTTCGCCTCGTTGCCGTGGGAGCGTTCGCGCTCGCGGCGGCCACCGCGACGGCAGAGCCGGGGCCGTCGGGGCAGCTTGCTCTCGCCACGAACCTCCGGGCGGATGGCCAGGAAGCCCGCGGCCGGAAGGCTCCGGTGGTGATCCTCTTCAGCCTGCCGGGATGCCCGTACTGCGAGATCGTGCGCCGGTCCCACCTGCTGCCGATGCTGCGCGACCCGAAGGCGGCCCCCGTCATCGTCCGCCAGATCGACGTCGACAGCGACCAGGCGGTCGTGGGCTTCGACGGGAAGGCCACCACCCACGCGGCGATCGCCCGCGCCCACGACGTGCGCGCCGTCCCGGTGGTGGCGTTCTGGGACGGCGACGGCCGCCCGCTGGCCGATCCCCTCCGGGGAATGCTCCTGCCCGACTTCTATTCGGCCTACCTGGATTCGGCCATCGAATCCGCCCGGGCACGGCTGGCCGGGCGCCGYTGAGTCCTGCCCCCGGGGGCGTTACTCCGGGCCGAATTGCGGCAGATCAACTTGGCCCCCCCCAAGGCCTCGTAATGTCACCAAAGTCCAATTGAGGATCCGCCCGGCATGGGCGCGGTGCCCGGCCCGGCGGGCGTGATGCCACAGGCATCCGCGAGCCGAGGAGGGGTTTACACCATGCAAGAGGCGCAATCGTCGTCCTTCGAGATCGTCGCGCGCGAGGACTTTTCGGACGTCACGTTCCTGCTCGAAGTGCGGCACCCGATGCTCGCCAAGGCGGCCAAGGCGGGCCAGTTCGTCATCGTCATGGAGCGCGAGGAGGGCGAGCGCATCCCGCTCACCATCGCCGACTTCGACCGCGAGGCGGGCACCATCACCCTCGTGATCCAGGCCGTGGGAAAGACCACGCGCGAGATGCAGCAGAACTGCCAGGTGGGCACGCGGCTCTTCGCCGTGGTGGGCCCCATGGGCATCCCCAGCCACATCGGCGGCAAGAAGAAGGTGGTCTGCGTGGGCGGCGGCCTGGGTGTCGCGCCCATCTACCCGCAGGCGCGTGCGTGGAAGGAAAGCGGCGCCTACGTGATCGGCGTGGTGGGGTTCCGCAACCGCGGCCTCGTCTTCTGGGACGAGAAGTTCCGGGCGGTATGCGACGAGCTGATCGTGTGCACCGACGACGGCTCGGCGGGCATCAAGGGCCTGGTGACCGAGGGCATCAAGCAGGCCATCGCGAAGCACCCCGACATCGAGGAGCTCGTGGCCATCGGCCCGCCCATCATGATGAAGGGCTGCGCGGAGGCCACCCGCCCGCACAAGATCCGCACGATGGTGAGCCTGAACCCGGTGATGGTCGACGGCACGGGCATGTGCGGCGGCTGCCGCGTGAAGATCGGCGAGACGGTGAAGTTCGCCTGCGTCGACGGGCCGGACTTCGACGGCCATCTCGTCGACTTCGACGACCTCATGGCGAGGCTCGGCAGGTACAAGGAGGCGGAGAAGGAGGCGCTCGAGCGCTTCCAGGAAAGCTGTCGCATCCGCGGCGAGGGCGCCGCGGCGCCGGAGCCGGCGGTCGCGCTGGACCGCCCGTCGACGGACGGTTGAGGACCAGGCCATGGCAAAGAAGAAGACGATTCGCACCATCCCGCAGGAACGCACGCCGGTCCAGGAGCAGGATCCGAAGGAGCGGGCGCGCAATTTCGAGGAAGTCTCCCTCGGCTACCGCCTCGAGGAGGCGCTCGTCGAGGCCGACCGCTGCCTGCAGTGCGCCGACGAGCCGTGCGTGCGCGGCTGCCCCGTGAGCATCGACATCCCGGGCTTCATCCAGAAGATCGTCGAGAAGCACTACCAGGGCGCCTACGACATCATCACCGACACGAACCTGCTGCCCTCGGTCTGCGGCCGCGTCTGCCCGCAGGAGAGCCAGTGCGAGGGCGTGTGCACCGTGGGCGACACCCTGGAGCCGGTGGCCATCGGGCGCCTGGAGCGCTTCGTGGGCGACATGGCGATCAAGGAAGGGTGGGCCAACGTCCCCTACATCGAGCCCAGCGGCTACCGCGTGGGCATCGTGGGCGCGGGGCCGGCGGGCATGGCCTGCGCGGCCGACATGGCCAAGGCCGGCTGCGAGGTCGTGGTCTACGAGGCCTTCCACCAGCCCGGCGGCGTGCTCAAGTACGGCATTCCCGACTTCCGCCTGCCCAACGACGTGATCGACGCCGAGATCGAGAAGCTGCGCAAGCTCGGCATCCGCTTCGAGTGCAACACGCTGGTGGGCCGGCTCTTCACCATCGAGCAGATGGTGACGGAGATGGGCTTCGCCGCGGTCTTCATCGGGACGGGAGCCGGATACCCGAGCTTCATGGGCATCCCGGGCGAGAGCCTGAACGGCGTGCTCTCGGCCAACGAGCTGCTCACGCGCGCCAACCTCATGCGCGCGCGCGACTTCCCGAACTTCGACACGCCCCTGCAGCCGGGCAAGCGCGTCACGGTGATCGGCGCGGGCAACACCGCCATGGACGCGATGCGCGTGTCCATGCGCCTGGGCGCCGAGAAGGTGATGTGCGTCTACCGGCGCTCGAAGGCGGAGGCGCCCGCGCGGGTCGAGGAAGTGCATCACGCGGAGGAGGAGGGCATCGAGTTCAACTGGCTCACGAGCCCCGTGGAGCTGCTGGGCGACGCCAACAACAAGGTGCGGGCGATGCGCTGCATCCGCATGGAGCTCGGGGAACCCGACAGCTCCGGCCGGCGCAAGCCCGTGCCCGTCCCGGGCAGCGAGTTCGAGATCGAGACCGACATGGTCGTCTTCGCCATCGGCACCAACGCGAACCCGATCCTCGGCCAGACCTCGAAGCTCAAGCTCAACAAGTGGGGCTACATCGAGACCGACGACTCGCTCGCGACCTCGATCGCCGGGGTGTACGCCGGCGGCGACATCGTCACGGGCGCGGCCACGGTGATCCAGGCGATGGGCGCGGGCCGGAAGGCCGCGCGCGCCATGAAGGCCTACCTGGGCCTGCGCGACACCGACTGCGTCTACGCCCCCGAGACGGACGACCCGGTCGGCCGGCGCTTCGGCATCCCGGTCGAGGAGCACAACTTCGCCCGCGTGCGGCTGCTCTAGCGCGCGACCCGACACCACCCGACACACGAAGCGAGCAACCCGAGGCGAAACATGAGCGAAACGGCCCAGCTGGACCGAAAGACCCAGGCCAAGGCGGCACCCGCCCGCGCCAAGCCCGCCGTCACCCTGCCCGAGCACATCGTGGAGGTGATCAGCGACTCCGGCGAAGGCGCCCAGCGCTGCGGCCAGTCCCTGGCGGCCATCGCCGCGCGAAGCGGCAACGGCATCTGGACGGTCGAGATCATCCCCGCGGAGATCCAGCCGCCGGCGAGAAGCGTGGCGGGCGCGAGCGGCATCCGCATCCGMATCGGCTCGAAGACAGTGACCAACGGCGGCGACGAGACCGACCTCGCGGTCGCCTTCAACGAGCAGGTGCTGCTGGGCCGCGTGCGCGCCGGGGAGCTCAAGAAGGGCGCCACGATCCTGCTGGAGAACATGTGGCGCGAGCACCGCGACCCGGCCATCGTGAAGAGCTTCGACGACACCGTGAAGTCCCTCGTGAAGGACGGCTTCAACGTGGTCGAGATCCCGCTCGAGCGCGAGTGCCGCTCGCTCATGAACGACCCGCGCCGCGGCAAGAACATGTTCGTGCTGGGCATGCTGCTCAGCATCTACAGCCTCGACCTGCAGCTCGGCCGCGACCAGGTGGCGCTCACCTTCGGCAAGAAGGACCGCTCCGTCATCGACGCGAACGTGAAGCTGCTGGAGGCGGGCTTCGCCTGGGCCGAGGCCAACCTCGCGTTCAAGTACGCCATCCCCGCCACCAAGAGCACGGTGCCGCAGGTCGTCACCAACGGCAACACGGCCATCGCGCTGGGGGTCCTCGCCTCGGGCATGGACATCTGCGCGATGTACCCGATCACCCCGGCCACCTCGGCCTCGCACTACCTCTCGGACTGCTTCGAGAAGGTGGGCGGCATGGTCCACCAGGCCGAGGACGAGATCGCGGCCTGCGCCTTCGCGATCGGCGCCTCCTACGCCGGGCGTTGCGCGGTCACCATCACCTCGGGCCCCGGCTACTCGCTCAAGCAGGAGGGAATCGGGCTCGCGGTCATGGCCGAGATCCCGCTGGTGGTCGTCAACGTCCAGCGCGGCGGGCCCAGCACGGGGCAGCCGACCAAGGTGGAGCAGGGCGACCTGCTCACCGCGATCTACGGCAGCCACGGCGACGCGCCCAAGGTSGTGATGGCCGTCAGCGGCATCGAGGACTGCTTCTACTCGATGATCACGGCGAGGAAGATCGCCGAGACCTTCAACATGGTGGTGGTGGTGCTCTCGGACGCGAGCCTCGCCACGGCCCAGACGCCGTTCCCGCGGCCGCACTTCAGCGAGGACTGGCTCGCCCCGCCCGTGGACCAGTCGCCGCTTCCCCCGGGGGCCAAGCCCTACGACTGGGATCCCGTCACGGGCATCGCGCGGCGCTTCTCGCCCGGGCAGCCGGGCGGCATGCACACCGTCACCGGGCTCGCGCACGACCGCAACAGCAAGGTGGCCTACGATCCCTCGATCAACGAGGAGAGCCTGCGCGCGAGGAGCCTCAAGCTCGCGGCCTTCCAGAAGACGCTCAAGACCCCGCCCGTCTACGGCGATCCCGAGGGCGACCTGCTGGTGGTCGGCTGGGGCAGCACCAAGGGCGTGATCGAGGAATCCGTCGATCGCCTGCGCGCCGAGGGCCGCAAGGTCTCCTCGCTGCACCTGCGCTTCATCCAGCCCATGCCCTCGGGCATCGGCGAGATCCTCAGGCGCTTCAGGAAGGTGATGGCGATCGAGGGCACCTGGGGCGACAGCGTCAAGGACGAGCTCATCGACGAGAACAACCGCCGCTACACCCCGCTCGCGATGATGCTGCGCTCGCGCTACCTGGTCGACGTCGACTGCTGGAGCGAGGCTCGCGGGCAGCCCATCAAGCCCGGCAACGTGGTCGCCGTGCTGCGCGCCAAACTCGACGAAGGAAAATAGCCATGGCCAGCCCTCTCTCCCAGAGCATCATCAGGCTCCACGAGGAGCGCCACGAACTCGAGGACTACCAGGGCGGCGTGCCGCGCTGGTGCAGCGGCTGCGGCGACAACGCCATCCTCGCCGCCGTGCAGCGCCTCTGCCGCGACGAGAACCTCGCGCCCGAGAAGACGGTGTTCGTGTCCGGCATCGGCTGCTCGAGCCGCTTCCCGCACTACATGAAGACCTACGGCTTCCACGGCATCCACGGGCGCGCCTTCCCCATCGCCCAGGGCGTGAAGATGGCGAGGCCCGACCTGCACGTGTTCGTGAACACCGGCGACGGCGACTGCTGCTCGATCGGCGCCGCGCACTGGATCCACGCGCTGCGCTACAACATGAACCTCACGGTGATCCTGCACGACAACCACGTGTACGGGCTCACCAAGAAGCAGGCCTCGCCCACCTCGCCGGTCGGGCTCAAGAGCAACACGACGCCGCGCGGCTCCGTCCTCGAGGCGCTCAATCCGCTCACGGTGACGCTCGGCGTGCAGAACGTCTCCTTCGTGGCGCAGGCCGTGGACTGGATCCCGGAGCTCATGTACGACATCGTCTCCAAGGCCTTCCACCATCGCGGATTCTCGTTCATCCGGGTGATCCAGCGCTGCCCCGAGTTCCTCCCGAAGATGTTCGAGCCCTGGCTGCACGATCCGGGCAAGACGCTCCTCCTCACCCACGACAACGGCCTGCGGCCCAGCGCCGAGCTCGGCCGGATCTACAAGAACCAGCGCGCGCACGACCCGCTGGACATCCACAAGGCCCGCGAGATCGCCTCCGAGGAGGACCCGATCCCGGTCGGCATCCTCTACCAGAACCCGGAGGTGCCCTGCTACGAGGACCTGCGCGGGGCGGGCAAGCCGCGCACGGTGGAGGCGGTGAGGAAGGGCCTCGACGCCGAGTTCGACAAGTTCACGATCTGGCCGGACGAAGACGGCCGGCAGCGCGCCGCCTAGGCGCCGTCACGGGACAACGACCGCAAAGGCAGGCTCAGATGGACATGGCAGCGAAATTCCAGGATCAGCTGGTCTTCCACATGACGGGCAGGCGCTCGGGGGAGGGACTCGCGCCCCTCGACGCGCGCTCCATGCGCCCGGCGCTCTTCGCCGGCTACCGCGACCTCGCGCAGCTGCGCCACGACTTTCCGCTGGTGCTGCTGGAGCCCGGGATCGCCGACGGCTTCGTGGCCTCGCTCACCGTCCTGGTGAACCACGCGCTGGAGGAGCTGGCGCCGCGGGGCATCGAGGGCGAGCGCCTTCGCAAGCACGTCCTGCGACTCGAGCGCGAGCTGCGGCATGCGCTCGGCAAGGGGGGGCCCGGCCAGCTTTCGGAGCTGTGGGCCGCCGCCGCCGCGCGCCTGACCAGCGACACCGACGAGAGCGTGTCGAAGATCCTCGCGCTCGCCGGCAGGACGATCAAGGTCGACGGCGACCTGGTGGACTGCGACCAGGCCCTGCCTTCGCGCTTCATGATCCACGCCTGGCGCCACGTCCAGTCGCAGAAGGCCGCGCTCTTCCACGGCCACCTCGACACGCTGCAGCGCAAGCTCTCCGACATCCTGCGGGCGGCCTTCGTGCACTCGGAAGCCGGGCAGAAGCCGGCCGCGCTCAAGGCGGCGGTGGGCGGCATGCACGCCGACGATTTCGACTTCGCGGCGATGTCGCGGCTCGTGGGCAAGAACGCCCCCAAGGACGAGCTCACGCCGGGCAGGCGCAAGCGCATCGAATGGGCGCTCACGGTCCTCAAGTCGCAGCGATTCCATCCCTCGAAGCTCGGCACCGCGCAGGCCACGCACGAGTTCCTGTTCGACAACGTCGCGGGCGCCGTCGCCGCCTATCGCGACCGCCTGCCGCAGGTGGTGGAGCTGGTGAAGGCCATCGCGGTCGCGGAGCTGGAGACGAGGAACGGCTACAACGAGGCGGACCACGATCCCTTCTTCGAGGCGTACGACGAGAATTCGCTTTCGCCCGACGATTTCGCGCTCTTCCCCGACTACCTGGTCTGCATTCCCGCGGACCGCAACGACGCGCCCGAGAACGCGGGCCTCATGGACACGCTCTCATCGGGCCTGCCGGTCAAGGTGGTGGTGCAGGTGACCGACCTCCTCGAGGAGGCCTCCCTGGGCACGGGGCACTTTGCCTTCGGCGTGAGGAGCGCGCGGCTCGCCACGACGGCCATGGGGCTGGGCGGGATGTTCGTGCTTCAGGCCGCGGCCTCCAGCCTGTACCGCATGCGCCATCGCGTCGAGGCCGGGATGGGCGCGCGGGGACCGGCGCTCTTCAGCATCTTCGCGGGCGCGCCAGAGGCCGCGGGGGATCTGCCGCGCTACCTCACGGCGGCCGCGGCGATGGAGTCGCGGGCTTTCCCTGCCTTCGTCTACGACGCCGCCGGGGGCGAGAACTGGGCGACGCGCTTCTCCCTCGAGCACAACCGCAACCCGGAGACGGACTGGCCGGTGGAGCCCTTCGAGTACGCCGACGAGGGACTGCAGCGCGTGCGCTCGGAGATCGCCTTCACCTACGCCGACTTCGCCCTCTGCGACCAGCGCAATGCCGAGCACTTCGCCGTCGTCGGGCGCGACCGCTGGACCGCCTCCATGGTCCCCGCCGCGCAGTGGCTGGCGCTGCCGGAGCGCGAGGCCGCCGAGCGGGTCCCGTACCTGCTGGCCGTGGACGACAAGGACGTCCTGCACCGCGTGATCGTCGACATGAGGATGATGCAGGCCACGCGCCGGTGCATGTTGCTCTGGCACCGGCTCCAGGAGCACGGCGGCATCCACGACTCGCACGCCGAGCGCCTGCTCGCGCGCGAGAAGGCCGCCTGGGAGGCGCAGAAGAACGCCGAGATCGAGGCCCTGCGCAAGTCCGCCGCCACGGCCGCTCCGGCGAGCGCCGAAGCGGCCCCGGCGCCTGGCGCACCGGCTGCGCCTGCGGCGGCGGCGGCCGAGGCTGCCCCCGAGGAGAAGGTCGCCTCGGACGACCCGTGGATCGAGACGGCCCGCTGCCCGAGCTGCAACGAGTGCCAGATCATCAACCCGCTGATGTTCGCCTACAACGACAACAAGCAGGCCTACATCAAGGATGCGAACGCGGGCACCTTCCGGCAGCTCGTCGAGGCCGCGGAGACCTGCCAGGTGGCGATCATCCACCCGGGCAAGCCGCGCAACCCGAGCGAGCCGGGGCTCGACGAGCTCATCAAGCGGGCCGAGCCGTTCCAGTGACCGGGCCGGGCGGGGCGGGAGCCCCGCTCAGAACGTCCAGCGCGCGTTGACGCCGTAGTTGCGGCCCGGTTGCGTGTAGCGGTCGTAGCTGGCCGCCGGGAGGTTCGTGATTCCCCTCACGTCCGACCACAGCCAGTACTTCTCGTCGGCCAGGTTGAAGACCCCCGCGGCGATCTCCAGGGACCGCCACGGCTTGAACCACGCGGTGAGGTCGACGGTGGTCCACGCGGGCGGCACGAAGCGCACCCCGCTCGTCGGGTCGACCCGCGTCTGTTCCCAGGCGTGCGTGAGGTGCAGCATCGCGCCCCAGGTGGCGGTTTCGTGCCCGATGCCCGCCACGAGCCGCGGCGGCTCGATCGTGTTGAGGGGCGCGTTCTTCGTCTCGTCGTCGCCGCGCGGGAGCGAGAAGGCCGCGCGCGCGGTCCACCCGCGGGCGAAGCGCCAGGAGAGACGACCCTCGAGGCCGTAGATGCGTGCGTCCGAGATGTTCTGCGACTGGAAGGTGCCGGTGGCGCCGGGGACGCAATTCGGGTCGCCGGGGCAGGCGAGCGCGGCGCGCGAGACGATGAGGTCGTTGTAGCGCGTGTAGTAGGCCGTGAGCATGGCCTCCACCGCGCCCGACTTCACCCGGAAGCCGGCTTCAGCGCCGAAGGACCGCTCGGGAACGAGGTCCGGATTGGGGATCACCGTGTAGCCCGCGGGCAGGCTGGTGAGACCGATGTTCAGGTCCGCGGCCGGCGGCGCGCGGTAGCCGGTGGCGAGCTGCCCGGTCCAGGTGAGGCTCTCGTTCTGCTTGAAGAGCAGGCCCAGCTTGGGCGAGACCGCCTGGTCGGAGAGGGACGCGACGGGCCGGTTGCCGTTGGCCGCGGCGAAGAGGGCGTCCTCCTGGGGCCTGAGCCGGTAGAGGTCGAAGCGCACGCCCGGGATCCAGGTGAGGCGAGGGTCGAGGGCCTCGAAGGAATCCTGCACGAAGGCGCCGAAGCGGTCCGTCTCGGTCACGGGGAAGTCGCGCGTGGGCATCGCCTCGCCGCCGACGACGTTCGAGACCTGCCCCGTGTTGAGGTTGGTCTGCGTGCCGTCGCGCATCTCCGTGGTGCGCATGCGCGAGTACTCGGCCCCGGCGACGATGCGGTGGGCGAGCCCGCCCCAGGAAGCCTCCGCCTCGCCGATGGCGACCAGCCCGCGATCGTCGACGTCGTAGGTGAAGCTCGGCGCGCGCGCGCAGGTCACGTTGCCGGGGGCCGACAGGCAGACGGCGGTCGTGTTGGCGCGCACCTCCACCGTGTCCTGGCGCACCTCGGCGGTCTGGTAGAAGGCCGTGAGCGAAGCGCGCGAGAACGGCCCCACCTCGTAGCCCACGGCCTCGGCGCTGTAGCGGGTGCGCCGCTGGCTGTCGTCGCCGGTGAGGCTCACCGTGCGCGTGGACTGCGGGTTGAGGGARAGCACGTCGGTGGCCACGTCGCGCGCGAAGCGCTCGGCCGTGAGGACGTAGCGCCATCCCGAGGCCGYGGGGATCACCCATTTCACGAGCTGCGCGTCGGTKCGCGTGTCCTGGGGATTGGGCTCGGTGCGGGAGGTGCCGGTGCCGCCCACGGTCCCCATGTTGGCGGTCTCGTGGCCGCGGCTCGCCTCGGCGCCGACGAGGAGCTGCGTCTGGCCGGCGGCGAGYGCGACGGCGCCGCCGATGCCGCTGGACCTGTCGGCGTCGGCGTGCGCCGCGAAGGCCTCGCCCCCGACGGACTTGCCGCCGGCGAGAAAGGTCGACGGGTCCAGCGTGGTGAAGGCCACCACCCCGGCCAGCGCGTCGGAGCCGTGGATGGCGGAGGACGGTCCGCGCACGATCTCGACCTGCCGCAACAGGCCGATGCCCAGGGCGTTGCGCGAAGCGTTGGAGAAGCTTCCCACCCGGTAGCTCTCGGGCAGGCGGATGCCATCCACGGTCATCTGGACGCGATTGCCCTCGAGGCCGCGGATGTTGAAGTTGCCCAGGCCGAAGCGCGTGGGCGTGTTCTCGATGGTGACGCCGGGTTCGTAGCGCACCAGGTCGCGCAGGTTGCCGGCGGCTTCCCGGAAGACATCGTCGCGTTCGATCACGCTCACGGTGGCCGGCACCGACTCGACGAGCTCCTGCACGCGGCTCACCGCCGCGACGACCTGCACCTTCTCGATCTTGGGCAGCCCGGAGGGCGGGGCAGGGGGAGGTTCCGCGGGCGCGGGTTCGCGCGGGGCGGCATCGGAGCGCACCGGCGCGTCGACCTGCGCCACGATGCGCCGCACGTCGAGGTTCAGGACGTTGAGCTTGCCGGGTGCCGACGGATCGGCCCACGACACGTGGACCTGGCGCTCGTCGGGAACGGGCTTCGGCATCGCGGCGGAAAGGGGGATGCGCCGCACGGGCAAGGGACCGCGGTCGGCGATCCCTTCACCCATGCGGTAGTCGTGGACCAGGCCGTCGTAGACCGGCTCGGTTCGGGCCGAATAGGGAAGCTCCCACGCCTCCGGCAGCGATTCGAAGCCGGCGAGGAAGCTCTGCCGCCGCGGCAGGTCGATGATCCAGCCGAGCTTGCCTGCGCGCCGGTTGCGGTCCAAAAGGGGGATGCGGCGAAGCTCCCGGCCGTCGGCCCCAGAGAGCACGACCAGGTCCTTCGCCGCATCGTCCGTCGCCAGCCGGTAGCGGCCGTCGGCGGAGGCGGCCTCGAGGGCCGCCGCCTTCACCGGGGCCGCCGCGATCAGGCAGGCGGCCGCGGGCAAAAAAAAGCCGGCGTGGATACGCCGGCTAACAGGGAGGTGCATCGAACAACCCTTCAATAGACGTCGTGCTGCGTATTGTAGAGATTGAAGTGGCCCGTGGGGGTGATGAGCTTCGGGTCCCTGATCACGGTCTTGAGCTTGAGGGTCTTGTCGTCGACCACGACGATCGCGGATTCCTGGTTCTTCGCGCTCCAGATCGAGAACCACACCTCGTCGCCCGCCTTGTTGTACTCGGGCTGCACGACGCGGCCCGCGGCCTCGCCCTTGATGCCGGCCCATTCGAAGATGGGCAGCACCTTGAAGCCGGCCTTCAGGTCCTTGATGTTGAAGACGGCGATCGAGCGGTGGACCTTCGGGTCCGGGTTGAGCGGCGTGTCGACCCACAGGTTGGTGCTCTTCGGGTGGGTCTTGATGAAGAGGTTGCCGCCGCCCTGGCCGTCGACCATCTCGCAGACCTTCCAGGCGTGCTGCTTGTTCTTGACGGGGTCGGTGCCGATGAAGGCGATCTTCTCGCTGCCCAGGTGGCCGGTGGCCCAGACGGGACCGCACTTCGGGTGCACGAAGTTGGCGCCGCGACCGGGGTGCGGGATCTTGTCGACTTCGACGATCGCGACCTTCTTGCCTTCCTTCGCGTCGACGATGGCGATCTTGTTCGACTGGTTGGCGGCCATCAGCACGTAGCGGTGCGTCGAGTCCCAGCCGCCGTCGTGCAGGAAGCGGGCGGTCGGAATCTCGGTCATCTGCAGGTTGTCGATGTCCTTGTAGTTCACCATCAGGATCTTGCCCGTCTCCTTCACGTTCACCACGAACTCGGGCTTGAAGTGGGAGGCGACGATGGCGGCGACGCGGGGCTCGGGGTGGTATTCCTGGGTGTCGACCGTCATGCCGCGGGTCGCCACGATCTTCAGCGGCTCGAGCGTGTCACCCTTCATGATCACGAACTGCGGCGGCCAGTAGGAGCCGGCGATCGCGTACTTGTCCTCGTAGCCCTTGAACTTGGAGGTCTCGACGGAGCGCGCCTCCAGGCCCGTGCGGATCTCGGCCACGTTGTCGGGCTTCTCCATCCACAGGTCGATCATGTTGATCTTGGCGTCGCGCCCGATCACCAGGAGGTAGCGGCCGGACGCCGAGGTGCGCGAGATGTGCACCGCGTAGCCGGTCTTCACGATGTTGATGACCTTCTTGGTGTCGCCGTCGATCAGCATCACCTCGCCGGTGTCGCGCAGCGTGGTCGAGAAGATGTTGTCGAGGTTGTACTTGTTCATCTTCTTCGTCGGACGCTTGTCCGGCGGGACGATGACCTTCCACGTCGCCTTCATCTCGGCCATGCCGAATTCCGGCGGGGTGGGGGGCGTCTGCTGCACGTAGCGGGCCATGAGGTCCACTTCGGCGTCGCTCAGGTCGCCGGAGGTGCCCCAGTTGGGCATGCCCGCGGGCGAGCCGTACTTGATGAAGACCTTCAGGTATTCCGTGCCGCGCTCGAGGGTGATGTTCGGGGTGAGCGGCTTGCCGGTGGCGCCCTTGCGCAGCACGCCGTGGCAGCCGGCGCAACGCTCGAAGTAGATCTGGCGCGCCTTGTCGAACTCCGCCTTGGTCATCGGCGGGGCCTTCGGGTTGATGTCCTGGTACATGTCGACCGCGGCGAGCGGCGAGCCGCCGGCCTGGTACTTGATCTCGGCCTCCGAGGTCGGGTGCTGCTCCTTCTTCTCCTGCGCGAACGCGCTCGCCACCGACAGGGCGAGTACGGCCGCCGCGACGGGAACGGTGCGCTTCAGCGTGGCGATGGCGGACATGGTGCGTTTCTCCTTGGCGTTGTGGTTGCGGGACGGGGCTCGGCCGCAGCGTGACCACATTGTGGGAAAGACCCTCCGGCTCTTACATGAACTGGTTCAAGAAAGCCTGAATTCCGTTTCGACGCCGGAAAGCGACACCAAAAGGCCCGGCGTTTCAAGGGCTTGGCGCGAAGGGGGTATTTCGCCTGTCGCCGGGAGGCGAACCGGGGAATCCCCCTGGAGACCTTAAGCCTTTGTTAAGGCGAGGGAATTCATAGTGGCATCCATTCTGCTCTTTCGATGCGCCCATTCAAGTTCCCTTTGGACCCAGGAGCCTTCCATGAAAAGAACGATCGTCATCACGCTCGCCGCCCTAGGCGCCGCCGCCGCGAGTGCCCAGCAGACCGGTACTCCCCCCCACCCGGGGCGCCTTCTCGCCTCCAACTGCTTCCAGTGCCACGGCACCGACGGGCGGGGCGACGGCACCTTCGAGCGCCTCGCGGGCAAGTCCGCTTCCGAGATCTACGGCGAGCTGCGCGAGATGAAGGCGGAGAACAAGCGGGGCGAGATCATGACCATCCACGCGCTGGGCTACACCGACGCGCAGCTGCGCTCCATCGCCGACTATTTCTCGAAGCAGAAGCGCTGAGGAAGGGACCGACCATGACCAACAACAGAAGGCAGTTCATCTCCCGCCTCGCCGCGATGCTTGCCGCCGCCGGGCTTCCCCCCGCCGTGCTGGCCGACGACGATGACCACGAATCCGCGTCCTCGTCCGGCACGACCGCCACTTCGACTGCCGCGTTGCCCTCCACGGGGCTTTCGGGGCGCGTCGTCGTGGTGGGCGGCGGCATGGCCGGGGCGTCGGTGGCCAAGTTCCTTCGCCTGTGGGGCGGCGCGGGCGTGCAGGTCACCCTCGTCGAGCGCGCGCCACGCTACACCTCGAACATCCTCTCGAACCTCGTGCTCACCGACACGGTGGCGATGACGAGCCTCGCGTTCGACTACGGGCGCCTCGCCTCGACCTACGGCGTCAAGGTGGTCCAGGGCGAGGCGGTGGGCGCCGATCCGATCGCCAGGCGGCTCACCGTGGCCACGGCCTCCGGCCTGCAGGTGCTCGACTACGACCGGCTGGTCGTGGCGCCCGGCATCGACTTCGCCTGGCCCGCGGGCCTGGAGACGCCGGAAGCGCGCTCGCTCGCGCCCCACGCCTGGCAGGCCGGGCCGCAGACGCTGCTGCTGCGCGACCAGATCCGGGCCATCCCGGCGGGCGGGACCTTCGTCATGACGATTCCGCCGACGCCGTACCGTTGCCCGCCCGGGCCCTACGAGCGCGCCTGCGTGGTGGCGGACTGGCTGAAGCGCAACCGCCCCGGGGCGAGGGTGGTCGTCCTCGACGCGAACGCCGGAATCACCGCGGAGCGCGAGAACTTCACGCGCGCATTCGAGGTGACGCACGCGGGGGTCATCACCTACGTGCCCAACGCGCCGGTGACTTCGGTGGACACGGCCACGCGCACCGTTCACACCGCGATGGGCCCGTTCCGGGGCGACGCGCTCAACGTGATCCCCACCAACGTGGGCCCGCGCCTGCTGGCCGACATCGGCGTGGGCAACGCCGCCCGCGGCTTCGCGGGCGTGGACGTGCTGAGCTACGAGTCGACCGCGATGGGCGGCATCCACGTGATCGGCGACGCTTCCGCCACGACGCAGCCCAAGGCGGGCCACATCGGCAACCAGGAAGGCAAGGTCTGCGCCGATGCGATCCTGCGGCTGCTGGGCGGAAACCTCCCCGATCCCTCGCCGGTGACCAACTCCTCGTGCTACTCGCCCATCACGCTGTCGACCGCCTCCTGGCTCACGGCCGTGTTCGCCTACGATCCCGCCACCGGGACGATGAAGACCGTGCCGGGGGCCTCGGGCGAGGCACTCGCGGCGAGCAAGGACCACTACGAGGACATGTTCGTCTGGTTCCGCACCCTCATGCGCGACACGTTCGCGTAGGCCGGCGGCGCGTGGCCGGTTGACCGGCGTCAAGCGCCGGCGGCCCGATGGTCGATGGCGTGTCCCGGGCACGGGTAAACTGGTGCCCGAGACACGCTTCGTCCATTTGCGGAGAGAGAGAAGACCATGAGCGACACCGTCAAGTACCTTCTTGGCGAAGAGAGCATCCCGAAGTCCTGGTACAACATCGCGGCCGACCTGCCCAAGGCGCTGCCGCCGGTGCTGCATCCGGGCACGAAGAAGCCCATCGGCCCCGACGACCTGGCGCCGCTCTTCCCGATGGAGCTGATCCTCCAGGAGGTTTCCACCGAGCGCGAGATCCCGATTCCCGAGCCGGTGAGGGACGTCTACAAGCAATGGCGGTGCACGCCCCTCTACCGCGCCCGCCGCCTGGAGAAGGCGCTGCAGACCCCGGCGCGCATCTACTACAAGTACGAGGGCGTCTCGCCCGCGGGAAGCCACAAGCCCAACACCGCCGTGGCCCAGGCCTTCTACAACAAGCAGGCGGGCGTGAAGCGGCTCATCACCGAGACGGGAGCAGGGCAGTGGGGCAGCTCGCTCGCCTTCGCGGGCTCCGTCTTCGGCCTGGAGGTGCAGGTCTTCATGGTGCGCGTCTCCTACGACCAGAAGCCCTACCGCCGCGCCCTCATGGAGACCTACGGCGCGCGCTGCGTCGCATCCCCTTCCAACGAGACGCACTCCGGCCGCGAGATCCTCGCCAAGCGCGCCGACCATCCGGGCAGCCTCGGGATCGCCATCTCGGAGGCCGTGGAAGTGGCCGCGCAGCGCGACGACACCAAGTACGCGCTGGGCAGCGTGCTCAACCACGTGCTCCTGCACCAGACGGTGATCGGCCAGGAAGCCATCGCGCAGCTCGAGATGGCGGGCGACTACCCCGACGTGATCGTGGGCTGCACGGGCGGCGGCTCCAACTTCGCCGGCATCGCCTTTCCGTTCATCGGCGCGCAGCTTCGCGGCGGCAGGAAAGTGCGCATCGTCGCCGTCGAGCCGGCCGCCTGCCCCAGCCTCACGCGCGGGCGCTACGCCTACGACTTCGGCGACACGGCGCACCTCACGCCGCTCACGAAGATGCACACGCTGGGCTCGACCTTCACCCCGCCAGGCTTCCACGCCGGCGGCCTGCGCTACCACGGCATGGCGCCGCTGGTCTCGCACCTGCAGGAGCTGGGGCTCATCACGTCGACCGCCTACCACCAGATGGCGTGCTTCGAGGCGGGGGTGCAGTTCGCCCGCGCGGAGGGCATCGTCCCGGCGCCGGAGGCCAACCACGCGGTGAAGGGCGCCATCGTCGAGGCCCTCAAGTGCAAGGAGGAGGGCGTCTCGCGCTCGATCCTCTTCAACCTGTGCGGCCACGGCCACTTCGACATGCAGGCCTACATCGACTACTTCGGCGGCAAGCTGAAGGACATCGACTACGACGAGAAGGAGCTCGCCATGGCGCTGGCGGGGCTGCCCTCGGTGGCGGAGCCGGCCTGACGGGGTGATTTCCCCGTGAGCGGGGAGCCTCTCTACCTCGCGATCGACCAGGGCACCCACGCAAGCCGCGCGGTGGTCCTGGACGCGCGCGGGGAGGTGGTGGCCACCGGCTCGAAGGACCTGGGCCTCGTCCGCCCGCAGCCCGACCGGGCCGAGCAGGACGGCGAGGCGATGGTCGCCTCCATCTACGCCGCGGTCCTGCAGGCGATCGTGAAGCTGGGGGACCGCCGCCAGGACATCGTGGCCGCGGGGCTCGCGAGCCAGCGCGCGAGCTGCGCCTGCTGGGATTCCAACGGCGGCCGGCCGCTCTCGCCGGTGTTCAGCTGGCAGGACCGCCGCGCGCACGAGTGGCTGCGGCAGTTCGAGCCGCAGGCGGAGGAGGTCCACCGCAAGACCGGGCTCTTCCTGTCCGCGCATTACGGGGCGAGCAAGCTGCGCTGGGCGCTGGACAACCTGCCGGCGGTGCGCGAGGCGCTGGCGGACGGGACGCTGTGCTGGGGGCCGCAGGCGAGCTTCCTCGTCTACCGCCTCACCGCCGAGCAGTCCATGAAGGCCGATCCGCARTGCGCCGCGCGCACGCAGCTGTGGAACATCCACACGCGYGACTGGGACCTGGAGCTMCTCGCGCTCTTCGGGATTCCGCCCGGACACCTGCCGCGAAGCGTTCCCACCTGCCACCGCTACGGGACGATGCGCGTGGGCGAACTCACCGTGCCGCTCGTGGCGGTGAACGGCGACCAGTCGGCGGCCGTCTTCGCCTTCGGCTGGCCCGAGGAGGACTCCGCCTACGTGAACATCGGCACCAGCGCCTTCGTGCAGCGCGCCGTCACCACGGAGCCGCCCTACGCGCCGAGGAGCCTCACCGGGATCATCCTCGACGACGGCCGGCGGACCGTCTTCGCGGTGGAGGGCAACGTGAACGGCGCTGGCACGGCGCTGGAATGGCTGCGCACCGAGCTGGGAATCGCGGATGCCATCGAGAAGCTGCCGGAGTGGCTGGCCATGCCCTCGGAGCCGCCGCTCTTCCTCAACGGCATCGCCGGGCTGGGCGGTCCGTTCTGGAAACCGGATTTCCCCTCGCGCTTCGTGGGGGAGGGCGAGCCCTGGCAGAAGGCGGTGGCGGTCGTGGAGAGCATGGCCTTCCTGCTCCAGGCCAACATGGACGAGATCGGCAAGTACGTTCCGCCCGCGCGCCGCATCCGGGTGAGCGGCGGGGTCTCGCGCTTCGACGGGCTGTGCCGCAGGCTCGCCTCCGTGAGCGGCCTCCCCGTGCACCGGCGCGACGACGCGGAGGCCACTGCGCGGGGGATCGGCTACCTCGCGGCCGGAATGCCGGAGAAATGGAACGAGGCCGCCTCCGAGGAGGTCTTCGCGCCCGAGGCGGACGAGGCCCTCCGGCGGCGCTACGCGCGCTGGCGCGAGCTGATGCGCGAGGCGACGGGGATCTAGCCCGTTACTGCTGGACCACGAAGTCGATCACGATCGCGCCCGGTTCCTTCTGGCGGTACTCGATCGACACGGACGAGCCATAGCGCGCCTGGAGCTGCGCGAGGAGGGGCAGGGGATCGTGGTCGTTCACGAACCGCATCGTGTCGCCGGGCTGCAGCGCGTCCAGGGCCCCGAAGATGGCCGCGTGGCGGAAGCGCTTGGCGATGCCGCGGGCGTCGAAGGGGTAGATCCGGTCGGGGGAGAGGTGGACGTGCGCGTGGGCGGGCTGGTTCATGGGGATTCTCCGGTTCGTGATGGGGGATTCAGGCGGCCGCGCCGCGGTCGAGCTCGGCGCGCTTGGACTTCACCTTGGCCCAGTCGTCGGCATCGGGGAGGGCGTCCTTCTTCTCCACGATGGGCGGCCAGAGCTTGGCGAGATCCGCGTTGAGGGCGATGAACTCGCGCTGGGCCTTGGGCACGTCGTCCTCGGCGAAGATGGCCTCCACCGGGCACTCGGGGACGCACAGGGTGCAGTCGATGCACTCGTCCGGGTCGATGGCGAGGAAGTTGGGGCCCTCGCGGAAGGCGTCCGTGGGGCAGACGTCCACGCAATCGGTGTGCTTGCACTTGATGCAGGCTTCGGTGACGACGTAGGTCATGCGGAGTTTTTAAGCAGTATTTATAATGCAGCTTAAGATACCACCCCCGGGCGGGCCCGGCAACCGGACTGGTTCAAGGAATCGACATGGCGGAGATCATCAAGGCGTGGCAGTGCATAGGCTGCGGCAGGCTGGAGGGACCGGCCCAGTGCATCGGGGTGTGCCAGGACCGGGCGGTCGACCTGGTGGACGCCGTGGACTACCGGGCGGCATTGGCCCGGGCAGGGGCGCTGGAGGAGGTGGTCCGGCGGATCGCCACCACCTTCCCGAAGAAGGGCCAGTCCGAGGAGACCTGGCGCGCCCTCCAGGCCGAGGCGCGCCGGGCCCTGGCCTTGGCCCCGCCGGAGGAACCGCTGGCCAAGGCCACGGAACCGGGACGATAATCCTCTGGACGACTGGCCGATAACCCGCCAATATCAACAGCCTACGCTCCTTACTTCACCGAGGTACCCAACATGCGCAAGGACCGTTTCGCCATCGCCGCCGTGCTCGCCTTGTCCCTCGGGGCCGCCAATGCCTGGGCATTCAACTGCTACGAGGTGATCGACAAGGACCAGAACGTCACCTACCGGGCGACCAACCCGCCCTTCGGCATGGAGGGCGATGACTGGAAGAAGGGCCAGGACAACCTGCGGACCAGGAACCTGCACCTGCGCTGGCAGGAAGCCCGGGACTGCACGCCGCAGGT
>PQAI01000112.1 GCA_003105245.1 Betaproteobacteria bacterium | reverse complement strand
GCCCACCGGCTCGAAGCGCTTGCCGCCGCCGAGCGCCGCGCCCAGGCCCTCCATGGCCGCCTGCATCTGTTTCTGCGGGTCGCCGCTCTTCTGCGCGGCCTCCATCTTCTTGCCCGCCTCCTCCATCTTCTTGCCGAAGTCCTCGAGCTTGCCCATCGGCGAGTCCTTGTCGAAGGTGACCGCGGAGGACCCGCCGCCGGACATCGCCCCCATCATGCCCATGCCGCCGCCGGTGAGGGCCATGATGCCGCCCGCCATGAGCGAGATCACGAAGCCGATCACGATGGCGCAGATCACGACGACCGCCGTGTAGCCGATCGACTTCTCCTCCGGGTTCTTCATGAGGCGCGGCAGCCCCAGGTAGAGGAGGTACAGGCCGTAGAGCGAGACCAGCACGCCGATGAGTCCCAGGGCCGGGATGATGCCGAGCACCCCGGCGATCCACGCCGGCGTGTACGAGTAGACCGCCACCTTCATCGCCTGGGCGGGGTTCTTCTCCCCGCCGAAGGTGGGTGCGAGCGCGTTGATGATGAGCGAGAGGATGAAGATGCCGACGAAGGCCATCGCGAAGGAGAAGACGGCCATCGAGATGCCGGCGATGATGGGGATGCGGTACGTGCCCACGAAGGGCATGCTCATCCCCACGATGGAATGGCCCACGAAGCCGCACAGCACGGCGATGCCGGCGAGCGGGGCGACGTAGCCGCCCATCAGGTCGCCCGTGGATGAGCTCTCCGCTTCGATGACCGGCCATTCGGTCTTGGGGGTGAGCAGGATGTTCTTGACGCGGTCGACGAGACCCATTCCGGATTCTCCCTGGAGGTTGAGTGCGCCCGATCTTCTTCTGGTATCCCGATTCTACGCCGGCGCCCCGCGCGACGCCGGCGCGTAACAGATTGCGACACGCGGCGGCCCGCGCGGCCCCAGAATCGCGTGCAGGACTTCAAGGTACCCGGGGAGGAAGAATGAGAGCGCGCACGTCACCGTTCCTGGTCGCACTTGCGGCGACGGCCCTGGCCGCCTGTTCTGGCGGCGGTGGCGGGACTTCGTCCCCGGCTCCCTCGCCGCCCCTCGCGGCCGCCGGCCTCGTCTCCGGGCCCTCGCCCTTCGCGGCGGGCTGCGGCGGGACGAACGGCACCCTGTACGTCAATGCCGAGGTCGAGCCCAGCCTGGCCGTCAACCCGGCGAACCCCTCGCACCTGCTCGCCATGTGGCAGCAGGACCGCTGGTCCAACGGATCGGCGCGCGGCCTCGTCTCGGCGGTGTCGTTCGACGGCGGCGCCACCTGGACGCGGCAGGCGATGGCCTTCTCGCGCTGCGGGGGCGGCACGGCGGCCAACGGCGGCGACTACGACCGTGCCACCGACCCCTGGGTCTCCTTCGGGCCCGACGGCACCGCGTGGGCGATGTCGCTATCCACGACCGGCCCCGACAACGCCATGCTCGTTTCGCGCTCGTCCGACGGCGGCCGCAGCTGGGGCAACGCTGTCGCGCTCATCGCCGAGACGACCCCGTACTTCAACGACAAGAATGCCATCACCGCGGATCCGCTCGACGCCCGCTTCGCCTACGCCGCGTGGGACCGCCTCGCCGACCCGGGTGGCGGGCCGGCCTACTTCGCGCGCACCGTGAACGCCGGGGCCTCGTGGGAGGCCGCGCGCGCGATCTTCGACCCGGGCGCCAACGCCCAGACCATCGGCAACCTCGTCGTGGTCCTCGCCAACGGCACGCTCGTCAACGTCGCGACGAGGATCGACGGGACCCAGTCCGGCCCCCGGAGCGCCTCGGTCATCGCCCTGCGCTCGACGGACCGCGGCGCCACCTGGTCGGCGCCGGTGACGATCGCCTCCCACCTCGCGATCGGCGCGCGCGACCCGGAGACCGGGACGACGATCCGCGACGGGGCCATCATCCCGAGCGCCGCCGCGGGCCCGGGAGGCTCCCTGCACGTCGCATGGCAGGACTCCCGCTTCTCCGGCGGCGCGCGCGACGGCATCGCCTACTCGCGCTCCCTCGACGGCGGCCTCACGTGGTCGGCGCCGGTGCGCGTGAATCCCGACCCCGCGGTGACCGCCTTCACGCCCAACGTGCACGTGCTGGCCGACGGCACCGTCGGCGTGGCCTACTTCGACCTGCGCGACAACACGGCCGACGCCGCGACGCTGCCCACGGGCTACTTCCTGGCGCGCTCGCTCGACGGGACGACGTGGACGGAGACCCGGCTCGCCGCCGCCTTCGACCTCGCCACGGCGCCCAACGCCAACGGCCTCTTCCTCGGCGACTACATGGGGATCGCGGGCTCCGGGTCGGCGTTCCTGTCGCTCTTCGCGCGCACCACGGGCGACCTCGCCAACCGCAACGACGTCTTCCTCGCGCGCGCGGCGCCGGGCGCGGCGGCCACGCTGCAGGGCAAGGCGGTTTCCACCGAGGGCGCGTGGCCTCGCGCCTGGGTGGCGCAGGCCGCCGCGCCGTTCGAGGTGGACTCGGCCTGGGCCGCGCGGGTGGATGCGGCGATCGCGCGCGCGCTCGCGGCCCGCGGCCGCGCCGCGCCGCCGCGCTAGTCTTCGGCCGGCGCCACCGAGCGGATGGTGTAGCCGCCGCTCTTGTCGTCGCGCTCGAGGTCGACGAGGCCCTTGTCCTCGAGCTCCTCGAGGAGCTGGTTGAAGGAGCGGTAGCCGTAGTAGCTCTCGCTGAAGCCGGGCTTGCGGCGCTTGATGGCCTGCTTCACCATCGAGCCCCACAGCGTCTCCTCCACGCCGCGCTCGTCGACGAGGTCGTCGATCGTCTCCAGCACGAGGTCGAAGGCCTCCTGCTTCTTGCCCGCGCCGCCGCCGTTGTCGCGCTCGCGGTCCTTCTCCTTGTCCTTCTCCTTCGCGGCCGCGGCCGGCTTGCCCTCGGCCTTGCGGGCGGGCTGGCGCTTCGGCAGCTCGCGAACCAGGTCGTCGTAGTAGATGAACTCGTCGCAGTTGGCGATGAGGAGGTCCGAGGTGCTCTTCTTCACGCCGATGCCGATCACCGTCTTCGCGTTCTCGCGCAGCTTGGAGACGAGCGGGGAGAAGTCGGAATCGCCGGAGACGATCACGAAGGTGTCCACGTGGCTCTTCGTGTAGCACAGGTCGAGCGCGTCGACGACCATGCGGATGTCGGCCGAGTTCTTGCCGGACATGCGCACGTGCGGGATCTCGATCAGCTCGAAGGAGGCCTGGTGCATGGGCGCCTTGAACTCCTTGTAGCGCTCCCAGTCGCAGTAGGCCTTCTTCACCACGATGCTGCCCTTGACCAGCAGGCGCTCGAGCACCTTGCTGATGTCGAAACGGTCGTACTTCGCCTCGCGCACGCCGAGCGCGACGTTCTCGAAGTCGCAGAAGACGGCGAGGTTGCGGATTTCCGCCATGGTCATCTCCAGGAATGACCCCTAGCTTACAATGCCGGGATGCTCGATGCCGAATGCGACAACCTGATCGAGATCCGCGACCTCCACTTCGCCTACGGCAGGCGCAAGGTGCTGGAGGGGCTGGAGCTCGACATCCCGCGCGGCCGCGTGGTGGCCATCCTGGGCGCGAGCGGCTGCGGCAAGACGACGCTCCTGCAGCTCATCGGCGGGGCGCTCAAGCCCGCGCGCGGCACCGTCAAGGTGTGCGGACAGGACGTGCACGCGCTCGACCACGACGGGCTCTACCGCCTGCGCCGGCAGATCGGCATGATGTTCCAGAAGGGCGGCCTCTTCAGCGACCTCACCGTCTTCGAGAACATCGCCTTCCCGATGCGCGAGCACACCGCGCTGCCCGAGGAGATCATCTCCGACCTCGTGAAGATGAAGCTGCACGCGGTCGGACTGCGCGGCGCGCATTCGCTCTACCCCACCGAGCTCTCCGGCGGCATGTCGCGGCGCGTCGCGCTCGCGCGCGCCATCGCGCTCGACCCCGACCTCCTCATCTACGACGAGCCGTTCGCGGGGCTGGACCCCATCACGCTCAACGTGATCTGCAACCTCATCCGCTCGCTGAGCAACGCGCTGGGCAGCACCTCGGTCGTGGTGACCTACGACGTGCCCGAGGCGGTGAAGCTCGCCGACTACCTGTTCGTGATGGGCGAGGGGCGCATCGTCGGCCACGGGCCCACGCAGGAGATGCTCGATTCCGACGACCCCTTCGTGCGCCAGTTCCTGCACGCCCAGCCCGACGGGCCGGTGCCGTTCCACTTCCCGGCGCGGCCGATCTCGGAGGAGCTCGAGCTCGCGCCGGCGCGGGAACTCCCGCGGTCGATCCGCGCCCTCTAGGCGCCGACCGACTTGACGACCTCCGCCACGTCCAGGGTGCGGGCGCGCCGCTCGATCTCGGGCAGGTACCTCGACTGCAGCCCCTTCGCCTCGCCGAGCAGTTCGGCGAACGCCTGCTGCAGCATCGCGGCGGACAGGACCCGCCCGCCCGCGTAGTAGCGCCGCGCCACCTGCCCGAGCGCGTAGGTCGAGGCGAAGGAGAATCCCGCCCCGGTGGCGGCGGAGCCGATCGAGCGACCCAGCCCGCCGGCGAGCTTTCCCAGGAGCCCGCCCACGAGCTTGCGGCCGAACTGCTCGAGGTACTGGGAGGTGAGGCCGACGCCGGCGGTGGCGAGGAAGTCCTTCACGTGGCCGCGGTCGAGCTCGAAGCCGTGGGCCTTCCCGATGCGGTAGACCATCTTCATCTGCAGCGGAATGATCGCCATGGAGGCGAGGTTCTGCGGCAGCAGCTCGAGCGCGCCGTTGAGGATCGCGTAATTGAGGATCATCGCGTCCATCTCGGCGCCCGACATCGTCGCCGCGTAGGGCGGCTCGATCGCGGAGGCGGCCGCGAGCGGCGCGCCGGCCACGCCCGCCGCCTGGCTCGCGAACGCCTCGCCCTGCGCGGCATCGAGCCCCAGGGCGGCGCGAAGCTCGTCGAGGAACGCCTTCTCGGCGGGCGAGTGCGCGCCGTCCGCGTCGCAGACGCCGACGGCCATCTCGAAGGCGTACTGGCGAATCGCCGGCGCGGACAGGGCGGCGGCGGCCTCGCCCAGCGTGCGCCGCCCGAGGAGCGCGTCCTGGTAGGCCGCGGCCACGTCGAGGCCGCCGCCCATGGCCTGCGCGATGCGGCGGATCTCGGCGCGCTCGCGCTCGTCCTTCGCGCCGTCGGCGAAGGCGGCGCGCAGGGCGATGAAGAGGACGGCTTCCTGTTCGGTGGTGTTCATGGCGTTCTTCCGGGTTGGACGAGATTGAGAGTGCGGGCGGATTCGCCCGGTTCAATCGCTTTTGACAATCCTGACCGGTTCGCCCGGGCCCAACGGCGTTAGGATGGCCGGAAAAGCCGCAAACCACCCTGCCAGGAGGAACCATGATCACCCGTCTCGCCCGCGCCGCCGGCGCGGCCCTCGCCCTGGGCCTTTCCCTCGCCGCCTTCGCCCAGGCCGACTACCCCGCGCGCACCGTCACGATGATCGTGCCCTTCCCGCCCGGCGGGGTGGCCGACATCACCGCGCGCCCGGTGGCCGAGGCGATGGGGCGCCACCTCAAGCAGACGGTCATCGTCGAGAACAAGGCCGGGGCGGGCGGCGGCGTGGGCATGCAGTACGTCGCGCGCGCCAGGCCGGACGGCTACACGGTGCTGCTCGCGCTCTCCTCGATCTCCATCATCCCCGAGGCCGACAAGATCCTCGGGCGCGCGCCGATGTACCAGCTCAACCAGCTCGTGCCCATCGCGCGCTTCACCGCGGACCCCACGGTGCTCGCGGTGCGCGCCGACAGCCCGTGGAAGAGCGCGAAGGAGATGCTCGAGGCGGCGCAGAAGGGGCCGGGCTCCATTCCCTACGGCTCGTCGGGCAACTACGGCACGATGCACGTGCCCATGGAGATGCTCACCGCCTCGGCGGGCGTGAAGATGCTGCACGTGCCGTTCACCGGCGCGGGCCCCGCGGTGGTGGCGCTCCTCGGCGGCAACGTGGACGCGCTCTCGACGGGCCCGTCGTCGATCATGGGCCACCTCAAGGGCGGCAAGGTCCGCGTGCTCGCGAGCTGGGGCGAGTCGCGCCAYCCGGCGCTTCCCGACGTGCCCACGCTCAAGGAGCTGGGCTACGACGCGCAGTTCTCGCAGTGGACCGGSCTYTTCGTKCCCGCYGGSACGCCGGAGCCGGTGATCGCGAAGCTGCGCGARGCKGCSAAGGCSGCCGCCTCCGACCCGACCTTCCTCGCCGCGCTGGCCAGGGTGGAGACGCCGCCCCAGTACCTCGACCAGCCGCAGTTCCGCGCCTTCTGGGACGCCGACGCGAAGAAGCTCGCCGACGTCGTGAAGCGGATCGGGAAGGTCGAGTAGCGCCTGCCCGGCAGGGCCCGGGAAGCCGGAGCCGCCGCGCGACGGGATCGCCGGTTACAGGCGTCACCCGCGGGGCGGCGCCGGTGTGACTTTTGGCACGGCGCGGGGGGCCCGTCGGCCATAATCTCGGCCCATGATCGACATCCGCTCCCTCTTCCTCGTGATGGTGGCGACCAACGCGGTCCTCGCCCTCGCGCTCTGGGTCGGCGCCCGCAAGCGCCTGCAGGGAGGGCTCGCCCAGTGGGCGCTCGCCCTCGT
>PQAI01000111.1 GCA_003105245.1 Betaproteobacteria bacterium | reverse complement strand
CCTCCCCGCCCACGGCCCCGGCCACCGCCCCCGTCACGGCCCGCGTGGCGGCCGCCTCGCCCGCGACCGGCTCCCTCGACACCCAGGACATCTCGAAGCTCCTGGACCGGCGCGAGGAGCTCGATCGCCAGGTGAAGCAGAAGTTCCAGCGCGTCCTGTCGGTGATGTTCACCGACCTCAAGGGCTCGACCGCGATCGCCGAGGCCTCCGGCGACATCGCCGTGCGCGCGATGCTCAAGAAGTACCACGACCTGTGCCTCATCGCCGTGCGCCGCCACGGCGGCACGCTCGTGAAGACGATCGGCGACGGGTCGCTCTCGCACTTCGAGGACGCCGCGGCCGCCTGCCGCGCCGCCTCCGACATCCAGCGCGGCATGGAGGAGATCAACCTCGCCAAGACCTACAAGACGCTGCTGCTGGCGCGCATCGGCATCCACACCGGCGAGTGCATCCTCGAGAAGAACGACATCTTCGGCGACGTGGTGAACACCGCCTCGCGCTTCGAGTCCTCCGCCAACCCCGGCGAGATCCTCGTTTCCGAGGACACCTACAACGCGATCGGCGACAAGAGCGAGTTCTACGCGCGCTTCGACCGCGAGGTGACGCTCAAGGGCAAGAGCATGCCCTTCAACGCCTTCATCGTGTTCTGGGACCCGAAGGAGGCCGAGCGCGACAGGAACCGTCCCAAGGACGCGCCCGTCATCAAGGCCTCCACCCCCGCCTGGAAGATCGCGCTCTACGTCGCCGTCCCGATCGCGATCCTGCTCGGGGCGGCGCTGTGGATCACCAGCGGCGAGAAGCTGGGCGAGACGCGCCGCTCCATCGACCACTCCATCCCGGCGAAGTAGCGGCGGGTCCCGTCAGCCCTTGGCGCGGCGGCTGCGGCGCCAGCGGCGCAGGCCGAAGAAGAGCGCCACGGCGAGCACCACGAGGGCCGCCGCGCTCACCGCGTAGTAGGCCCAGGGGCGCGTGTACAGGAAGGACTCGAGCGGCGAGTAACTTCCCTTCTTGCCCGTCGCGTACGGGCTGCCGGCCACCATCGCGGTCACCTTCGGCTCCGGGTCGCCGGGCTCGATGAGGACGAGGTCGCCCTTGGTCTGGCCCTGCGCCAGGGAGGTGATGAGCGCCTGGCTCGCCTCCCCGATGTCCTCGGCGCGCACGCCCGTGAGCATGGTGACGGTGCGCCCGGGATGCCAGGGCGACTGGAACTGCATGAGCAGGCCCCGGCCCGGCCCCAGCGCGCTCTTCTGCCGGCTGGTCGCGGACTCCACGAATTCCGTGTTCCAGCCGCGCACCACCGGGTAGGGCACCACGACGCCGTCGTCGAGCAGTTTCAGGGGGGCGGCCTGCCACAGCTCCTTCGGGACGGTGGGCACGCGCCCCACCACGAAGATCTCGCCTTCCTTCGCCGGGCGCTCGTAGGTGAACTCCATCTCGAAGAGCGGGAAGCCGTTTCGCTGCGTGGCCACGCCCAGGAGGTTCAACGCGGCGGCCAGCACGCGGTCGTTCTTCTCCGTGAGCCAGACGTAGGCCTCGTGCCCGTCGGGCCAGCGGGTGAGCGGGAAGCCGCTGTGCATGAAGAGCTCGAGCTTGGGCATCTCCACGAAGTGCGGCATCGGCGGGAAGGTGATCGTGGAGTTCTCGTAGATCGTGAGGAAGAGGTTGTCGGGCTGGATCAGGTCGCAGACCTGGCCGCCGGCGTGCAGGTGGCCGGTGAACGAGATCGTGTTGGTGCCCGGCTGGAAGACGTAGGTCGGGATGTCGAGCTTGTAGCCGTCGATGAAGTTGCCCGAGGCGCTGTCCAGGGCCACCGCGCGCACGCCCTTGCCGTTCACGGCGATGTTGAAGGAGGAATCGCTCTTCAGGCCCGCGCCGTAGGAGAAGTTGAGCGCGAGCTTGGCGTACTGGTTGGGGCGGATGTGGAAGTCGGGCGGCAGGCGGAAGGTGATGCCGCGCGAGCCCGGGTTGATGCCCACGAAGCTCTGGGTGGGGAAGTTGAGGGTCTTGAGCGAGTAGGTCTGGTCGGTGCGGATGGTCTCGCGGCCGCTGTACTGCTCGACTTCCGGCAGCTTGAACTCGAAGGCCTCGAGCTCGTCGGAGCCGGGGAACTTGAAGCTGATGTTGGCGAAGGTGATGGCCGCGATCTTGACCGCGATGTCGCTCTCGCCCGTCACCACCAGCATGGCCCGGGTGGGATCGGGTTCGCCCGCGGCGCCGCGCATGGGCAGCACCTTGAGGTAGCCGCCCTTGGCGGGGCGCACGGCCGCCTCGCCCAGGGTCTTCGCCGCGAAGGCCCGCTTGCCCACGAGCACGTTGTCCACCCCCGCGCGCGGGGCGCGCGAGACCGTGAATCCGACGCGGCGGAAGTCGAAGCGCCGCGCGATGCCCGAGGCGACGATTCCCGCCAGGGTGGCGCTCGTGGCCGAGTCGTCCTCGGTCACGATGTGCACCTCGCCCGCCGGCATGAGGCGGGGGTCGAAGACGAAGGCCGAGAGCGAGGAGAGCTCCGTGGGCACGGGCTTCCAGTCGTACTCCATCTCGAGGTAGGACTCGGCGAGGCTCACGTTGGTCCACAGGTCCGGGGAACACGGGCTCTCGCACTGGTTCTTCGAGAAGTGCTGCGCCACCTGGAAGGCGAGCGCGTTGTAGCCGGGCTGCAGGAGCTTCACGGGGATCTCCACGCCCAGCTTCACGTCCGGGGCCATCGGGTTCAGCCGCGCCTGGGCGACCGGCTGGCCGCGCATGCGGATCACGAGCTGCGAGGAGTCGGGAATGAGGTTGGTGGAGACGGTGTAGCGAAGGTGCAGGACCAGGCGCCGGAGTTCCCAGCGCTCCGGCAGCGGAACCTGGATCTCCTTCTGGTCGCTCACGCAGCGCAGCTCGAAGCTCGCGAGCGGCGTGAGCTGCTGCAGGGGCAGCCGGATGGTGTCCGCGAGCGCGCCGGTCGCCGCGGCCATCGCCAGTGCCAGGAAAAGCATCGCCTTCTTCATGCGTTCGCCTCCGCGCGCCTTGGGCGCGAGTATATCCGCCTGCGGATCCAGCTCCAGACGATCCGCAGCACGATGGTCAGGCAGATCCAGGCCCCGCGCACTCCCATGCGCAGGAGCTGCCCGAGGGTCCTCAGGAGCGCCACGCCGCGCGAGCGCGCCTCCCACACCGCGAGCCAGCGCCCGCTGTCGCCGTAGACGTAGTGCACGACGTCCGGCATCGACTGCGCCGGCACGAGGAAGCGCAGGCCGCAGAGCGTCTTCTCGCCGCGCTTCGTCGTCCGCACGACCTCGGCCTCGAAGTAGCTCACCAGGCCGTCGGCGCTCGCCGCCTCCACGACCAGGCGTTCCTTTTCCTTCACCTCGAAGTCGAGCGGCGAGACGAACGACATGCCCGAGAGCGACAGGTCCAGCAGGTCCACCGCCAGGCGCTGGCGCACGCGCGGGAACTGCACCATCGCCTGGCCCGACACGATGAGGCGGTGGTGCTTGCGCGACTGGCGCTTCTCCCACAGCGCGCCCAGGGAGACCGTGGAAAGGTAGATGTTGTACAGGCTCCAGATGAGCGTCACCATCACCACGTCGCGGTAGAGCGGCTGCGCGAAGATGCGGACGAACCCGCCCGCCGCGGCGAAGGCGTTGAGGAGCAGGATGGAGAAGAAGAAGAACGACAGCACGTTCAGCTGCTCCTCCTSCAGGCTGATCCCCTTGGGCGTGACCTTGAAGGCSGGCCTGTGCGGGTGGCGCACGGTGGAGAGCACCGCCGGGGTGAGGAAGACCGACTGGATGCTCTCGTAGATCTCGGAGAAGAAGGGCCGGCGCGTGCGCCCGAAGAGGAAATCCGTGATGAGGAAGGTGGCCRYCACGTGCGGCAGCGAGTAGGCSAGRATCTGCACCGCCGAGGCGTGGTAGATGCTCATGCCGAAGATGAGGAACGCSGCCGGCGCMACCAGGTAGAYGAYSCGCGCCAGGCCGAAGAACCAGAAGAGGCAGACGTTGAAGTAGCACAGGCGCTGCGCGAAGGTGAGCCCGCTCGCGAAGAGCGGGTTGTGCAGCAGCATGATCTGCACGCTGCCCTGCGCCCAGCGCGTGTGCTGCGCCACGTAGTCGACGTAGGCCTCGGCCGCGAGCCCGCACACCATCGGCCTCGCCACGTAGCGGCTGTGGTAGCCGCGCCGGTGCATCTCGAAGGCGGTTTCCGCGTCCTCCGTGACGGAGGCCCCGCGCAGCCCCCCGATCTCGGCCAGGTGCGCCCGGCGCATGATCGCCGCCGAGCCGCAGAAGTAGCTCGCGTTCCAGAAGTCGAGCCCCTTGTGGATCACGCGGTAGAACATCTCGCTTTCGTCGGGCACCGGGCCGCCGCCGCCGAGGCTTCGCTCCGCGGGCGCGGCGTTGCAGAAGAAGTGCGGCGTCTGCACCAGGAAGAGCTTCTCGTCCTCGAGGAAGTGGCCGACCGTCTCCTGCAGGATGTCGGCCGTCGGGACGTGGTCGCAGTCGAGGAAGAGCACGAGCTCGCCGTCCGAGTGCCCGAAGGCGTGGTTCACGTTGCCGGCCTTGGCGTGGCGGTTGGACTCGCGCGTGAGGTACTCCACGCCCAGCTCGCGCGCGATCTCCTTGAGCTTGTAGCGCCGCCGCCACGCCGCCTCGCTCTTCTCCGGGTCGTTGCGGCGCGCGAGCGTGGCGCCGTCGTCGAGGATGAAGATGCGCATGCGGTTCCGCGGGTAGTCGATCTGCGTCGCCGCCAGCGCCGTGAGGCGCACGATCTCCTCGTTCTCGGTGTAGGTGGGGATGAAGATGTCCACCGTGGGCCAGGTCGCGCGGTCGGCGGGCAGGGGCACCGGGTCGCGGTCGATGGGCCAGAAGTTCACGAAGAGCTGCAGGAAGTGCACGACGAGCGAATAGACCTCGGCCAGGAAGAGCACCGACATGCCGAGGAAGTCCCACGGGTTCGTGTAGATGAGCGTGTCGAAGGTGCGCCACCACATGTAGCGCATCGCGAGGTAGAGCGAGACGAGCAGGAACAGGAACCGCCACGGCGGCTTGCGCGTGGCCGGGATGAGGTACATCACGAACAGGACCGCGAGGCACGTCCAGCCGGCCGCGAGCTGCAGGAGGTTCGCGAAGTGCGCCTCGCGCAGGTTCACCATGTAGAAGACGATCGCCGTCGCGAGCACGAGCGGGGCCGCCTTCGCCGTGGGCGCGAGGCGCGCCAGGCGGGAGCGCAGGGCCGGGGCGGGGATCGCGGCCATCAGAAGCCCCTCCCCGTCGGGAGGTCCGCCGCGACCACGCTGCGCCGCGGCTCGAAGAGGATGCGCAGCTCGACTCGCGCGAGGTTCTCGGCGTAGGCGGGCGAGAGGCTTCGCCCGGCCAGCGCCCCGATCTGCACGTGCGGGGAGGCCTGGTAGATGCCCGCGACGCGAACGCCCGCCTCGTGGCCGCTCGTCGTGCCGCCCGCATAGAAGCGCCCGTCGGGGTCCAGCGGCAGAACGGGCGAGGCGTCGTCGCGCTTGCGGAACCACCCCGCGGAGGCGCGGCCGCGCACGAGCCAGCTGCGGTTCTCCTCCGTCATGAAGTCGAACGCCGCACCCACGCGGCCGTAACGCTGCGGGCTGAAGTAGCCGCCGTGGCCGAGGGTGAAGCCGCCGAGGTTTCGCCGGTAGCCCTCCAGCCCCGCGTACGCGCTCACGGCGGCATAGGCGAATCCCGCGAGCCCCAGGTCGCGGCCGACGGTCGCATCGGCCACCGCGCGCGAGTTGTCCTGGACCTGCGTGCCGTCGAGGATCTCGCCGCGAAGGCGCAGGCCCGTGGTCCACGGCGCCTCGCGAAGCCGCAGGAAGCGAAGCTCCGCGCCGGTGCGCATCACGCCGCCCCAGGCCGCGCCCGTCCACGGATCGCGCATGCCGGCGTAGGAGAGCACGGTCTCCCGCACCGGCTCGGCGAAAGCCAGGGCCGTGAGCTGGCCCCACGCGGGTGCGGCGGCCCATTCCACGGAACCCGTGACCCGGGGATCGACAGGCCCGCCGCCGGGCCCCCGCCCGAGGGAGAAAGTCATGGCGGCGCCGCGCTCGTGGCGGATCGCGACGGCGTACTCCTTCGCGTCCACCTTCGTGACGTAGGCCGGCGTCGGCCCCGCGGCCGGGGGAGCCGAGCCGACGAAGGCGTTGGCTTCCAGCGTCCCGGCATCCAGCGTGGACTTCTCGGCGCGCACGACGAGCGAGGTGACCGCGCCCACGGGCAGCGCCGCGTCCAGCGCGTGCCACGGCGACTGGCGCAGCTTCCCCAGCCCGGGCTGGCCCGACTTGCGCCGGTAGCCCTCCCCGAGCAACGCGTTCCAGGTGCCGGGCGAGCCGGCCTCGCCCCAGGCTTTCGGGTCGAGCGCGCGCGCCTCGAGGTAGCGGCCGCCGCGAAAGGCCTGCTCGCCCTGGCGCTCGGCCAGCATCATGCGCAGGGGATCCGTGGCCGCGAGGTCCGCCGGGATGCGGCTCGCATCGTTTCCCGCGGCCGCGGCGAGCCCCTGGGCCGACTCGCGGTCGCGCCCCTCGCGGTAGAGCGCGGCGAAGCGCGCCGTCGCATCCTCGCGCTGGCCCAGGTTGAAGCTGCACCAGGCGCGCATGGCGCGCGCGTACACGGGGAGCACGCCTTCCCGGGCGGCGGCGTCCAGGCGCGCGGCCGCCTCCTTGTAGCGCTTCGCTTCGTAGTCGCGCTGGCCAAGCGCCACCAGGGCGTCGCGGCGGAACCGGGCGCGGTCCGGGGAAGCCTGCGGCAGCCGGTCGGCGTGGGCCATCGCACGCTCGGGATCGCCGGCGCGGATGGCGGCGTTCGCGAGCCCCGCGATCGCGTCCTCCGAGCCCGGCGTCCAGGCGAGGCCGCGCCCGAACCAGCGCTCGGCGTCGGCGACCTCTCCCCCCTCGAGGAAGAGCCATCCCATGTACACGGCGGACCCGGTGTCGCGGAACTCGATCGTGGTCTCGCCCACGGCCTTCTCGAGGCGCCGGGCACGCTCGAGCGGCGTGCCGGTGGCCATCGTGCGCTCGTCGAGGACTCGCTCGTGCACGATGCGCCGCAGGCGCCGGTCGCCGTCGGCGCTTCGCGCCGCCTTCGCCTCGCGAGCCTCCCAGCGCAGGTATTCCTCGCGCGGAATGGCGCGGCGCGCCTGCTCGAGGGTGGAAAGCCGGGTCGACTCGTCGCAGCCGGCGGCCAGCGGGTCCAGGATGCGCGCCGCGCCCGACTGCCGGCCGGCGGCGGCCAGCGCCTCGGCCACGGCCCAGGCGCGATAGGCGCTGGCGCAGTCGTAAGACGCGCCCGGCGCATCGGCCAGCGCGACGAGGGCCTCCTGCTCCGATTCGTCGATGGCGCGGTCGACCTTGCGTTGCCACTCCCCGGCGACGTCCGGTGCCGCGGGCGGCGTCTTCGGGGAAGCGCTGGCCGGGACGACGGGGGAGGCGGCGGGGGTCTTGGCGGCGGGGACCCTGGAGGCGGGGACCTTGGCAACGGGCGCCGGCTTCGCGGGTGCGACTGCGCCCTTTTCGGGCAGGGGCGGAACGGGCTCGCGGCCGCTTCCGGACTTCGGGCGCGCGATGGGCGAGATGAGGCCGCCGCTTTCCTCGAAGTAGAGGATGCGCGGGGACTTGCCTTCCTCGAGCTTCGCCGCCCCGCCGGAGGGGCGGGCGGGGGCCGGCGCCGGCCGCGGCGCCTCCTGGCCGGCGGCGGAGGCCGCGCAGGCGAACACGCACGCGACGGCGCGCGCGATCCGCGAGGTTCGGTTCGGTTGCCCCTCGGCAACGCCCCCCATCGTGCGCCGCTCCCGGTTGTTGTTGTTTGGGTGACGATCCTGGCGCGCACCCGCCGGGCGGGCCTGGCTGCTCCCCGGCGGACCGAGGCCCGGGTCCGAGACACCGTGCATCGGGCGTTGAAACCCTTGAATCCAGACGCAGGARGAGTATCTCCTATTCCGGGCGGCGATGGCGCGCTTCCCGCCGGCCGGGGCACGCCGGCGCCGCCGTGGCTACAATGGCCCCATGGCATCCCGCTTCTTCCAGAACACGATCGCGCTGGTCTACGACTTCGACGGCACCCTCTCGCCGCAGCCCATGCAGGAGTACACGGTGCTGCCGCGCATGGGGGTGGTGCCGCGCGAGTTCTGGGACCGGGTGAACGAGGAGGCGCGCGTCACCGAGTCCGACATGATGCTGGTCTACCTGCGCCACATCCTCGAGACGCTCGAGCGCCAGAAGATCGCCGTGAAGCGCGAGGACTTCGCGCGCATGGCGAAGGCCATCCGCTATTTCCCGGGCGTGGAGGGGTGGTTCGCGCGCATGAACGCCTACGTGCGCAGGAGGAGCGGCGGCAAGGTGAAGCTGCACCACTACCTCATCTCCGCCGGGCAGAAGGAGATCCTCGACGGCGTCTCCATCCGCAAGCACTTCCGGCGCATCTACGCCTCCGAGTACCACTTCAACCACCACGGCGTGGCGACCTTCCCCAAGCTCCTCGTGACCGACACGGTGAAGACGCAGTTCCTCTTCCGCATCAACAAGGGCAAGGAGGCGGTCACCGAGTCGATCAACGAGCACATGCCCGAGTCGCAGCGCCCCATCCCCTTCCAGAACATGATCTACGTGGGCGACGGCATGACGGACGTCCCCTCGATGGCGCTCACCAAGAAGAGCGGCGGGCACACCGTCGCCGTCTACGGCGGCGAGCGCGAGCGCGACAAGGTGACCTGCGTGAAGCTGCTGGAGGCCGGGCGCGCCGACTTCATCGCCGAGGCCGACTACCGCAAGACGAGCAAGCTCTCGCGGCGCATGGAGCTGCTGCTGGACGCCGTGGTCGCCGACATCGCCTACCGCCGCGAGGCCTTCGAGTGCCGCGCGGAGCACCGCGCGAAGTAGATGGGGCCGCTCACCTTCAAGGCGCTGCGGCTGCTGGCCGACGGGCACTTCCACTCGGGCGCGGACATCGCGCGCCGCCTCGAGCGCTCGCGCGCCGCGGTGTCGGAGACGCTCAAGGGTGCGCGCGACCTCGGGGTCGAGGTCTTCTCCGTGCCCGGCAAGGGCTATCGGCTGGCCGAGCCCGTCGAGTTCCTCGACGCGCACGCCATCGTCTCCGGGCTGGGGACCGCGGCCTCGCGCATCCGCCTCACGCTGCTCGACGAGGTGGATTCCACGAGCACCCGCCTCGCGAGCCTGGCGCAGGCGGGCGCGCCCTCCGGCACCTGTGTCGCCGCCGAATGCCAGACCGCGGGACGCGGGCGGCGCGGGCGGGCCTGGCAGGCGGGGCTCGGCGCCTCCCTCACCCTCTCGATGCTGTGGCGCTTCGACCAGGGCCCCGGGCACCTCGCCGGCCTTCCCCTCGCCGTGGCCGTGGCGGCCACGCGCGCGCTGGAGCGCGCCGGCGTCGCGGGCGTGGGCGTGAAGTGGCCCAACGACCTCGTGCACGACTGGCGGAAGCTGGGCGGCATCCTCGTCGAGACCACCGGCGAGATGCTCGGCCCCACGGCCGCGGTCATCGGCATCGGCCTCAACTACCGCCTCGGCGAGGCGCTCGCGCAGCGCATCGACCAGCCGGCGACGGACATCGCCTCCTGCGGCGGCGGCCTGCCCTCCCGCAATGCGCTTCTCGCGCTGCTGCTCGCCGAGCTCGTCTCCGCCATGGAGCGCTTCGCGCAAGGGGGCTTCGCCGTGTTCCGCGACGAGTGGAAGGCGCGCCACGCCTACGCCGACCGCAACGTCACCGTGGTCGCCGGCGACGCGCCTCCGCGCGAGGTGCGGGTCATGGGCGTGGCCGCGGACGGCGCGCTTCTCGTGTCGGCGGGCGGACACACCGAGCGCCTCACGTCGGCAGAAGTCTCGCTGCGTCCTGCATGAGCGCCGCCCCCATCCTCGCCCTCGACGCGGGCAACACGCGCGTGAAGTGGGGCCTTCGCGCGGGCGACGAGTGGGTCGCGCGCGGCGCCATCGAGACGGCCGAGGCGGGGAAGCTGGGCCGCGACTGGCCGAAGCTGCCGCCGGGCACGCTCGCCATCGGCTCAAACGTCGGTGGCCCCACCGTGCGATCCCAGCTCCACGAGGCCTGTGCCCGCCACGAGATCGCGCTCTCGCTGGTCGCCTCCGAGCGCGAGCGCCTGGGCGTGAGGAGCGGCTACCGCGACGCCGCGCAATTGGGGACCGACCGCTGGATGGCCCTCGTGGCGGCGCACCACGACGCGCCCGTGAACCAGCTCGTGGTGAACGCGGGCACCGCGCTCACGGTGGACGCCCTGCGCGCCGACGGGCTCTTCGCAGGCGGCCTCATCGTGCCCGGCCCCGCGCTCATGCGCCGATCGCTCGGCGGCGGGACCGCGCAGCTTCGTCTACTCGAGGGCGCCTTCGACCCCTTCCCGAAGAGCACGCCGGACGCCATCACCACGGGCTCGGTGCTCGCGGCCGTGGGCGCCATCGAGCGCATGCACGCCGCGCTGGCCTCCGCGGGCTTCGCGCCGGAGCGCATCCTCCTTTCCGGCGGCGCCGCCCCCGAGCTGGCCCCGCACCTTCCCATGCCCGTCACCTTGAACGACAATCTCGTCCTCGACGGGCTGGTCCTCGTCGCCCGCAACCCCTAGGCCGCCCTTGTCCCGCTTCCTCTTCTTCATCCTGCTCGTCGCCAACGTCGCCTTCGGCGCGCACCTCTGGCTCACCGCCGCGCCGGCCGAGCCGGACTTCTCGCGCCGCGAGCGAAACCGCGACGAGGCGAAGCTCGTGGCCGTGATCCCGCCCGTGATCGCCGCGCGCAAGGCCGAGGAGACGCGTGCCCAGGTGCAGTCGCTCGCCGGCGCGGCCTGCGTGGAATTCGCGGGCGTGGGGACTGCGGAGCTCGCGCAAGCGCGCCAGGCCTTCGCGGCCATGCAGCTTGGCGACCGGCTGGTGGAGCGCCGCGTCGAGGAGATCACGCGCTACTGGGTCTTCGTGCCGCCCGCCCGCGACCGGCGCACGGCCGACCAGACCGCCGCCAACCTGCGCGGCCGGGGCATCAGCGACATCTCGATCCGGCCCGAC
>PQAI01000110.1 GCA_003105245.1 Betaproteobacteria bacterium | reverse complement strand
ATGAAGGAGAAGAAGGCCCGCGTGGAAGACGCGCTGCACGCGACCCGTGCCGCCGTCGAGGAAGGCATCGTCCCGGGAGGCGGCGTGGCGCTGCTGCGCGCTCGCGACGCGATCGCCAAGCTCAAGGGCGACAACCCCGACCAGGAAGCCGGCATCAAGATCGTGCTGCGCGCGATCGAGCAGCCGCTGCGCGAGATCGCCCGCAACTCCGGCGACGAGCCCAGCGTGGTCGTGAACAAGGTCCTCGAGGGCAAGGGCAACTACGGCTACAACGCCCAGACCGGCGAGTACGGCGACATGGTGGCGATGGGCGTCCTCGATCCCACCAAGGTCACGCGCTGCGCKCTGCAGAACGCGGCCTCCGTGGCCGGCCTCATGCTCACCACCGACGCGATGGTCGCGGAGCTGCCCAAGGAAGAGAAGGGCATGGCCGGCGGCATGGGCGGCGGCATGGGCGGCATGGGCGGCATGGGCGACATGGACATGTAATCCGATCTCCCTCCCCTCTCCCGCTTGCGGGAGAGGGGTCGGGGGTGAGGGTGGCTGCTCCGGAAGGGCCCGCTTCGGCGGGCCCTTCTACTTTCCGCGTCGCTCGACCCACCGCTCCAGGAGCGGCAGCGCGCGCGCGGCGCGCTGGTGGCGCGAGAGCCCGGCCCGCCAGGGCACGAGGACGTCGGGCACGATCCCCTCGACCTCGTTCGAGCCGTCGCTCCGGAAGCGCACGCAGTCGGGCAGCCTGAGCGTCGCGCCGGATTTCGAGAGGCGGATCGCGATGCCCCCGCCCGTGTAGCCGCAGCCCGAGCCGAAGGTGGGCGCGCCGATGATCGTCGCGCGCCGGTTGTCCTGCAGCGTCGCGGCGAAGAGCTCGGCCGCGGAGGCCGTGTCGCCGTCGACCAGCACCGCGAGGCGGCCGCGCCAGGCGCCCTCCGGCGCGCCGTAGCGCGAGAGGAAGTCGAGCACGTGGTCGGCCGAGAGGCCGGAGACGTCGTAGGCGGGCCGGGTGGCCAGCAGCCCCGTGGAGCGCCACGCCGGCTCGCGCGCCACGAGGGCGCAGGTCGCGCGGCCTTCCCACGCGACGCTCCGGTCGCAGGGCTCGGCGGCCACGCGCGCCGATTCGCGGATCGTGGCGCGTGCCTTCTCGAGGGCGGGCCGGACGCCCCCGGGCAGGTCGGGGCGCGCGAGGTCGCGCTCCACGTCCTCGAGCCGCATCCTGAACTGCTCGACCCAGTGCGGGTGCCGGATGAAGGCCATGCGCGGGGCCTCCACGCCGGGCGCGGTCACGATGCGCGCGGCCGCTTCCGCCCAGTCGCTGCCGCCGCCGTTGGCGGTGAGGTCGATGGCGATCGCCGCCACGCCCTCCCTCTTCAGGGATCGCACCTGCGCGGCGAGCGCCGCGCCGATCCGGCGCCCGACCTCCGACTCGATGCGCGCCTCGCACTTCGCGTCGCAAGGGGCGGGCACGGGGTGCACCTGCTCGCACACCTCGGGGAACGCGCCCTCCATGAGCAGCGCGATGCGCACGATTCCCACGCGCCTGCCGCCCGCCGTCTCCAGCACGCCCGCGGGAAACGAGGCCGACTCCGGCGTGGCGAGCTTGCGGTAGCGGGGAAAGGCGGAGAAATCCAGGCCGTCGTCGCGTGGCCGACGGTAACCCAGGTCCGCACAGGAGCGCGCCGAAGGCGTCGCCGGGTCGCCGGCCGCAGCCGGGGCGGCGGGCGCCCCGGGCTTGGGCCAACGGATGCGCAGGTGCCCGTCGCCGAAGGACGCGAGGAAGCGCTCGAAGGCGCGGCGCGCCTCGTCGTCGCTCGTCGCCTTCGCGAGGAGATCCTCGGCGCGGGTGGCGAGCGCGGGCAGGTCCATGCGGCGCGACTCGACCGCCCATTCCAGGTTGGCGTAGGCGGCGGCGAGCTCGCGCTTGAGCTGGGCGAAATCCTCGCGCCACGCCTCGCGGTCGAAGGCGAGGGCGGGGCCCGCGCCCGCCAGCATCGCGGCGGCCGCGGCGATCGCCAGGACGCGTGCTCCTCGTTGCCGGATTCCCATCGTTCGTCTCCCCCCGGCGGCGGCCGGCTCCCGAAAGAGCGGCATCCTAGCCGAAGGGACTCCGGGAGGCGTTACCAAGCGTTTGCGCCTCCGCAAGGGCCCCCGGTCCGGATTGGGCGATCATGACCCTCCCCCCGCGGACGTTTCCCAGCACCATGCAAGTCGTCGACCTCGCCCCCGCCATCGTCCTGACCGCCGTCGGAGGCGTGCTCGCGCCGTGGTCGCGCATGCCGCTGCCCATCTTCCTCGTGGTCGTGGGGGCCGCCGCCTCGTTCCTGCCGGGATTCCACGGCATCAAGGTCGACCCCGAGGTCTTCCTGCTGCTCTTCATCCCGCCGATCCTCTTCGCGGATGCGCGCGTGCTGCCGCGGCGCGACCTCCTGCACGTGCTGAAGCCCGTGCTCCTCCTCGCGCTGGGCCTGGTGGTGCTCACCGTGGTGGCGGTGGGCTACTTCATCCACTGGCTCATCCCGTCCATCCCGCTCGCGGTGGCCTTCACGCTGGGCGCCATCGTCTCGCCCACGGACGCGGTGGCCACCGTGGCCACGACCGCGACCGTGCCGCTGCCCGCGCGCGTGACCCACATCGTGAACGCCGAGAGCCTGCTCAACGACGCCACGGGGCTGGTGGCCTTCAAGCTCGCGGTGGCGGCCGCCGCCGCCGCGGGCCACGCCACCATGGACGAGGTGACCGGCCGTTTCGTCATCCTTTCAGGCGGCGGCCTGTGCGTGGGGATACTCATCGAGTGGCTCGGGCGCAAGTTCCGCGAGCGCCTCATCCGCCTCGAGAAGGACGACCCGGTGGTGCAGACCGTGCTCACCGTGATCGTTCCCTACGCGGCCTACCTCGTGGCCGAGGCCTTTCACGTGTCCGGGATCCTCGCGGTCGTCGCCTCCGGGCTGTGGGCCGGCGGGCAGGAGGTGAAGGGCCTGTCGGTGGAGAGCCGGCGCCACGCGCGCGAGGTCTGGCGCATGATCGCGTGGTTCTTCAACGGGCTGGTGTTCGTGCTGCTGGGCCTGCAGCTGAGGCAGATGGTCGCGGGAGTCGCCGGCTACGACGGATGGCGCCTCGCGTACTGGGCGATCGCGCTGTGGGTGGTCCTCATGGCGCTTCGCATCGGCTGGGTCTGGGGCTCGGGCTACGCGCGCTTCCACCTGGGCTGGGGCTGGACGGGGGGGCGCGAGGGGCCGGACCCGCGCCGCATGTTCCTCGTGGGATGGGCCGCGGTGCGCGGCTCGATCACGCTCGCCACGGCGCTCTCGGTTCCGCTCCTCACGCAGGCGGGCCAGCCCTTTCCCGAGCGCGACCTCGTCGTCTTCCTCGCCGCGGCCACCATCATCCTCACGCTCGGGCTCAACGGCCTGACGCTGCCCTGGATCATCCCGCGCCTGCGCGCCAAGGACGACCCCGAGGGGCCCATCGAGGAGGAGAGAGCGCGCGTGGAGCTCGCGAAGGCCGCCATCGCCGTGGTGAAGCCGTCGCTCGACCGCCTGGAGGATCCCGAGGACAGGCGCTTCGCCACGGCGCTCCTGGGCCGCTACCAGGGCAAGGTGGACCTGCGCGAGAGCCCGGCGGAGGTCGCCGCCGTGCGCGCCGAGCACATCGCCACGGCGCGCCGGCTGCGGCTCGAGGGCATCGCCGCCGAGCGCGCGCGCCTGCTCGAGCTCCTCAAGGCCGACGAGATCAACGACGAGACGGCGCGCGCCATCGAGGAGGAGCTCGACGAGCGCGAGCTCGTGACCTCCGCCGACCCCGACAAGGGCTAGAGGCGCCGGGTGCGCACTTCCGGCGCGTGCATCTCGCGCCGCAGGAAGCCGAGCTTGCGGCTGCGCTCGAGGCGCTGCGCGAGCCTCGGGAAGTCCAGCCCGTAGCGCGCGCGCATCGCCTTCGCCTCGTCCTCCATCCAGCGCCAGCGCGGCTCGAAGGCCGGGTCGCGGAAGGCGAAGGCGACGTAGTTGCCGTCGTCGGCGATGGGCAGCAGGATCACGTTGCCGTCGAACACCGTGCGCAGCATCTCGAGGTGGGCCACCCGCTCGGCCTTGGGGCCCACGAGGTTCGCGACCGCCAGGCCCTTCCTCGGCAGGAGCGCGCGCAGGTCCTGGTAGAACTCGCGCGTGCAGAGCGTGGGGGCCACGCCGTCGCGGTCGAAGGCGTCGACCATCACGACCTCCGGCCGGTCCCCGCACCGCGCGACGAACTCGGCGGCGTCGGCCTGCACGATGCGGAAGCGCTCGCCATCCGCCGGCAGCAGGAACTGGTCGCGGAAGGCGATCACGTGCGGGTCGATCTCCACCGCGGTGATGCGCGCCGCGGGCAGGTGGCGGTGGCAGTACCGGGCGAGCGAGCCCCCGCCCAGGCCCAGCATGAGGATCGAGCGCGGCTGCGGAAGGAAGAGCAGGAACGCCATCATCTTGCGCGTGTAGGCGAAGGCGAGCTCGCACGGGTCGTCGAGCCGCATCTCGCTCTGGATGAAGTCGCGCGTGAAGTAGAGGCAGCGCGCGCCGTCGTCCTCGATCACGAAGGGCTTGGCGTAGCGCTTGGCGAGGACGCTGTCGAGGAGCGCCTCGGTGTCGCCGCCGGGCGGCTCGAGAAGGCGGATCACCCCGCCCTCGTTGGCGAAGGGATTCGGCAGCTCCAGCATGCGGCTAGCGCGCGCCGCCCATCGCGGCGAAGAGCCGGCCGCGGCGCTCCGCGTCGCGCCCGTCGATCACGCCGGGCTGCGCGCACCATCCCAGCAGCCGCTCGGCGGGAGACTGCGCCGCCGCGCCGCCGCCGAAGCGCTCCTTGAGCATCTTCACCTGGAGCGCCAGGCGTTGGGACTGCAGGTCGGCGGGGCTCTCCAGGCCGAGCGCCATCTCGAGCTCGAGGAGCGCCTCGCGCCGGGCCTTCGATCCGGCCTCGATCGCCTGCCGGTGCGCGCCGGCGGCGCCGGCATCGGCGAGGGCGGCGAGCGCGGCCTCGCGGCGCGCGAGCATCTTCTTCTCCCACGCCGCCGGCATCTCGGGCAGGGCGCTCCAGCGCTCCTTCGCGGCGTCGGGAGATTCCCCGCCGGTGCCGGAGAGCACGGCGGACTCGAGCGACTCGCAAAGCGATTCCTTCTCGGCGAGCGTCTTCCACACGGCCGCCTCGCGCGTGCGCGCGCGCGCCGACAGGGCGCCCTCCACCGCCTTCACGGCGCCGCGGAATCGGCCCTCGAGGGCGCGCAGGGACGGATCCGGGCCGCGGGTGCCCGCGCGCCAGCGTTCCTGCAGGTCGCGAAGCGCGGCGCGGACCTCCTTCTCGTCCTTCTCCGTCGACTTGGCCAGCGTCTCGAGCTGCGCGCAAACGTCCTCCAGCGATCGCCGCCCTTCCTGCTTGCGGCCGACGACCTCCTTGTGCTTCTCGTGCCGGGCCGCGAACACGGCGTCGCAGGCGGCGCGGAAGCGCTCCCAGAGCCCGCGCTCGTCGCGCTGCGCGAGCGGGTGCGCCTTCGAGTGCTCCTGCCAGCGCGCCTGGATCGCCTTCACCAGCGAGGGCGCGTCGCGCTCCAGCGCGCGCGCCGCCAGGGCCTCGACCTCGGCGATGAGGGCGAGGCGCCCGGACTTCGCCTCTTCCCGCGCGCTTCCGAGAAGGGCCCGTGCGGGGGCGAGCGCCTCCTTCAGGCGCGCGTCGAGCTTCTTCCACGCCGCGGGATCGACGCTTCCCAGGGCGCCCTCGCGCCAGGCGCGGTCGGTCTCGCGCAGCCACTTCTCGACGGCGCGCAGGTCGGGCTTCTCGGTGAGCAGCGTGGACAGGTGCGCGGCGGCCGCGGCGATGAACTCCTCGCGCCCCTTCTTCGCGGCCTTCCTCTGCGCCGCGAGCTCCTTGAAGTGCTGCGCGGCGGGCGCGTAGGCCTTCTCGCAGGCGCCGTCGAAGCGCTCCCACAGCGCGCGCGGCACGCCGGCGTGCTGGGCGTCGAGGGCCTTCCACTCCTCGCGCAGCTTCTTCACCTCGGCCGCGGTGCGCGCGGCGTCCAGGCCCTGCGTGGCGAGCGCCTCGGCCCGCTCGCACAGCTGCGTGCGCGCGGTGTTCTGGCCGAAGGATTCCCAGCGCTCCAGCTCGCCCAGCTGCTGGCCCACGCGGCCCATGCGGCTCTGCGTCGGCTTCGGCAGCGTCCCCGCCTCGGCCTTGAGGGCCTTCATCTCGTTCACCGCGGCGCGCGCCTCGTGCAGGTGCCCGGCGGCGAGCGCCTGCTCGGCGGCGTGAAGCAGCGCGTGCATGCGGTCGCGCGCGGCGCCGGCCTCCTCGCGCGCGGCCTGGGCCTGCGCGAGACGGCGCTGCTCGACCACCATGATCGCCGCCTCGAAGCGGCGCGTGAGCGCGGGCGTGCGGATGGAGCGGTCCAGCGCCTGCCAGCGCTCCGGCAGCTGCGCGTTGTCCACGGAAGTGTCGGCGGCCAGGCGCTCGGCCTCCACCACCAGCGCCTCGGCGCCGGCCAGCGCGGCGAGCTCCTGCGCCCACGCGTCGATGCGGGCGCGGGCCTGCGCGAGCCCCGCGGCGACCGTCTCGTCGCCCAGCGAACGGGCTTCCTCGTCGAGGGCGGCGAGCTGCGCGCGCAGGCCGTCGAGCGCCTCAGGCCCGTCGGGGGTGGCGAGCCCGTCGACCCATTCGGCCACGCGGCGCTCGAACCGGGCGCGCGCGGCCTGCTCGGCCTGCTCGCGATCGAAGCGCGCCTGCAGCGCGCGACGGGCGGCATCGCATCGCGCCAGGCGGTCGGGATCGGCGCGCATGTCGAGCGCCTGCCAGCGGCGGTTGAGCTCCACGACGGCGGTGAGGATGGGGCCTGGCGTGCCCGCCAGGGCCTCGAGCCGGGCGAGGACGTCGTCGGCCTCGTTCGCCTGGCCCTCGCGGTCCTTCATGGCCTCCAGCCGCTGCTTCGCGAGCCGGGCCACCCCGCGGTCCTTGTTCTTCGCCGCCTCGGCGAGGGAGGCGAGGCCCTCCGGCGAGCGCACGCACTCGGCCGCGGCAAGGCGCGTCTCGGCATGCCCGCCGGAAAGGGCGAGGGAAATGAGCAGGGGCTCGTCGCGGATGCCCGCGATGGCCGCGAGGCGCCGGTCGGCCTCGGGAGCGTGGCGGGCGACGTCGGCGCGGATGGCGTCCGTGCATCCGGGCGAGTCGAGGAACGCGCGCGCGGACGCCTCGGGCGACTGCGCGAGCACCCGGCCCAGGGAAGCGGCGATGGCGGCGCGCACCGTCTCGTCCGCCTCCTTCTCCCAGGCGGCCGCGAGGGCCGCGAAGTCGGCGCAGCGCGCCGCCGCCGCCACGCGGACTTCTGCCGCCGGATCGCCGGCAAGCAGGGCGGCCAGCTCGGCCGCCTCGGGGGCGAGCTGCTCCACGCCCAGGACGCGCTGGGCGGCCTCGGCGTGCTCGTGAAGGGGGGTGCGGGAGAAGAGCCGGGTGACCATGTGGGGGCGGGTATCGGTGCGGGAGGGGTGCCGTCGCGGACGCGGCGCCTACCCGAATGATAATCCGGACTCGATTCGGCCACGCAATCGCCGGCTTTTGATCTGCGTCAGCCCGGCGCGTTGCATACCCGCCCGGCCGGGGACTAGAGTGCGAACCAACGCTATCGGGATCCGATATCGAAATTCGATGGTCGCGCAGAAGGAGATCTACGGCGGGCTCGTGCGGCTGCACGTGCTCCACCACGCGTCCCACGAGCCCATCTACGGCCAGGGGATGATGGACGAGCTCGCGCACCACGGCTACCGGCTGGGTCCGGGCACGCTCTATCCGATCCTGCACGCGCTGGAGAGGAGCGGCCACCTCCGGTCGACCGTCGAGAAGAGCGGCAGGAGCATCCGCAAGACCTACGTGGCCACGGCCGCGGGGCGCAAGGCGCTGGTGCAGGCGAAGCAGAGGGTTTGGGAGCTGTTCACGGAGCTTTTCGAGGACGAGCTGGCGCAGGGACCTCGGCTCCGGGCGGCAGGGAGCAGGAAAGTGGCGAACGACAAGGGGAAAGAGTGATGAGATTGCACGCTAGGTTCGGATTGACCACCATCGCGGCCGCGGCCGCCCTCGCGCTATCGCCGCTTTCGGCATGGTCGCAGGCGATCAGCGGGACGGTGACGGACGGCGGCAAGCGCGCCGTTGCCGGCGCGACGGTGTTCCTCGTGCCCGCGGCCGACGTGGCGAAGCTGAAGAAGGCGCCGTCCTTCAACATCCGCCGCAACGTCGACGACGACGAGCCGATGGACGACAACATCGCCGCCAACGGCGACAAGTACACGCACGTCGCCACGGACGGCAGCGGCGCGTTCAGCATCCCCGCCGCGGCGGCCGGCAAGTACTTCGTCTACGTGGTGCCCGACGACGGCAGGCACCTGCCCGGCGGCTCGCTCACCAACAAGGCCATGACGGCGGCGGAGCTCTCGGCGAAGCCGCTCGCCATCCAGCTCTCCGGCAAGACCCCCGACAACGCGGTCTTCATCGGCAGCTCGAAGTGCATGAAGTGCCACGACGACTACGCCGACTTCAAGAAGACGGCGCACAAGCAGGGCATCATGGTCGTCGGCAAGCCGAGCGGCCTGCAGGACATGTCGCGCTTCCCGGCCATGAACGACGGCCTGAAGAAGCTGCAGGCTGGCGTGAAGATGTACTTCCACGGCTACGACAAGGGCCGCGGCTTCGACAAGTACCTCATCTCGGAGAAGGCTCCCGCCGACATGAAGGCGGTGAGCTTCACGGCGACCTTCTACACCGACAAGGACGGCTCGCTCAAGCTCAGGACCGAGAACGCGCGCGACCCCGCCGACAAGCCGCGGATCTACCCGGTCGAGAAGACCTACGGCGGCCCGGTGTACAAGCAGCGCTATCTCCTTCGCGTCGGCAACTCGACATATCCCTTCCTGCAGTACAACACCGAGGGCAAGGATTCCTACGCCGACCGCACGCGCAAGACCTGGCGCGACTACCACGGCGACTGGCTCTACAACGAGACCACGAAGAAGCTCACCGACCCGCCGGTCAAGAAGTCCTTCGAGATCGAGTGCGCCTCCTGCCACTACACCGGCTACTCGCTCACGCCGACGGTGGAAGGCGGCTTCGTGGTCGGCGCGGCCAACGATCCGAACGGCGAGATGGACATCGACGGCGACGGCGTGCCCAACGAGCTCAACATCGGTTGCGAGTCCTGCCACGGCCCCGGCTCCGAGCACGCCAAGGCGCCGCGCGCGCGCAAGGCCTCGATGATCGTGAACCCGGCCAAGCTCGCCTCCGAGCGCTCCATGGTCATCTGCAACCAGTGCCACAGCCGCCCGCAGGGCAACCTGAAGAACGACCAGCCGGTGAACAAGGACGGCCGCATGCTCACCCCCGGCATCAGCCGCAACGAATACCTGGTCAACTTCACCACGCGCGAGGACGCGGCGCAGGGCGACTTCTGGCCCGACGGCGTGCACTCCAAGAGCCACCACCAGCAGGCGACCGACCTCGTCCGCTCGAAGCACTACATCAACGGCGAGCAGATCCTCAACTGCGCCAACTGCCACGACCCGCACGGCAAGGCCGGCATCCGGTTCCAGCTCAAGGCCGAGGCGCGCGACGGCAAGGACACGCTGTGCGCGAGCTGCCACAAGGTGGACATGAAGGAGCACACCGCCAAGACGGTCGGCGAGCCGCACACGCGCAAGATCGCCTGCGTCGACTGCCACATGCCCAAGACCATGCAGACGGGCGCGGGCCTGGGCGAGGGGATCGAGGGCAAGGGCGGCAAGAAGTACTGGATGAACGACATCACCTCGCACCTCTTCGACGTGCCGCGCATCTCCAACAAGGGCGTGAAGGGCGTGGAGCCTGGCAAGGCCATGCCGATCCCGTACACCAACGCCTGCGGCACCTGCCACGAGGCGGACAAGATGTAGCCGGGCGCTTCGCCCGCCTCACCGGAAGGCCCGCCTCG
>PQAI01000109.1 GCA_003105245.1 Betaproteobacteria bacterium | reverse complement strand
CCATGCTCATCGATGCCCGCGCACGCCTTGCCCCCAATCCCGTCGAGGACGTGGTCGCGCGCGCCTCGCGCGTCATCCTCGGCAAGGAGCGCCAGATCCGGCTCGCGATGGCCTGCATCCTCGCGCGCGGGCACCTGCTCATCGAGGATGTCCCCGGCGTGGGCAAGACGACGCTGTCGCAGACGCTCGCACGCCTGCTGGGCCTCGAGCACCGGCGCATCCAGTTCACCTCCGACCTGCTGCCCGCGGACGTGATCGGCGTGTCCGTCTTCGACCGCGAGAACTCGACCTTCCGCTTCCACCCCGGGCCGATCTTCTCGCAGCTCATCCTCGCCGACGAGATCAACCGCGCCAGCCCGAAGGCCCAGAGCGCGCTCCTCGAGGCCATGGAGGAGCACCAGGTGACCGCCGAGGGGGAGACGCGCCCCCTGCCCGAGCCCTTCTTCGTGATCGCCACCCAGAACCCGCTGCACCAGGTGGGCACCTTCCCGCTGCCGGAGTCGCAGCTCGACCGCTTCCTCATGCGCCTGCGCCTGGGCTACCCGGACGCGCGCGCCGAGCGCGAGCTGCTGAAGGGCGAGGAACGCCGCGACCTCATCTCGCACCTCGAGCCGGCGATGAGCGCCGCACAGCTCCTCGAGCTGCAGCGCGCCGTCACAGCCACGCAGGTCTCGGAAGCGCTCCTCGACTACGTGCAGGCCCTCGTGTCCCACACCCGGGTCTCGCCCAAGTACGCGCAGGGACTGTCGCCGCGCGCGGGCCTGGCGGTGCTGCGGGGGGCGCAGGCCTGGGCCCTCATGCAGGGTCGCCGCCAGGTGCTCCCCGAGGACGTGCAGGCGGTGCTGCCCGCCGTGGTGGGCCACCGACTGCACGGGACCGGCGAATCCCAGAAGGGCGGCTTCGACGCGGCCGCGGACCTCCTCACCGCCGTCCCCATCCCCTAGCGTCCCGCGGCGATGTTCGCCAACGTGCGGCAGACGGTCGCCGACTGGATCTTCCGGGCGAGGGCGCCCGAGTCGCCGCCGGTCACGCTCGTCCAGCGGCGCATCTTCATCCTGCCCACGCGCCAGGGCTACCTCTTCGGCCTGGTCCTGCTGGTGCTGCTGCTCGCCTCCATCAACTACGCCCTCTCGCTGGGCTTCATCCTCACCTTCCTGCTGGCCGCGATGGGCGGCGTGGCGATGCTGCACACCTGGCGCAACCTCGCGCACCTGAAGCTGCGCCCCGGCCGCTGCGATCCCGTCTTCGCCGGCGACACGGCGCACTTCCGCGTCGTGCTTGAATCGCCCTCGCGCGAGCGCTTCGCCGTGGCCATCCGCCGCCACGAGGGCGAGCCCGTGTTCGTGGACGTGCGCGCGAGCGAGCACGCGGTGGCCGCGCTGCCTGCGCCAACGTCTCGAAGRGGACGCCTGCGCTGCGGTCGCCTCGAGATCTTCACCCGCTACCCCGTGGGCCTCTTCCACGCCTGGTCGTACTTCGATTTCGGCCTCGCGGCGATCGTCTACCCGCGCCCGGCGCTGGACGCGGGCCTGCCACCCCAACAGTCCACCGCCGGCGACGACGAGGGCATCCCCGTTCCCGGCGACGAGGACTTCGGCTACCTGCGCCCCTACCGCGACGGCGACGCGCCGAAGCTCATCGCGTGGAAGGCCCTCGCGCGCGGCGACGACCTGCTCACCAAGGAGTTCCAGGCCACGGCCTCCGCGGAGCTCTGGCTGGACTGGATCGACGCGCGCGCGCCCGACCCCGAGGCGAGGCTCTCCGTCCTSGCSCACTGGGTCATCGAGACSGAGCGCCTSGGCCAGAGCTACGGRCTKCGCCTTCCGGGCGTGACGATCCCGCCCGGCCGCGGCGACGAGCACCGCGCGCGCTGCCTGGAGGCGCTGGCKCTGCACGGCGAGGTCCCGGKGCCRTGAGCGGCGCGATCCCCAACGCGGCGCTCGACGTCCGCAACGTCATGTGGCTGCTCGCGGCGATGGCCTTCGTCGTGGCGCCGCACGCCTTCCGCCTGCCCGAGTGGGTGGGCGTCTTCTTCGCCCTCGTGGTCGCCTGGCGCGCCTGGATCGCGTGGCGGGCGGCGCGCAACCCGCCGCGCTGGCTCGTCCTGGCCCTCACCGTCGGCGCGGTGGCGGCGACCTTCTTCGCCTGGGGGCGCATCGTGGGCCGCGACGCGGGGACCACGCTCCTCGTGCTCATGACGGCCATGAAGCTCCTGGAGATGAAGACCTCGCGCGAGGTGGTGCTCGCCATCCACCTGGGCTTCGTGCTGGTGATGACGAACTTCCTCTTCTCGCAGTCCATCCCGCTCGGGATCTACATGCTCGCCTGCGTCTGGCTCTTCGTGGCCACGCTCGTGGGCTATCACCGCGGCGTGGGCCGCACGCCCACGGTGAAGGAGCGGCTCGTCCCGGCCGGGCTGCTGCTGGTGCAGGCGGTTCCGCTCATGCTGGTGTTCTTCATCCTCTTCCCGCGCGTGCAGGGCCCGCTGTGGGCGCTGCCGCAGGATGCGCGGGCGGGCATCTCGGGGCTCTCCGACTCGATGACGCCGGGCAACATCTCCCAGCTCATCCAGTCCGAGGCCACCGCCTTCCGCGCCCAGTTCGAGGGCGAGATCCCGCCCTACCACCTGCTCTACTGGCGCGGGCCGGTGCTGTGGAACTTCGACGGAAGGACCTGGAAGGTCCCGGACTTCAACATCACCGGCTCCCTCTCCTACTCGCGCGCCGAGAACCCCGTGAAATACGTCCTCACCGTCGAGCCGCACGGCAAGCACTGGCTCTTCTCGCTCGACGTGCCCGCCACGCTTCCGCCCTTCTCCGGCATCCGCCAGGACCTGCAGATCCGCTCGGTGCGCCCCGTCGACGTGCGCGTGCGCTACGAGATGACCTCGTACCTGGAGTACCGCTACGGCGAGAAGCTGCCGGCCGTGTTCCGCGCGCTGGCGCTCTCCTTCGACGAGCGGCGCAATCCGCGCACCATCGCGCTGGGCCGGCGCTGGGCGGCCGAGTCGGCCAACTCCACCGAGGTGCTCAACCGCGCGCTGCGGCTCTTCAACAGCCAGTTCACCTACACGCTCGAGCCGCCGATGCTCACCTCGGAGCATCCCTACGACGAGTTCCTCTTCGACGTGAAGCGCGGCTTCTGCGAGCACTATGCCGGGAGCTTCGCGCTGCTCATGCGCGCCGCCGGCATCCCGGCCCGCGTCGTGACCGGCTACCAGGGCGGGGAGGTGAACCCGCTCTCGCGCGAGCTGCTCGTGCGGCAGGCCGACGCGCACGCCTGGGTCGAGGTCTGGCTGGAGGATCGCGGCTGGGTGCGCATCGACCCCACCTCCGTCGTCGCCCCCAACCGCATCGACAGCGGCATCAACGCCGCGCTCGGCCCCATCGGCGTGATCCCCGCGCTCATCGCCGCCGACCGGCTGGGCGTGCTCGCCAACCTGCGCTTCGCCTGGGACGCGCTCAACAGCCAGTGGAACCAGTGGGTGCTGGGCTACAACGTCGAGCGCCAGCGCCAGTTCCTCGCGAGCCTGGGCCTCGAGATCGCCGACTGGAAGAAGCTCGCCATCTGGCTCACCGCCGCCACCCTCGCGGTGGGCGGCCTCGTGGGGCTGGGCCTCGTCCTGCGCGACCTGCCGGTGCGCCGCGACCCGGCCGTCGTCGCCTGGGAGCGCTTCTGCGCCAAGCTCGCGCGCGCCGGCCTCGCCCGCGCGCCGCACGAAGGCCCCGTCGACTTCCTCGCGCGCATCGAGGCCCAGCGTCCCGCCGTCGCCGCCGAAGCGCGCGCCATCGTCGAGCGCTACGTGCAGGCCCGCTACGGCGAGGGCATCTCCCGCCCCGAGTCCCGCGACCTCCTCGCCCGCGTCCGCCGCTTCCGCCCCGCATGAGAGCACGCAGCCGGCGGCATCGATTTGCTGACGGCGCTCGTTAGCTTATTGGATGTATCCGTACCAGGCGGTCCGACCTGACCCTACGTGGCAGGGGAGCCGTGTGGACATGTGTTTTTTCGGTTTTTGGCCAGGTCAATTTGCTTCGGGCGTCACGGGCAGAGCCTATGTCGAGGTTTTCCCGGAGTCGCGGGCAACGGCAAGTTAATCTGGCCAAAAACCGAAAAATACACATGTCCACACGGCTCCCCGGTGGCTGTTCGGGCACCTGACCTGCGCGACGTTCCAATTCAACTGATCGGCAGGTCGCGAACGATGCGGCGTCGGCGGGCTACTGGGGCGGGAGGACGCGGGCGGGGTCGACGGGCTTGCCCTGGCGGCGGACCTCGAAGTGGAGCTTGAC
>PQAI01000108.1 GCA_003105245.1 Betaproteobacteria bacterium | reverse complement strand
CGGGCGGGATTCCCGGGCCGTCGTCGGCGACGGCGAGAAAGGCGCCGCGCCCGTCCTGCCCCGTCGTCACGCGAACCGTCCCGCCGCCGGGCGTGTAGCGCACGGCGTTGCCCACGAGGTTGTCGGCGAGGATCGCGAGCGCCGCGGGCTCCCCGGGGATGGAGGCCGGGCCGTCCACGGTGATGCCGATGTCGAGCCGCTTCGCGGCGGCTTCCGCTCCATGGTGCTCGACCGCCAGGCGCGCGATGTCCGCGAGGTCGACGGGCACCACGGGCTCGGCGGGCGCGTCCGGCGACTGGCGGGCGAGCGCGAGGAGCTGCTCCACCAGGCGCGTGGCGCGCTCCACGCCCTGGCGCAGCGCATCGTGGGCCTCCGCGCGCTTGCGCTCGGAGCGCGCGCGCGTGGCGAGCTGCAGCTGCAGCGTGAGCGCGGTGAGGGGGCTTCGCAGCTCGTGGGCGGCGTCGGCCACGAACCGGCGCTGGCTCGCGAGCGCGGACTCGAGGCGGCCGAGGAGCGAATTGAGGGCGTGGATGAGGGCGCGCACCTCTTCCGGCGCGTCGGCCGCGGAAATCGGTGCGAGGGAAGAGGGACTGCGCCGCGACACGGCCGCCGCCGTGCGTTCGAGCGGCGCCAGCTCGCGCCCGACGAGCCGCCAGATGAGCAGCCCCATGAGCGGAAGCGCCACCAGGAAAGGCAGCAGCGTTCGCCACGCGGCCTGGGCCGCCAGCCGGTCGCGCACGGCCACCGGCTGCGAGACCTGGATCGTGAGCCCGCGCTGCTGCACGGCGTAGACGCGCCACGCGCCGCCCGGCAGCGCCACGGTCGAGAAGCCGAGCTGGACGACGGAAGGCATGCCGGCACCGGGCAGCGAGTCGTAGAGGAGCGAGCCGTCCGACGACCAGACCTGGATCGCGAGGTCGAGCGCCTCGTCGCCCTGCAGCGCCTCGGCGAGCGCCGCGGTGCTGAAGCTGCGGTCGCGCAGCGTGAGCGCGACCTGGCGCAGCTGGTAGTCGAAGATCTCGCTCGCCTCGCCCAGGGCCTGGAAGAACACGACGCCCGCCGCGAGCAGGCCGCCCGCCAGGACGCTCGTGAGCAGCCAGAAGAGGAGCCGGCGGCGGATCGACATCAGGTGCCGTCGGAGGCCAGCGTGTAGCCCAGGCCGCGCACGTTTCGGATGAACCCCGGGTCGAGCTTGCGGCGCAGGCCGTGGACGTAGACCTCGATCGCGTTGCTGCCGATCTCCTCGTTCCAGCCGTAGAGGCGCTCCTCGAGCTGGGCGCGCGAGAGGATCGCGCCGGGCCGCTCGGCGAGCGCGGCGAGGAGCGCGTACTCGCGGCCCGAGAGCTCCACGCGGCGGCCGTGCCAGGTGACCTCGTGGGTGGCMGGRTCCAGGGWGAGGGCGCCGGCCTTCACGCGGGSGCGCGCGCGGCCGGCGCGCCTGCGGACCAGGGCGCGCACGCGSGCYTCGACCTCCTCSAGGTCGAAGGGCTTGACCACGTAGTCGTCGGCSCCCGCGTCGAGCCCCGCGACGCGGTCGGCCACGGCGTCGCGGGCGGTGAGGATGATGACGGGCGTCTCGTCGGAGCGGGCCCGCATCGAGCGCAGGACCGAGAGCCCGTCGCGCCGGGGCAGTCCCAGGTCGAGCAGCACCATCTCGTGGACGCCGGTGGCGAGCGCGGCCTCGGCCTGCCCGCCGTCGCGCACCCAGTCGACGGCGAAGCCGTCCTGCCGCAGGCCGTCGCGGGCCGCGGCGCCGATCATCGCATCGTCTTCGACGAGGAGCAGGCGCATTTCCCGAAGGGCGCGACGCGCCGGGGAAGGATATGCCTGCTGTGACGCCTTCGTGGGGCGGAAGGTTCCCGGCTCAGTCCTTCGACTCTTCGGGAAGCTTTCCCATCTCGGCGAGGATCGTGAGGAAGGTATCGCGCCGGAAGGGCTTGGCGAGCGTGCCGTCGAAGCCCTGCGCGATCTTCTCGGCGCGGAACGCCGGCGCGTGGTCGATGCTCGTGGCGTAGATCTTCGTGGCCTCGGGGTCGCGCTTGATGTGGCCGCGCAGGATCGCGGGCGCGTCGGGGCCGTCGAGCCCCGCGATCCCGGTGTCCACCAGCACCAGGTCGTAGAGGTCCTGGTCGAGCGAGGCCGTGGCCTCGGCGAGGTCGGAGGCCACCACGAGGCTGGAGTCGCGCTTGCGCAGGATGTGGGCGGCCAGCATGTGGCTGTCGCGGTGCGGGTCCACGAGCAGGATCGTCGCGCCCTTGCGCTGCTCGCGCAGCGAGTGGCGGGTGACGAGCGTGGGCGTCTCGTCGGCGTCCACGGAGGCGCCGGTGACCGCCACGATCGCGTCGTTGAGCTGCTTGTCCGCGAGCGGGTAGCGCAGGTAGGCGGCGATGCCGTTCTCGCGGCAGGCGATCGCGTCGCCGGGCCGCCCCTCCGTGGCGAGCATCATCACCAGCGTTGCGCCGAGGCTGGGGTGGTTCTTCACGCGGAAGGCGAGGAGGAACCCGTCCTGCACCGCCATGCGGTTGGACACCAGCATGAGCGGCACCGGGCTGCCTTCCTCGTGCATGCGCTCCAGGAGCGCGATGGCCATCGCCGCGTTGTCGGCCTCCATCGGCGTCATGCGCCAGCCGCGAAGCAGGTTCGACAGCTCGTGGCGCTGCGCCGGGTCCTCGCTCACGACCAGCACCGGCATCGCCACCAGCGAGACGTAGGAGGCGCGCCGCGGCGGCGCCGGCGCCTCGCCCACCGGGAACTCGATGGTGAAGGCGTACACCGGGTCCGTGGGCCGCGCGCCGACGGCCAGGCGCCCGCCCATGGCCGCCACCATGAAGCGCGCGACGGCCACGCCCATGCCGGCCTCGGCCGACGAGCGCGGCGAGGCCTTCTCGGGAGTGGTCGCCGAGACCTCGAAGGAGAGGTGGATGCCGGTCTCGGTCGTGTATTCGGGGGAGATGGCGAGCTGGACCTCGGAGCCGGGGAAGACCGCGAAGGCGCTCTCGAGGAGGTTGCGAAGCAGCAGCTGCAGGCGCTCGACGTCGCCCTCGAGGACGTCGGGGACGTCCTGCTCGACCTTCACGCGCAGGCGGCAGCCGCTTTCCTCCGCGCCGTGGACGACGCGCTTCACCAGGTCGGCCACGGCCCCGCGCAGGCGGAACTCCGCGGCCGAGAGCTCGATGCCGCCCTCGACCTTCGAGAAGTCCACGAGGTCGCCGATGGCGACCAGCGCCGTCTCGGTGGAGGCGCGGATGCGCTGGAAGTGCTCGACGAGCGCCGGGTCGAACTCCATCTGCTGGGCGCGGATCGAGATCGCCGACAGGCCCTCGAGGGCCACGGAGAGCTCGGCGCCGATCTTCTCGATGAGCGCGATCTCGGAGGCGCCGCGGTCGGCCTCCTCGCCCGCCCCGCCGGTGGCCGTGTGCGACGACCACAACGCGCCGGCCGGCTCCTCGTCCACCAGCAGGGGCTGGCGCTCGAGGGTGGCCGGCGGGGCGTCGGGGCGTTCGAGCGCCACGCTCGCCGTGGCGTCGGGCTTGCGGTGCGCCTTCGCCAGCGCCTTGGCGTCCACCGCCTTCGAGCGGCCTATCACGTCGATTGCAGGAAGTCCCAGCAGCGACTGCGGCGCGCTCTCCAGTCCCAGCAGCCGGCAGAAGGCCTCGTTCACGAGCTCCACGTCGCCCTCGGCGTTCTCGATGAGCGCGGCGTTGGGGGAGGCCTCGACCAGCGCCATCAGGCGGGCGCTCGTCAGGTTGAGCGCGCTCTCGGTCTCGCGCTGCCCGCCGATGTCGGCGAGGACGGCCACCACGCCCGCGGGCTTCTCGCGCGAGTCGAGCGCCGGCTGCAGGGAGAGCTGCACCCAGTCGCCGGTGGCGGCCACGCGCGCGTCGATGAGGGCGGAGGCGGTCTTGCCCTCGACGATGCGGGCCACGTTCTGCTGCACGCGGCGGGAATCGTCCTTGTGGAAGAACGACGGCAGCGCGTGCCCGGCCACGCCGTGGTCGGGATCGCCTGCGAGCTGCACGAACGAGGGATTGGCGAAGGCGACCACGCCCTTGGCGTCCGCGATCGCCACCGCGGTGCGCAGGGTCTCGACGATCCGCTTGAAGTCGTCGGTGGACATGGGCTCTAGCGCGCCGGGCCGCCCTCGGCGGCSGYGCGGAGGAGGGCGATGAGGTGGCGGGTGGCCGGGTGCACGTCCGCRTYCGCSSTCCCGGCCAGGCCCGGCAGGATGCGCCCGGCGATAGCCTTGCCGAGCTCGACGCCGAACTGGTCGAAGGGGTTCACGCCCCAAAGCACCGCCTGCGCGTAGACCTTGTGCTCGTAGAGCGCCACCAGGGCGCCGAGCGCGGCGGGCTCGAGCGCGGGCACGACGATGGTCGTGCTGGGTCGGTTGCCGGGGCAGTCGCGGTGCGGGTTGCCGGTGGAGCGCCCCGTCATGAGGGCCTCGGACTGGGCGAGCGCGTTGGCGAGCAGCACGGCGTGGTCGCCCTCGCGCGCGCCCATGGGACGCGCCACGACGATGAAGTCGCAGGAGGCCTCGTCCGTGCCCTGGTGCAGCCACTGGTAGAACGCGTGCTGTCCCAGCGTTCCCGCCTCGCCGAAGAGCGCGGGGCAGGTGGGAACCCGCACGGCCTCGCCGCCGGCCTCCACGCGCTTGCCGTTGGATTCCATCTCCAGCTGCTGCAGGTAGCCCGGCAGGCTCGCCAGGCGCTGCGCGTAGGGCAGCACCACGTGCACCGGGATCCGGAGGAAGTCGCGGTTCCACACGCCCACGGCGCCCAGCAGCAACGGGACGTTGCGCTCCGGCGGCGTCGAGCGGAACTCGAGGTCGACCGCGTGCGCCCCGGCGAGGAAGCGCTCGAAGGCGCCCATGCCCAGCGCGATGGCCACCGGCAGGCCCACGCTCGACCACACGGAATAGCGCCCGCCCACCCAGTCGCCGAAGGGGAAGACGTTCGCCTCGGGGATGCCGAAGCGGCCGGCCTCGGCGACGTTCGCGGTGGCGGCCACGACGTGCCGGGCCACCGCCGCCTCGCCCAGCGCGCCCGAAAGCCAGCGCCTCGCGGCCGCGGCGTTCGCCATCGTCTCCTGCGTGGTGAAGGTCTTGGAGGCCACGACCACCAGCGTGGTGGCGGGATCCAGCCCTCGCAGGGCGTCGTCGAGGGCCGCGGGGTCGACGTTGGCGACGAACCGCACCTCCGGGCCGTCGGCCATCGCGGCCAGGGCCTCCACGGCGAGGCGCGGCCCGAGGTAGGAGCCGCCGATGCCCAGCGACAGGACGTGCCGGATGCGCTGGCCGGTGGCGCCCTTCCAGGTGCCGTCGCGCACGGCCGTGGCGAACACGCGCATGCGCTCGCGGCAGCGCCGCACCTGGGCCTGCACGTCCTCGCCGCCGGCCACGAAGCGCTCGTCGCCGCGCAGCGCCACGTGCAGCGCCGGGCGGTCCTCGGTGTTGTTGACGCGCTCGCCGGCGAAGAGCCGGGCGACGGCGCCGGAGAAGTCCCGCTCCCGCGCGAGGTCCGCCAGGCGGCGGAGGGTGTCGGCCGTCAGGCGTTGCTTGGAGAAGTCCACCTGCAGGCCGGCGCAGCCGAACGTGAGGGCGCTTCCCCGGCCGGGATCGGCGGCGAAAAGCTCCTCCACGCGCACGCCCGCGATCTCGTCGCGGTGCGCCTCGAGGTCTTGCCAGGCGGGGCAGGAGGTCGGGGAAGGCACGGGGGCGCCGGCTGCAATGGGGGTGACGGGATTATAACTGCCGGTGGGGCCTCACCCGGTGGTGAGCCCCGCCACGCCCAGCGCCATGCCGGCGGCGGCCACCAGGCGGCGCAGGAGGTCGCCTTCCTTGAGGAAGTGGGCCCCCATGAGTGCCGCGAACAGGATCGAGACCTCGCGGGCCGGCGCCACCAGGCTCACCGGGGTGAAGACCATGGCCGTGAGCACGAGGATGTAGGAAAGGGGCGACAGGAGGGCGATGGCGATCACGGTCCCGCGCCGCTCGCGCCAGGCCTGGCCGATGGAGCCGGGCCAGCGCCGCTGCGTGAAGGGCACGAGCACGAGCGAGCGGAAGAAGTTGCAGCCCCAGTCGTAGACGAGCGGCGGGATGAGCCAGGCCGCCACGCTCGCCTTGTCCGTGATCGTGTAGATCGAGATGGTGAAGCCCGTGAGGAGCGCGAAGCCCACGGCCTGCCGGGCGTCGGACTTGTGCCACGAGAAGGGGTTTCCGGTGAGCACCAGCGCCGAAGCCACGACCAGGCCCGCGCCGGCGATCGCGAGCGGACCCGGCCGCTCGCCGAGCACCAGCACCGCCACGCCGATGGTGAGCAGCGGGCCGGTGGCGCGCGCGAGCGGGTAGACGATCGAGAGGTCGCCCCCGCTGCGATAGGCACGGTCGAGGAGCAGGAAGTAGGCGGTGTGGACCAGGCCGCTGCCGAGCATGAGCGCGAGGTGCACGGGCCGGAAGTCGTAGCCCTGGATCCAGGCCGCGCCCGCCACCACCGGCGCGTAGGCCACGAGCGAGAGGAGGCAGGCGGCGGTGATGATGCCGGGGCCCCCGCCGCTCTTCTTGAGCAGGAAGTTCCAGCTCGCGTGCACGAGCGCGGAGGTGAGGACGAGGGCGAGGGCGAGCCCGGTCATCGCGCGCCGGGGCGCCTCACGCGCGCCCGCACCGGGGGCTCATGGCTTGAGCAGCCGCACGAGTTCGAGGTACAGCGGGTCCTCGGGCGCCAGGACCGCGTTGCGCAGGAGCGCGTCCACGGTGACCGCGCCCGCGTCCAGGGTGAACTCGCCGGCGAGGATGGCCTCGATCGTCTCCGGGATCGTGAGGCAGTAGAGGCGCGCCACTTCCCCGTCCTGGTTCTGCGGGCGGAAGTCCTCGGGGAGCCACAGGTCGTGCGTGAAGATGACCTCGCGGTGCAGGCCCTCGGGCACGGAGTACTCCACCCGCACGGCGCCCGCGCAGCCCACGCCCCGCATCAGCGACTCGGGGATGCCGGCCTCCTCCCACGCTTCCTTGCGGATGGTCTCGTCCACCGTGTAGCCGCAGGCGATGCGCCCGCCCACGAGGTTGTCGAGGCGGTCGGGGTCCACGCTCTTGGAGGCGGCGCGCCGCGCGATCCACAGGAAGGGCTCGCCGTGGCGGCGCGTGAAGCCGTTGAGGTGCGCCCCGTAGGCCATCATGCCGAAGTGGCGCGTGGCGGCCCGCTCCACGCGCAACAGCTCGGGCGCGGCGTAGTGGTTGGACACGCTCACCAGCTCGTTGCGCCAGCCGCGGATCACGCCGTCGCGCTCGAGGGCGGCCGTTACCTCCGCCATCGCGGTGGTGCGCCCGTGGACCGTGTCGGGGTTCGCGCGAAGCGCCACGAACGACGAGGTGACCTCGAAGTGGTGCGGCCAGCGCCGCAGCAGCTCGGCGAACGACGGCCGGAGCCACCCGACCGGCTGCTCGCGCACGTAGAAGGGCGCGAGCGGCACCTCGCGATCGAGGTGCGAGGCGTGCGTGCACGCGGCGCGCGCGAAGGCGGCGAGATCGGCGAAAAGTCGGGTCTTCATTCGTTGACAAGTCTAGGGCATTTCCCTATAGTCCGCGCCACTCCGGGAGGAGAAGCGGGCAAGGGGAGAGGCGCGGGCCGAACGCGTTTCTCCCCTTGCCCTTTTCAGGGTCTGGAAATCACCGATGAAAGTCGTCGTGCTGGGCGCCGGCGTGGTCGGCACCGCGAGCGCGTGGTACCTCGCGCGCGCGGGCCACGAGGTGGCGCTCGTCGATCGCCGCGAGGGCCCCGGGCTCGAGACCTCGTTCGCCAACGGCGGCCAGGTCTCCGTGTGCCACGCGGAGCCCTGGGCCAATCCCGGCGCGCCGGCCAAGATCCTGAAGTGGCTCGCGCGCGACGACGCGCCGCTGCTCTTCCGCCTGCGCATGGACCCGCTGCAGTGGTCCTGGGGCCTTCGCTTCCTGCTCGAATGCACCGCCTGGCGCACGCGCGCGAACATCGCGCAGATCCTCGCGATGTCCTTCCACTCGCGCGCCATGCTGCGCGAGCTGCGCGCCGAGACCGGCATCGCCTACGACGAGTCGACGCGCGGCATCCTGCACTACTACACCGACCGCGCCGAGCTCGAGGCGGCCCGGGAGGCCACGGCCCTCATGCGGCGCCACGGCCTGGACCGCGCCGAGAAGACGGTCGAGGAGGCGCTCGCGATCGAGCCCGCGCTCGCGCACGCCGCGCCGCGCATCGTGGGCGCCACCTACACGCCCTCCGACGAGTCCGGGGACGCGTACCTCTTCACCGCGCGCCTCGCGGAGCTCGCGCGGGAGAAGGGCGTCGAGATCCTCTGTTCGCGCGAGATCCGGGGGCTGCGCGGGACGCCCGGGGGAATCACGGGCGTGGTGGTCGCGGGCCCCGCGGGCGAGGAGACGATCGCCGGCGACGCCTTCGTGGTCTCGCTGGGAAGTTACAGCGGGTTCCTCACGCGGCCGCTGGGCATCGCGCTGCCGATCTATCCCGCGAAGGGCTACTCGGCGACGGTGCCCGTGGCCGACCCGGCCCGGGCGCCGCGCGTGAGCCTCACCGACGACGAGGCCAAGATCGTGGTCTCGCGCCTGGGCTCGCGGCTTCGCATCGCCGGCACGGCCGAGCTCGCGGGCTGGTCCACGGACCTGAATCCCGTCCGCTGCGAGGCGCTCGTGAGGCGCGCCCGCGACTTCTTCCCGGAGGCGGGCGACTGGTCGGCGCCGCAGTACTGGACGGGGCTGCGGCCCGCCACGCCTTCGAACGTCCCCCTCGTCGGCGCCACCCGCATCCCCAACCTGTGGCTCAACACCGGCCACGGCACGCTCGGCTGGACCATGGCCTGCGGCAGCGGCGCGGCGCTCGCGGACCTGATCTCCGGCCGCAAGCCCGCCGTCGACTTCGCCTTCACCCGGCCGTGAGGCGTCCGCATCGGCGGGCGAAATCGGGGACAATGACGCCATGACGGTCACGATCGACGACGTCCGCGCCGCCGCCGCCGTCCTTGCGGGGCAGGTGGTGGACACTCCCTGCCTGCACTCCCGCACCCTGTCGGAGATCACCGGGGCGCAGGTCTACCTCAAGTTCGAGAACCACCAGTTCACCGCCTCCTTCAAGGAGCGCGGGGCGCTCAACAAGCTCGCCTCGCTGGACGCCGCGGCGGCCCGCAAGGGCGTGATCGCCTGCTCGGCGGGCAACCACGCCCAGGGCGTGGCCTACCACGCGGCGCGGCTGGGCATCCCGGCGGTGATCGTGATGCCTCGCTACACCCCCTTCGTGAAGATCGAGCACACGCGCAAGCACGGCGCCGAGGTGATCCTGCACGGGGAGAACTTCGACGAGGCCAAGGCGCACGCGCTCGAGCTCGAGCGCGCCCGCGGCCTCACCCTGGTGCATCCCTACGACGACGAGAAGGTGATCGCGGGGCAGGGCACGATCGCCCTCGAGATGCTGCGAATCCACCCGCAGCTCGACTTGCTGCTCGTCGCCGTTGGCGGCGGCGGACTTGTCGCTGGAATGGCCACGGCGGCGAAGGCTCTCAAGCCCTCCATCGAGGTGATCGGCGTGCAGACGGAGCGCTTCCCCTCCATGGTGCACGCGCTCGCCGGCACCACGCCGCGGTTCGGGGCCTCCACCATCGCCGAGGGCATCGCGGTGAAGGAGCCGGGGCTGCTCACGCGGGAGATCGTGCGCCGCCTCGTCTCCGGCATCGCGCTGGTGGACGAGGGCGACATCGAGCAGGCGATCGTGATGCTGCTCGAGATCGAGAAGACGGTCGTGGAGGGGGCGGGGGCGGTGAGCCTCGCCGCGCTCCTGCGCGAGCCGCAGCGCTGGCGCGGCCGCCACGTGGGGCTGGTGCTCTGCGGCGGCAACATCGATCCCCTGGTGCTCGCCGAGATCATCGAGCGCGGCATGGTGCGCGCCGGCCGGCTGGCGCGCGTGCGCGTCGAGGTGCGCGACCTCCCCGGCTCGCTCGCCCGGGTGACCGCCTGCCTCGCCGAGCAGAACGCGAACATCGAGGAAGTCCACCACCAGCGCGCCTTCACCCAGCTCGCGGTCCAGAATGCCGAGGTGGACCTGGTCCTCAAGACCCGCAACCACGAGCACGTGCGCGAGATCGTCGCCGCCCTGTCGGCGGCCGGCTTCGCCGCGCGCGTGCGCACCTTCGACGAATGATTCCCTCCACGACGCAAAGGAAGCATCCATGACGATCCAGCGATTCCACGTCGCCAAGCGCCTGTCCGAGATGGTGGTGCACCACGGCACCGTCTACCTCGCGGGCCAGGTGGCCTCCGACATGACCAAGGACATCATCGGCCAGACCGAGGAGGTGCTCGCCTCCATCGACCGGCTGCTGGGCGAGGCCGGCAGCGACAAGACGAAGATCCTCTCCGCGCAGATCTTCCTGCCGGACATGGGCGACTTCGCGGCCATGAACTCGGTGTGGGAGCGCTGGGTGGTCCCCGGCCACACGCCCGCCCGGGCCACCATCGAGGCGAAGCTCGCCAACCCGGCTTACAAGATCGAGGTCCTCGTCGTCGCGGCGGCCTGAGGACCGGGAAGCCGCTCACCCGCCATGGCGCGCGCCCAGTTCCTCATCCTCGCCCTCCTCAGCGTGCACGTGCTGCTGGGGGCGCTTTGCCTCGCGGCCTCGCGCGGCGAGCGCGAGGCGCCGGCGCTGCGCTGGTGGGGCTGGGGTCTTCTCGCGTACGCGGCCGGGCTCGCCTTCACGCTCGGGCTCGTGCTCTCGAAGCCAGTGGCCAACTTCCTCGGCAACTCGCTCATCTCGCTTTCCGCCGCGCTCACCATCCAGGGGGTGCTCCACCACACCGACCGGCGCCTGAACATGCCCGTGTCGCTGGCGGGCGTGGCGGCCACGGTCGTGGTGCTGGCGGTGGGCAACTTCGCGATGCCCTCGAGCGTGGCGGTGAACATCATCGCGCCCACGGTCACCGCCACCATCTTCTTCGCCTACGGGACGGCGATGCTCCTGCTGCACCCGCAACCCGACGCCGTCCGGCCCACCCGCTTCGTGGCGATGGTGCTGGCGAGCGCGATGCTGGTGTGGTGGGTGCGCATCATCTCCATGCCGCCGCTGCTCGTGGAGCCGGTCGACAGGGACCGCCTGGACATGGTGGTCTCCGCCTTCGCCATCGCGCAGATCCTGGTGGGCGTGGGGGCCGCCTTCGGGCTCTTCTGGGTGGAGGTCCGGCTGGCGCAGGCGGCGATGTCGCACATGGCCTTCACCGATCCGCTCACGGGCCTCGCCAACCGGCGCGCCATCCTCGCGCGCTTCGACGAGGAGGCGGCCCGGTGGTCGCGCACAGGCACGGGGCTCGCGCTCGCCGTCCTCGACATGGACCGCTTCAAGGAGGTGAACGACGCCCACGGCCACCTCGTGGGGGATGCGCTGCTGTGCCACGTGGGCCGGGTCCTCGGGCAGGCCAAGCGCACCGAGGACGTGCTCGGCCGGCTGGGGGGCGAGGAATTCGTGGTGCTGCTCTGCGGGCACCAGTCGGGGGGCGCCGCGCACGCGGCCGAGCGGCTTCGCGAAGCCGTCGCCGCCCACCCGATGATCCACGAGGGTTCCCGGCTGGAGGTGACCCTTAGCGGCGGCGTCGCGGAGCTGCCCGCGGACGGCACCGACTGGGACAAGGTGTTCGCGGCGGCCGACGCGCGGCTCTACGAGGCCAAGCACACGGGCCGCAATCGCGTCGTGGGCGCCGAGCCGGGCTGATCCGGTCAGGGCGCGAGCCGCTCCTTCACCCACCGCCCGTCCTGCAGGCGGTAGCGGATGCGGTCGTGCAGCCGCGAGGCGCGTCCCTGCCAGAACTCCCAGCAGTCGGGCCGCAGGCGATAGCCGCCCCAGTGCGGCGGGCGCGGCGGATTCAGCCCGAAGCGCAGCCCGAACTGCGCGGCGCGCGCGACGAGG
>PQAI01000107.1 GCA_003105245.1 Betaproteobacteria bacterium | reverse complement strand
GACTGCGTGGCCCAGGCCTCGGCCCCGTCGGGCGCGGCGCCGATGGCGAGGTCGCGGTAGAAGCCGATCTCCAGGCCGCCGTCGCGCGCCGCCTGCGCCAGCGCGCGGTCGGCGAGCCACTGCAGGTAGGCGGCGAAGTCGACCTCGCGCGCGTGGCGCGCGGCGAAGCGCGCGACGCCAGGGTCGTCGGGACGGCGCAGCTCCTGCGGCCAGCGTTGCCACGGGACGCCGGGGCGCGAGGCGGCGATGGCCTCGAAGGCGGCGAAGCGGCGCAGCGCCTCGCCCCGCTCCGCGACGAAGCGGCGGAAGTCGGCGGCGAGCGCGTCGGCGCTGGGGCGGCGCGCGAAGGCGTCGAAGCACGCCTCCAGCACGGCGCGCTTGGCTTCCCAGGCGCCGGCGTGATCGATGGCCGCCGCGGATGCGAGGCCCTCGAAGGGCGCGCGCGCGTACGCCTCGCGCGCCTCGGGCGACTGGGCGAAGTCGGGGACCGCGGTCACGTCGAGGTAGATCGGGTCGAGGAAGCGGCGGTCCGACGGGTGGTAGGGACTCGCGCGCGAGCGCTCGCCCGGGAAGAGCGCGTGCAACGGGTTGATGCCGACCAGGGCGCCGCCCGCGCGCGCCGTCGCGCGGGCGGCCTGCGCGAGCGCGGTGAAGTCTCCGATGCCCTGGTCGCCCGGTCGGCGAAGGGCGTAGAGGTGCGCGGCGAGGCCGAAGCGGCGGCGGCCGCCTGCGAGCGCGGCGGGAAGGTGGCAGCGGCGGGGGGCGACCAGCAGGTGCCCGACGACGGCATCGTCCTCGAGCTCCAGGCGGTAGTGGCCGCGCGGCAGCGGCGCGACCGGCACCAGCCGGCGCACGACGGTGCGCCCGTCGGCCCCGGCGATGCGCTCGGCCGCGCAGTCGTCCGAATGGAAGGCGATGCGCCGCGCTTCGCCATCTTCGCCGGTGAGGACGAGCACGCCGCGGCGCCGGGCCTCCCCGAGCGCGAGGGGAACCCGGATCGCCTCGTCCTCGCGATGCACGAGCGCCACCGGCAGGAGGCGGCCCTCGCGCGCCGCCGTGATCGCCGCAAGGCGTTCGCGCGCCTGCGAGGTGGAGGCGACTCCCCAGCCCATCGCCTCGAGGAGCGCCAGGCGCGTGTCGTCGCCGACGCGGTGGTGGGTGCCGCCGACCTCGTGCCACTCCGGGAGGATGCCCGCGGCGGCGGCGAGGCGGTCGAGCACGGCGCCCTCGATGCCCCGGGATCCCCTGCGCGGCGCGCCCGGCTCCTCGACCAGGATGACCACCGACCGCGGCGCCACGCGCGAGTCGTCCGCCCCGGGCTGCCCGTCCGGCCGCGACGAGTCGAGCGCCCGCCGCCAGGCGTACCCGTCGCGCGCGTCGGGCCAGCGCACCTCGATGGCCTCGCGGCCGGCGTGGAGCGCGACGGCCACGCGGTCGGCCGGCGCCTCGCCCTCGGGCGCGGCGTAGAGGACCGCCACGAGCGCGTGGCCCCGAGGATTCTCCCAATCCTCCCGCGCCATGGCGCGCCCGTCGGGGCGGCGCCACTCGACGTCCGGGATGCCGCTCGCGTCGCCGGGCTCGCCCGAGAGCCAGCGCTCGTCGCGAAGCGCCCGGTGCTCGCGGCGCAGGCGCACGAGCCGCGCGACGAACGCGGCGAGCTCGCCGTCGGCGCCGGCCCAGTCGATCCAGGAGAGCGCGCCGTCCTGCGCGTAGGCGTTGTTGTTGCCGCGCTGGGTGCGCCCCAGCTCGTCGCCCATGGAGAGCATCGGCGTGCCGCGGGAAGCGAGCAGCGTGGCGAGCAGCGCGCGGGCGTCGCCTCGCCGCGCGGCGGCGACGCCCGCGTCCTCCGAGGAGCCCTCCACGCCGTGGTTCCAGGAGAGGTTGGCGTCGGTACCGTCGCGGTTGCCCTCGCCGTTGGCCTCGTTGTGCTTGCGCTCGTAGGCCACGAGGTCGGCGAGGGTGAAGCCGTCGTGCGCGGTGACGAAATTCACCGAGCGCGAGGGCGGCCGCGCTCGCGCGGCGAAGACGTCGGAGGAGCCCGCGAGCCGCGTGGCGAGCTCGCCCGCCATGCCGCCGTCGCCGCGCCAGAAGCGACGCGCCGCGTCGCGGTAGCGGTCGTTCCACTCTCCCCAGTCGGGGGGAAAGGCGCCCAGGCGGTGGCCGCCGGGACCCACGTCCCAGGGCTCGGCCACGAGCTTCAGGTGGCGAAGCGCCGGGTCCCCGGCCACGGCCTGCAGGAACGGCGCGGCCGGATCGAAGCCGCCCTCGCCGCGCGCGATCGTTGTCGCGAGGTCGAAGCGGAAGCCGTCGACGCCTGCGTGGCGGGCGAAGTGGCGAAGCGCGTCCAGCGCCAGCCGCAGCACCGGCGCGCGCTCGAGCGCCAGCGTGTTGCCGCAGCCCGCGTCGTTGGCGTAGCGCGAGGCGTCGCCCGGAAGCGCCCGGTAGTAGGTGGCGTTGTCCAGCCCGCGCAGCGACAGGGTGGGCCCGTACTCGTCGCCCTCGCCGGTGTGGTTGAGGACGACGTCGAGCAGCACCTCGATGCCTGCGGCGTGCAGCGCGGCCACGCAGGCGGCGAGCTCGTCCAGGCCGCCGGGCGCGAGGCCGGGGTCGGGCGCCATGAGCGCCACGGGGTTGTAGCCCCAGTAGTTGGAGAGTCCCAGCGGCGGCAGGTGACGCTCGTCGATCCAGGCCGCCAGCGGCATGAGCTCCACGGTCGTGACGCCCAGGCCCGCGAGGTGCTCGATGGCGCGCGGATGCGCGAGCGCCGCGCAGGTGCCGCGCACGGGCTCGGGAATCTCCGGATGCGCCTTGCTGAAGCCGCGCGCGTGCAGCTCGTAGATGACCGTCTCGCCCCAGGGCACGCGCACCCCGGGCGCGGCCGTGCCCGGCGGCGCCATGACGATCGCCTTGGGCACGAAGGCCGCGCTGTCGGCGGGCTCGGGGGAGCGTCCGTCGGCGGCGGTGCCGAGGAGCGCCGGGTGCAGCGCGAAGCGGCGGTCCAGCGCGGTGGCGTAGGGATCGACGAGGAGCTTGGCCGGGTTGAAGCGCTGGCCCCGCGCCGGGTCCCACGGCCCGTGCGCGCGCAGCCCGTAGCGGGTCCCCGCGGCCAGGCCGTGCACGAAGCCGTGGAAGACGTCGCCCGTGCGCTCCGGCAGGGCGATGCGCTCGAGTTCGGTGTCCCCCGCCGCGTCGAACAGCGCGAGCTCCAGGGAGTGCGCGTGCGCGGAGAAGACCGCGACGTTGGCGCCGCCCGGCCCGGGCGTCACGCCGAGGGGCTCGGGGCTGCCGGGGGAGAGCCGGCGCATCGCGCTAGGCGGCGCCCGCGACGAGCTGGCGGTAGAGCGCGGCGTACTGGCCGGCCGGCCGCCGCCAGCCCACGTCCGCCGCCATCGCGTGCTGCTGCAGCCGCGTCCAGGTGTCGCGGTCGCGCCAGAGGCCGACCGCGCGCTCGAGCGTGAGTACGAGCGCCTCGCGCGTCACCGGCGCGAACTGCAGGCCGTTGCCCGCGCTCGCCACCAGCGCCATCTCGTTGGCGTCGATCACGGTGTCGGCCAGCCCGCCCACGCGCGCGACGACGGGGATGGCGCCGTAGCGCAGCGCGCAAAGCTGGGTGAGCCCGCAGGGCTCGAAGCGCGAGGGAACGAGGAAGGCGTCCGCGCCGCCCTGCACCAGGTGCGCGGCGCCCTCGTCGAAGCCGATGAGTATGCCCACGCGGCCCGGATGCCGCGCCGCGGCCGCTGCGAGCCCGCCCTCGAGCGCCGCCTCGCCGGAGCCCACGAGCGCGAGCTGCCCGCCGAGGGCCACGAGGTCGTCGACCGCCTCGAGGAGGACGTCCATCCCCTTCTGCCAGGTGAGCCGGCTCACGACGCCGAAGAGCGGCGCGTCCGCGAGCGGCTCGAGCCCGAACCGCGCCTGCAGCGCGGCCTTGTTGGCCTGGCGCCGAGCGAGCGTCCTCGCGTCGAAGCGCTGGACGAGGTGCGGGTCCTTCGCCGGGTCCCAGTACTCGGTGTCGATGCCGTTGAGGATCCCCGAGAGCACGCCCGCGCGGCTGCGCAGCAGCCCGTCGAGGCCCATGCCGAACTCCGGCGTGCGGATCTCCATCGCGTAGCGTGGCGAGACGGTGGTGATGCGGTCGGCGAGCGCGATGCCGGCCTTCAGGAAGCCGATGGTGCCGTAGTACTCGACGCCCTCCATCGAGAAGGCGTGCGGCGGCAGCCCCAGGGGGGCGAGCAGCTCCGCCGGGAACTGGCCCTGGAAGGAGAGGTTGTGCACGGTCATCACCGTGCGCGGGCGGGGCTCGCCGCGGTAGTGCAGGTAGGCGGGCGCGAGTCCCGCCTGCCAGTCGTGCGCGTGCACGATGTCGGGGACGAACGCGCGCACGGCCCCGCGCCCGATGTCGGCCGCCGCCTTGGCGAGGGCGGCGAAGCGCGGCGCGTTGTCCGGCCAGTCCTTGCCGTCCGGACCGACGTAGGGATTGCCCGGGCGGTCGTAGAGGTGCGGGGCCTCCAGCACGAAGAGGTCCAGGCCGGCGGCGCGCGCGGCGAGGATACGGGCCCGGCCGCCCTGCAGCGAGTCGTAGGTGTGGACGGGCTGCGCGGCCCCGGCCGCCTTCAGCACCGCGGGATAGCCGGGCAGCAGCGTGCGCACCGCCACGCCCTCGGCGGCGAGCGCCGGCGGAAGCGCGCCCGCGACGTCCGCAAGGCCCCCCGTCTTGGCGAGCGGGAAGACCTCCGAGGCGACCGAGAGGACGAGGGGACCCTTCATGTCCCGAGCCGGTCGAGCATCGGCTGCGTGATGAGGCAGACGCCGCGGTCGGTGCGGCGGAAGCGGCGGGCGTCGAGCTCCGGATCCTCGCCGACCACGAGGCCGGGCGGGATGCGCACGCCGGCGTCGATCACCACGTTGGTCAGCCGGCAGTGGCGGCCGATGTCGACGTAGGGAAGCACGACGCAGCCCGTGAGGCTCGCGTAGGAGTGGACGTGCACGCCGGTGAAGAGGAGCGAGCGGTGCACCGAGGCCCCCGAGACGATGCATCCGCCCGAGACCAGGGAGGCCACCCCGCTGCCGCGGCGGCCGTCCTGGTCGTGGACGAACTTCGCCGGCGGGTTGATCTCGGCGTAGGTCCAGATCGGCCAGTCGCGGTCGTAGAGGTCGAGGTCCGGAACGACGCCGGTGAGGTCGATGTTGGCTTCCCAGTAGGCGTCGAGCGTCCCGACGTCGCGCCAGTACACCTCCGACTCGGCGCGCGAGCGCACGCAGGATTCGGTGAAGCGGTGCGCGATCGCCTTTCCGTTGGCGACCATCCACGGGATGATGTCCTTGCCGAAGTCGCGGCTGGAGTTCGGGTCCGCCGCGTCGCGGCGCAGCTGGTCGTTCAGGAGCTCGCGCCGGAAGACGTAGATGCCCATGCTCGCGAGCGCCCATCCGGGGCGGTCCGGCATTTCCGGCGGCTGCGCGGGCTTCTCGACGAAGGAGACGATCCGGCCGTCGCCCTCCGCGTGCATCACGCCGAAGGCGCTCGCCTCCGCGACCGGCACCTCCAGGCAGGCCACGGTCACGTCGGCGCCGGTGTTGACGTGCTGAACCAGCATGCGCTCGTAGTCCATCTTGTAGATGTGGTCGCCGGCGAGGACCACGATGTAGTCGGGCTCGTAGCCGTCGATGATGTCGATGTTCTGGTAGACGGCGTCGGCCGTGCCCGCGTACCACTCGTTGCCGCCCAAACGCTGGCTGGCGGGCAGGATGTCGAAGGACTCGTTGCGCACCGGCTGCAGGAAGTTCCAGCCGCGCTGCAGGTGGCGGATGAGGCTGTGCGCCTTGTACTGCGTGGCCACGGCCAGCCGCCGGATGCCGGAGTTGAGCGCGTTCGAGAGCGCGAAGTCCACGATGCGCGACTTGCCGCCGAAGTACACGGCGGGCTTCGCGCGCCGGTCGGTGAGCTCCATGAGGCGCGTGCCGCGCCCGCCGGCGAGCACGTAGGCCATGGCGGAGCGCGCCAGCGGCGTGGCGTAGGTGACCTTGCGGCGGTCGGGATGCTCGGCGGTGGCGCTGGAGAGGGGAGTCTGCATGGCGGATCCTCGGGCGGTGGGTGCGGCGCCTCAGGCCTCCTCGGGCACGAGCCAGAGGGTGGAGAGCGGCGGCAGCAGCAGGCAGGCGGAGCAGGGCAATCCGTGGCTCGGGCTCGCGTCGGCGACGAAGGCGCCCGCGTTGCCCGCGTTGGAGCCGCCGTAGGCGGCGGCGTCGGTGTTCAGGAGTTCCTTCCAGCGCCCCGCGCCCGGAAGGCCGAGGCGGTAGGCGGGGCGCGGCACGGGCGTGAAGTTCGACACGGCGACCACGGGGCGCGAGCCCTCGCCGCCGGCGCGCAGCCAGGCGAAGACGGAGTTGTCGCGGTCGTTCACCTCGATCCAGCGGAAGCCCTCGGGCTCGCAGTCGCGCTCGTGCAGCGAGCGCTCCTCGCGGTAGGCTCGGTTCAGGTCGCGCACCAGCGAGCGAACGCCGGCGTGCGGGGCCACCCCGGCCTGGCCCCAGTCGAGCTCGCCCTCGTGGCTCCACTCGCGTCCCTGGGCGAACTCCTGGCCCATGAAGAGGAGCTTCTTTCCCGGGTGCGCCCACATGAACGCGTAGTAGGCGCGCAGGCCCGCGAACTTCTGCCAGCCGTCGCCGGGCGCGCGCGCCAGGAGCGAGCCCTTGCCGTGCACCACCTCGTCGTGCGAGAGGGGCAGGACGAAATTCTCGGTGAACGCGTACATGAGGCCGAAGGTCATGCGGTCGTGGTGCCAGCGGCGGTGCACCGGATCCTCGCGCAGGTAGGCGAGCGTGTCGTTCATCCAGCCCATGTTCCACTTGAACCCGAACCCCAGCCCGCCCGCGGAGGTCGGCTGCGAGACCGCCGGCCAGGCCGTCGACTCCTCGGCGATCGTCACGATGCCGGGGTGCAGGCCGTAGACGGTCTCGTTGAGGCGCCTCAGGAACGCGATGGCCTCCAGGTTCTCGTTGCCGCCGTGGGGGTTGGGAACCCACTCGCCGGCCTTGCGCGAGTAGTCGAGGTAGAGCATCGAGGCCACCGCGTCCACGCGCAGGCCGTCGACGTGGAATCTCTCGAGCCAGTAGAGGGCGCTCGCCACGAGGTAATTGGACACCTCGCGCCGGCCGAAGTTGAAGATCGCGGTGTTCCAGTCGGGATGGAAGCCCTTGCGCGGGTCGAGGTGCTCGTAGAGCGCCGTGCCGTCGAAGCGCGAGAGCCCGTGCGGGTCGGTGGGGAAGTGCGCCGGCACCCAGTCGACGATGACGCCGATCCCCTGCGCGTGGCAGCGGTCGACGAAGCGCGCAAAGGCGGCGGGCGGGCCGAAGCGCGAAGTCGGCGCGAAGAGCCCGACGGGCTGGTAGCCCCAGGACGCGTCGAGGGGGTGCTCGTTCACCGGCATGAGCTCCACGTGCGTGAATCCCAGGTCGGCCACGTACGGCAGCAGGCGATCGGCGATCTCGTCCCAGCCGAGGAAGCGGCCGCCTTCGCCGCGGCGCCAGGAGCCCGCGTGCAGCTCGTAGATCGACATGGGCGAGCGGCGGGGGTCGCGCCGAGCGCGCCCGGCCATCCAGTCCCCGTCCGTCCACGCGAAGCCGGCGGTGTCGCGCACGACCGAGGCCGTGGAGGGCCGCAGCTCGGCGCCGAAGCCCACGGGGTCGGCCTTGAGCGGCAGGAGCTCGCCCTGCGCGCCCACGATCTCGTACTTGTAGAGCACGCCCTCGCCAAGGCCGGGGACGAAGATCTCCCAGACGCCGTTGTCGACGCGCCGGCGCATCGCGTGCCGGCGMCCGTCCCAGGCGTTGAAGTCGCCCACGACGGACACGCGCCGGGCGTTGGGCGCCCACACCGCGAAGTGGACGCCGCGCGCGCCCTCGTGCTCGATSGCGTGCGCGCCCAGGCGGTCGAAGAGGCGCGTGTGCGTGCCCTCGACCAGCAGCCAGTCGTCCATGGGGCCGAGCACCGGCCCGTAGGCGTACGGGTCGTCGACGAGCCACTCCTCGCCTCCGCGGCGGGCGCGCAGGCGGTAGGAGACGCGCCCGGCGAGCCGCCCCTCGAAGAAGCCGGCCGGGTGAAGGCAGGCGAGCGCGGCCAGGGGCTCTCCGGCGCGCGTGACGGCCTCGAGGGACTGCGCCCCCGGCACGAACGCGCGCAGGACCACGCCGGCGCCGTCCGCCTCGTGGAGGCCGAGGACCGCGAAGGGATCGTCGTGGCGTCCCGCGACGATCGCCTCGATGACGCCGGAGGGGACGGTCGGGGTCACGGCAGGGGCCTCAGTCGCCCGTCTGCGGGCGCAGCGGCACCGCGTCCCAGATCTCGCGCGCGTAGTCGAGGATCGTGCGGTCGGCCGAGAACCAGCCCATGCCGGCGGTGTTGAGGATGGCGCGCCGCCACCACTCGTCGCGGTTGCGCCAGAGGTCGGCCACGGCGCGCTGGGCGCCCCGATAGGCCTCGAAGTCGGCGCAGACCATGAACCAGTCGCGGTGGCGCAGGTCGGCCACCAGGTCCTTGTAGCGGTCGCGGTCGTCGGGCGAGAAGAGGCCCGCCTCGAGCGCCGAGAGCGCCTCGGCGAGCGCCGGGGAGGCGGCGATCTCGGCGGCCATCTCCAGCCCGCGAGCGCGGCGCGCGGCGACCTGCGCCGCCTCGAGGCCGAAGATGAAGATGTTCTCGCGGCCCACGTGCTCCAGGATCTCGATGTTGGCGCCGTCGAGCGTGCCGATGGTGAGGGCGCCGTTCAGCGCGAGCTTCATGTTGCCGGTGCCCGAGGCCTCCATGCCCGCCGTCGAGATCTGCTCGGAGAGGTCCGCGGCCGGGATGATCGACTCGGCGAGGCTCACGTTGTAGTTGGGCAGGAACGCCACCTTGAGCAGCCCGCGCAGCGCCGGATCGCCGTTCACCACGCGCGCCACGTCGCTCGCGAGCTTGATGACGAGCTTCGCCCGGCGGTAGCCGGCGGCGGCCTTGCCCGAGAAGATCTTCACGCGCGGCACCCAGTCGCGCGCCGGCTGCGCGCGCATCTCCTGGTAGAGGGCGATGGTCTCGAGCAGGTTCAGGAGCTGGCGCTTGTATTCGTGGATGCGCTTGATCTGGACGTCGAAGAGGGTGTCGGGATCGACGCTGGTGCCGGTGCGCTCGGCGATCACGCGCGCGAGCAGCACCTTGTTGGCGCGCCGCACCGCGGCGAAGCGGGCGCGGAAGGCCGCGTCGCCGGCGAGCGGGGCGAGATCGGAAATCCGGTCCGTCTCGTCCTGGAAGCGCGGCCCGATGGCCTCGGAGAGCAGGTGGGTGAGGCCGGGGTTGGCCTGGAAGAGCCAGCGGCGGAAGGTGATGCCGTTGGTCTTGTTCACGATGCGCTCGGGAAAGAGCGCGTTGAAGTCGCGGAAGACCGTGCTGCGCATGAGCTGCGTGTGCAGGGCCGAGACCCCGTTCACGCGCCGCGAGCCCAGGAAGGCGAGGTTGCCCATGCGCACCTGGCGGGTGTGGTTCTCCTCGATGAGCGAGAGCGAGGCCACGAGCGCGGGGTCGGTCTTGCCGGCCCTGCGCAGGGACTCGAGGTGCAGCGCGTTGATGAGGTAGATGATCTGCATGTGCCGCGGGAGGAGCCCCTCCATGAGCGGCACGGACCACTTCTCCAGCGCTTCGGGCAGCAGCGTGTGGTTGGTGTAGCTGAACACCGCCGTGGTGATGCGCCAGGCGAAGTCCCAGGGCATGCCGTGCTCGTCCACCAGCAGGCGCATGAGCTCGGGGATGGCGATGGCCGGGTGCGTGTCGTTCAGCTGGATGGCGACGTGGTCCGGGAGCGACGAGAGCTCGCCGTGCTGCGCCTTGTGGCGGCGCAGGAGGTCCTGCAGCGAGGCCGAGGCGAAGAAGATCTCCTGGCGAAGCCGCAGCTCGTGCCCGGCGGGCGTGTCGTCGCTGGGGTAGAGGATGCGCGAGATGGCCTCCAGCCGCACGCGCTCGGCCAGCGCCCCCACGTGGTCGCCGCGGTTGAAGTCCTCGAGAACGATGGGGTGCCCGGCGCGCGCCGACCACAGGCGCAGCGTGTTCACGTGCCCGCCGCGCCAGCCGACGATGGGCGTGTCGTAGGCCACGGCGCTGACGCTGTCGGCCGGGCGCCACACCGAGCGCGTCGTACCGTCGGCGTTGGGCACGGCGTCCACCGTGCCGCCGAAGCCGATGGTGTAGCTCACCTCGGGGCGCTCGAACTCCCAGGGGTTGCCGGAGGAAAGCCAGTCCTCGGGCAGCTCGATCTGCCAGCCGTCCTTCATGGCCTGGCGGAAGATGCCGTGGTCGTAGCGGATGCCGTAGCCGTGCGCCGGGATGCCCAGCGTGGCGAGGCTCTCCATGAAGCAGGCCGCGAGCCGTCCCAGGCCGCCGTTGCCGAGCGCGGCGTCGGGCTCGAGCTTGCGCAGGACGTCGAGGTCGACGCCCAGCTCCGCCAGGGCCTCGCGCGCCGTGTGCACGAGCCCCAGGTTGGAGAGCGCGTCCAGCAGCAGGCGCCCGATCAGGAACTCGAGGGAGAAGTAGTAGACGCGCTTGCGCCCGTCGCGGTAGGTGCGGCGCGTGGCCACCATCCAGCGCTCCACGATCTGGTCGCGCGTGGCGAGCGCCGTGGCGATTAGCCAGTCGTGCTCGAGGGCGTGGCGGCGGTCCTTGCCGACGGCGTAGACGAGCTTGGCGAGGATCGCGTCGCGGAACTGGGCGGCGGTGACTTCGGGAGCTTCGTGCGACTCGGCCTGCGGGGAGGCGGGGTGGGGGGAGTCGGGGCTGTTCACGGACGCGACGGCGGGACGGGCACGCGGCCCGAAGTGGGCCGCTTCGGGTACAGTTTACCCGGCCCCACACCTTCCCACACGAGGAATCGCCCGATGAAAGCCGCCCGCAGGATCTTCGTCCTCCTTCTCGTCGCCCTGGGGCTCGCCTCCTGCGTGGTCTACGAGCCCGTGCCCGTCGATCCCATGGAGGCGCCGTGGCGCGCCGCCATCGGCGCGATGCAGGACAACGGGCTCGCCGTCGCCACCGCGGACCGGACCTCGGGCGTGATCCGGGGCACGCGCGCCGGCGCCGAAGGCACCATCGTGGTGCGAATGCGCAACGACGGACGCGTCGGGGTGGAGATCAACTCCCAGGGCGAGCCGGGCCTCACGCAGCGCCTCACCGACGCCTACAACCGTCGCATGGGACGCTGAATCCCGGCTTCCGCCGGGGGTGGCAAAGGTGCATAATTTCCGCACCATTAAATGCGCTCTCCCGGGAGTCCGCCATGCCGTTCATGTTCCTCACCCTCGCCGTCGTGGGCGTGATCGCGTTCACCGCGTTCTTCAGCACCAGCCCGCAGGTGGCGAACCCCCGCGCCGTGCTCGCCTTCAACGTCGCGACGATCGTGCTGTCGATTCCCGTGGCGGTCGTCATCGGCTGGTGGATCTACGCCGACGCCTCGACGGTCAAGGTGGGAGAGCGGGGCATGGCGGCCTACCTCGGGATCATGACGGGCGGCAACGCGGCGCTCTTCGTCGTCGCCGTGGGCGGGCTCATCCGCAATTTCTTCGTGTTCCCGCGCTCGAAGCGGCTGCCTTCCCCCGCGGTCGCGAATCCCTGACAGGCTCCCGGCCGGGATTGGCGCCGGCGGGCGGACCTGTCTATGCTAGCGACCGTGGATTCCTTCGAGGGGGGAACATGCGCCACATCCTGCTGATTTCCGGCCTGCTCGCGATGGCCTCGACGCCCGCCCTGGCCGGCAAGTCCTGCGACGAGCTCAAGGCCGAGATCGCCGCCAAGATCGAGAAGAAGGGCGTGACGGCCTACACGCTCGAGGTCGTGAAGAAGGGCGAGGAAGGCGACCGCCGCGTCGTGGGCACCTGCGGCGGCGGCAGCCAGGTCATCGTCTACAAGCGCGGCAAGGCGTCGTAGGGCCCTCACCCCCGACCCCTCTCCCCGAGGGAGAGGGGAGACCTACTCGGGAAGCGCGCCGAAGACGAACATGGCGCGCATGAGGGTCGTCGGTTCCCCGATCGAGCGGAACCACTTGCCGAAGATCGAGACGATCTCCCCCTCGCGGTAGATGCGCGCGAGGGCGTCGTTGACCGCGAGCCGCAGCCCCGCGTCGCCGCGCGGCAGCGCGATGGCGTAGGGCTCGAACGAGAGGTCCTCGGGCAGCAGGACGAGCGCCTTGGAGTCCTTTGCGTTCATGGCGGTGCCCAGGAGCAGGAGCTTGTCGCTCGCGTAGGCGTCCGCCTTGCCCTCCTCGAGGGCCGCCAGCGCCTCCTCGCGCGACTTCACCGGCACCAGCTTCAGGCCGAGGCCGCGGCGCTTGTCGATCTCGGCCATCACCCGCTCGTTGGTCGTGCCCGCCACCACCGCCACGCGCTTGCCCGGCGCGTCGGCCATCGTGCGCATGCCGGAGGCGCGGGAGGCCAGCAGCCCCGTGCCGTCGACGAAGGTGAAGCTCGAGAAGTCCACCTGCTTCATGCGCGCGAGGGTCACGGTGCTCGAACCGCACTCGAGGTCGGCTTCCCCCTTGGCCACCGCGTCGAAGCGGCTCTGCGAGGTGACCGGCACCCACTTGATCTGGAGGTCCCCGGCCTTGAGCTGGGTCCCGATGAGGCTCGCCACGCGCCGGCACAGGTCGATGGTGTAGCCGATGGGCTCCTTCATGCCCGGCTCGACGAACGAGAAGGGCGCGGCGTCGGTGCGATAGGCGATCGCGATCGTCTTGCCGGCCGCGATGCGCTTCAGGCGGCCGTCGAGGGGCTCGGCGTTCGCGAGGGAGGCGGCGCAGAGGATGGCGAGGAGGAGCGTGGCGGTCTTCTTCATTTTCTTCGGGCCCTGGGCGTGGAGGAACGGCGCACGATACGCACCTTTTCCCCGCAACGCCATTCCCGCTCAGCCACCGACGGGAGGCAGCTCCGGCTCGATGAGGGCGAGCCCCGCGCGCAGCAGGCCCTCGTAGCGCTTCCTCTCCTTCGCGATGGTCTCCGGAGTCCACTCGTAGAAGCCCGCGCCCGTCTTCATCCCCAGCCGCCCGGCGGCGATCTTGCCGGCCAGGCAGCGCGCCGGCGCCGCGTCGTTCGCGAGTCCCGGGTAGATGGTGGCGGCGGCCGCGGCGTGAACGTCCAGCCCGGCGTGGTCCTTCTGCAGGATGGGCCCCGCGGCGAGGTACCGGAAGCCGAACCCGAAGCGCACGGCGGCGTCGACGTCCTCGGCCGTGGCCACGCCCGCGTCGATGAGCGCGTAGGCCTCCCGGGCCAGCGCGTGCTGCAGGCGGTTGGCGAGGAATCCCGGCAGGTCCTTCTTCACGACGACGGGCACCTTGCCCGTGGTGCGCATGAAGGCGGCCAGCTCCCGGGCGATCGCGGGGTCGGTCGCGGCGCCGCAGACCACTTCCACCAGCGGCACGAGGTGGGCGGGCATGAAGTAGTGCAGCCCGAGGAAGCGGCCGGGGGAGGGCAGGCCCTCGGCGATGGCGCTGATGGGAAAGCTCGAGCTGTTGCTCGCGAGCCAGGCGTCGGGCCGCGCGCGGCGGGCGAGGTCGGCGAAGAGCGCGCGCTTGAGCTCGAGCTTCTCGGGCACGGCCTCGATCGCGAGGTCCACCGCGGTCCAGTCGACCTCGTCGAGGCCGGCGTGGATCTCGACGAGGTCCAGGCGGTCCGCGCAGCCGAAGGCCGCGAGCCCCGCGGCGAGGCGGGCCGGAAGGCCCTGGCGCACGGCGTCGAAGGTCTCGACCACGCGGACGGGATTGCCGGCGCGCGCCAGCGTGAGGGCGATGTCGGCGCCCATGGTGCCGCCGCCGATGACGGCGCAGGTCTTGCGGAGGGTCATTCGCGAGTTCCTAGTAGAATCGCTGCATCGAAAAGGGAGGAGCCATGAGGAGCATCGCCATCGTAGCGCTGTTGCTGGTCACCGGGGCCGCCGGCGCGCAGGAGCTCGCCGGAACCTTGAAGAAGGTCAAGGAGTCCGGCACGCTCACCCTGGGCATCCGCGAGACGTCGGTGCCGTTCTCCTACCTGGACGAGAAGCAGAACGCCATCGGCTACTCCATCGACCTGTGCGAGAAGGTGGTCGAGGCCGTGAAGGCCGAGCTCAAGATGCCCGACCTCAAGGTGCGGCGAATCCCCGTGGTGTCGCAGACCCGCATCCCGCTCGTGGCCAACGGCACGGTCGACCTCGAGTGCGGCTCGACCACCAACACGCTCACGCGCCAGAAGCAGGTCGACTTCTCGCACGTCACCTTCATCGGCGGCACGCGCCTGCTGGTGAAGACGAAGTCGGGCATCAAGGACGTCGAGGACCTCAAGGGCAGGACCATCTCCGTCTCCCAGGGAACGACCAACGAGCGCGCCATCAAGGCGCTCTCGGACAAGCTCAACCTCGGCATCAAGGTCCTCAACGTGAAGGACCACGGCGAGGGCTTCCTGGTGCTCGAGAGCGGGCGCGTGGAGGCCAACGTGAGCGACGACATCCAGCTCCTGGGCCTGCGCTCGAAGGCGCGCAATCCCGCCGACTACCTCGTCACCGGGCGGCTGCTCTCCTACGAGCCCTTCGGCCTCATGCTGCGAAGGAACGACGCCGACTTCAAGCTGGTCGTGAACCGCACCCTCTCCGGCCTCATGCGCTCCGGCGAGATCGAGAAGATCTACGCCAAGTGGTTCGAGCCGCTGGGCGCGCCGCTCAGCCCGATGCTGCGCACGGCCTTCGAGATCCAGGCGCTGCCGGAATAGGACAGGGCGATGGTCGCGGCGGGGCGTGCGGTTCTCGCGGGCGGCGCGCTCGCCCTGGCGGGCTGCACCGACGCGGCCACCCGCATCGCCTACGACCTCGAGGCCGGCGCGAAGTCGCTCGCGGCCTCGCCAGAAAGCCGCGCCACGGTGCGCCACGAGCCCTCGCGCCTGCCGGAGGGCTGCGACGGCGCCTATGCGCTCGAGATCGGCCGCGGCGCGAAGGGCGACCCGGGCAAGGGCTCGATCACGGTGAAGTGCGCCGGGCACGGCCTCTACTACACCACGTACCACCTCAACTTCGTCGTCGTTCCCGCCACGGTGGGCGTGCGCAAGGCGGCCGGCGAGCCGGTCCTCCTGCAGCTGGAGAAGCGCGGTGACGAGATCGCCCTCACGGAGGCCCGATGACGGACGAGCGGCCGTGGCTGCGCTTCTACGGAAGCGTTCCGGCGACGATCGACTATCCCCGCGTCACGCTCTACGAGGCGCTCGCCGCGACGGCCCGGCGCGTGCCGCGATCGGTGGCCTGGGACTTCCTCGGAACGCGGGCGACCTACGGCGAGTTCCTCGAGTCGGTCGACCGCTGCGCCGCGGCGCTCTCGGCGGAGGGCCTGGGCGCGGGCGACCGCTTCCTCATCTCGATGCCGACCACGCCGCAGGGCGTGATCGCCTTCTACGCCGCCAACCGCCTGGGGGCGCTGCCCGCGCTCATCCATCCCCTCTCGACGGCGCCGGAGATCACCCATTTCCTCGACGCCACGGGGGCGCGCATGGCCCTCGTCCTGGACGCCTTTTTCGGCACCCTCGCGGCGGCGACCCCGAAGCTCCCCCTCGAGAAGATCCTGGTGGCGGCGATCCCGGAATACCTGTCGCCGTTGAAGAGGCTCGGCTTCTGGGCCACCAAGGGGCGCAAGATCCCGGCGCTGCCCGCGGACGCCCGCATCCGCCGCTGGGCGGCGCTTCTCGCCGCGGCCACGCCCGCGTCCGCGGCGCCCGCGGGAAGGACGGACGACGCGGCGGCCGTCCTCTTTTCCGGCGGGACGACGGGACTGCCCAAGGGCATCGTGCTCTCCAACCGCAACTTCATCGCCGAGGGCATGCAGGCGGCCTCCTGGTGCGGCCTGGGCGAGGGCGACGCGATCCTCGCGATCCTGCCGATCTTCCACGGCTTCGGGCTGGGCGTGTGCGTGAACGCCGCGTTCATGGCCGGCGGCAAGTCGATCCTGGTGCCGCAGTTCAGCGCCGAGATCGTCTCGAAGGTGCTGCGCCGCGACCGGCCCAACGTGCTGGTGGGCGTGCCGACGCTCTTCGAGGCGCTCACCCGCGACCCTTCGCTCGCAAGCGCCGACCTCTCCTGCCTCACGGCGTGCTTCTGCGGCGCCGACACCCTGCCGCGCCCGGTGAAGGAGAAGTTCGAGGCGATGGTGGCCCGCGGCGGCGGAAGCGTGAAGCTCCTGGAGGGCTACGGCCTCACGGAGGCGGTGACCGGCATCATGGCCACGCCGCTCTCGGAGTACCGCGAGGGCTCCATCGGAATCCCGTTCCCGGACATGCTGGCGAAGATCGTGCAGCCCGGCACCACCGCGCAGGCGCCGGTGGGCGAGGAGGGCGAGATCTGCATCGCCGGCCCGGCGGTGATGATCGGCTACCTCGACGACCCGGAGGCCACCGCGCAGACCCTCAAGGTCCATGCCGACGGCCGCACGTGGCTTCATACCGGCGACCTCGGGAAGATGGACGCGGACGGCTTCACGTACTTTTCCGTGCGCCTGAAGCGCATGATCAAGTCCTCGGGCTTCAACGTGTACCCGGCCCAGGTCGAGGCCGTGATCCGCGAGCACCCGGCCGTGGCGGAGGTGTGCGTGATCGGCGTGCCCGACCCGGCGCAGGTCGAGCGCGTGAAGGCCTGCGTGGTGCTGCGCGACCCGTCGCAGGCCGGAGCGCCGATGCAGGAGGCGATCGTCGCGCACTGCCGCGAGCGCCTCATCAAGTGGTCCTGCCCGAGGGAGGTCGAGTTCGTGACCGGGCTCCCCCTCACGCGGGTGGGCAAGGTCGACTACCGCGAGCTCGCGCGCCGGCACTCGGCGCG
>PQAI01000106.1 GCA_003105245.1 Betaproteobacteria bacterium | reverse complement strand
AGCTCCTTCTCCGTGAGCTGGTTGAGCGGCACCTCGGTGGTGTTGAGGCTCGCGTGCAGGTCGGTGGCGTCCGGCTCGACGTAGAGCAGGCCCGTCACGATCTCGCCGTGCGCGTAGCGCGACTGCACGTAGCTCATGGCGGAGATGCGGCTGGAGGAATCGTAGTCGTCGGCGAGCTTGCGAAGGCGCAGCACCGATCCGTCGTGCTGCGTGACCTCCTGCACCGACCCCGGCGGGTAGTCGGTGGTGATCTCCCGGTGCACGGTGATGACGTCCAGGCGGTTGACGGCCTCGTTGTGGTTCCTCACGTAGTCGTAGCTGCGCGTCGACCCCTCGTGGTTGTTGAACGCCACGCAGGGGGAAACCACGTCGATGAAGGCGGCGCCCGGGTGCGTGAGCGCGCCCTTGATGAGGGGCACGAGCTGCGCCTTGTCGCCCGAGAAGCTGCGACCCACGTAGGTGGCGCCCAGCTGCAAGGCCAGGATGGCGAGGTCGATGCCCTCGTCGGTGTTGACCGCCCCCCGCTTGGACTTCGAGCCCCGGTCGGCCGTCGCGGAGAACTGCCCCTTGGTGAGGCCGTAGACGCCGTTGTTCTCCACGATGTAGGTCATGTTCACGCCGCGGCGCATGGCGTGCGCGAACTGCCCCAGGCCGATGGAGGCGGAGTCGCCGTCGCCGGAGACCCCCAGGTAGATCAGGTCGCGGTTGGCGAGGTTGGCGCCGGTGAGCACCGAGGGCATGCGCCCGTGCACCGAGTTGAAGCCGTGCGACTTCTCGAGGAAGTAGGTCGGCGTCTTCGAGGAGCAGCCGATCCCCGAGAGCTTGGCCACCTTGTGCGGCTCGATGGCGAGCTCCCAGCAGGCCTGGATGATCGCGGCGCTGATGGAATCGTGCCCGCAGCCGGCGCAGAGCGTGGAGATCGCCCCCTCGTAGTCGCGGCGCGTGTAGCCCAGCGCGTTCGCGGGCAGGTCCGGGTGGTGCAGCTTGGGCTTGGCAAGGTAGGTCATGAAACTACTCCCCGGCCGCGGCGGTGCGCCGGATGGGTCGGACGTTGAAGGCGGACAGGCGCTCCTCGATCTCCTCGCGGATGAAGCGCGCGGTGATGGGCGTTCCGTCGTAGTGCAGCACCGAGGAGACGCGCGAGGGATCGATCGCGCCCTCGTTGACGAGGAGCGTGCGCAGCTGCCCGTCGCGGTTCTGCTCCACCACGAAGACGTGGTCGTGGGCGTTGACGAACTCGATCACCGAGTCCTGGAACGGGAAGGCGCGCACCCGGAGGGCGTCGATGGCGATGCCCTCGGCCTCCAGCTCCGCGAGCGCCTCGTCCATGGCGCAGGCGGTGGAGCCGTAGTAGATCACCGCGTGGTGCGCGGTGCGCGGCGAATCCTTCACGACGGGCTCGGGCACGCAGAGCTTGGCCGTCTCGAACTTGCGCAGCAGCCGCTGCATGTTGTCGACGTAGGCGCTGCCTTCCTCCGTGTAGCGCGCGTAGCGGTCGCGGCTCGTGCCGCGCGTGAAGAAGGAGCCGCGCTTCGGGTGCGTGCCCGGGTAGGTGCGGTAGGTGATGCCGTCGTCGTCGACGTCGAGGTAGCGGCCGAAGCGCTTGCCGGCCTCGAGGTCGTCGTGGGTGAGCACCTTGCCGCGGTCGTAGGCGCGCGAATCGTCCCAGGCGAGCGGCTCGCACAGGCGCTCGTTCATGCCGATGTCGAGGTCGGTCATCACGAAGACCGGCGTCTGCAGGCGGTCGGCGAGGTCGAGGGCGTCGGCCGTCAGCTGGAACGCCTCCCTCGCGTCCTCCGGGAAGAGCAGCACGTGCTTGGTGTCGCCGTGGGAGGCGTAGGCGCAGGAAAGGATGTCGGCCTGCTGCGTGCGCGTGGGCATGCCCGTCGAGGGGCCGGCGCGCTGCACGTTCACGATGACCGCCGGGATCTCGGCGAAGTAGGCGAGCCCGATGAACTCCGTCATGAGCGACACGCCCGGGCCCGAGGTGGCCGTGAAGGCGCGCGCGCCGTTCCAGGCCGCCCCGATCACCATCCCGATGGAGGCGAGCTCGTCCTCGGTCTGCACGATGGCCACGTTGTTCCTGCCCGTGGCCGGGTCGGTGCGGAACTTCCTGCAGTGGCGCCCGAAGGCCTCGGCAACCGACGACGAGGGCGTGATCGGGTACCAGGCGCAGACGGTCGCGCCCCCGTAGACGGCGCCGAGCGCCGTGGCGTTGTTGCCCTCGATGAAGATCTTGTCGCCCACCCCGTCGGAGCGGCGCACCGTGATGCCCAGCGGGCAAGGCAGGTGCGCTCTCGCGTAGTCGCGCCCCATGTGCAGCGCCCGGATGTTGGGCTCGAGGAGCTTTTCCTTGCCCTTGTACTGCTCGCCGATGAGCTTCTCCACCTCGGCGATGTCGATCTCGAGGAGCGCGGCGAGCGCACCCACGTAGATGATGTTCTTGAAGAGCTGGCGCTGGCGCGCGTCCGTGTAGGTGGCGTTGCAGATCTCCGTGAGCGGCATGCCCAGCACCGTCACGTCGGCGCGGAACTTGTCCGAGGGCAGCGGCTTGGAGGAGTCGTAGAAGAGGTAGCCGCCGGGCTCGATCTCGACGACGTCCTTCTCCCAGGTCTGCGGGTTCATCGCCACCATGAGGTCGGCCCCGCCGCGGCGGCCGAGCCAGCCCTTCTCGCTCACGCGCACCTCGTACCAGGTGGGCAGGCCCTGGATGTTGGACGGGAAGATGTTGCGCGGGCTCACCGGCACGCCCATGCGCATGATGGACTTGGCGAAGAGCGTGTTGGCCGAGGCCGAGCCCGAGCCGTTCACGTTCGCGAACTTGACGACGAAGTCGTTGACCGCCTGGATCTTCTTCATGATGGGTTTCCTACGCGGCCTTGCGCGCGGGGGCGCCGTCGCGGCACCCCGGCCCCGCGTGGGTGAGCTCGAGGAAGTACTTCTGCATGTCCCAGGCGCCGGTCGGGCAGCGCTCCGCGCACATCCCGCAGTGCAGGCACACGTCCTCGTCCTTGGCCATGATGCGCCCGGTCTTGAGCCCCGCGCCGACGTAGAGGTCCTGCGAGGCGTTGCGCGCCGGGGCGCTGAGCCGCGCGCGCACCTCCGCCTCCTCGCCATCGGCGGTGAAGGTGATGCAGTCCATGGGGCAGATGTCCACGCAGGCGTCGCACTCGATGCACAGCTTCGGGGCGAACACCGTCTGCACGTCGCAGTTGAGGCAGCGCTGCGCCTCCTTCCAGGCGAGCTCGGGGTCGAAGCCCAGCTCCACCTCCTGGCGGATGTCCTTGAGCGCGATCGTGAGCTCCTTGAGCGGGACGCGGTTCCTCGCGTCCGGCACGATCTGGTTGTCGTAGATCCACTCGTGGATGCCCATCTTCTGCGACACCAGGTTAGTCATCGGCGGCGGGCGCACGGCGACGTCCTCGCCGTGGCAGAAGCGGTCGATCGAGATGGCGGCCTCGTGCCCGTGGGCCACCGCCCAGATGATGTTCTTCGGGCCGAGTGCGGCGTCGCCTCCGAAGAACACGCGAGGCAGCGTCGACTGCAGCGTCTTCGCGTCCAGCACCGGCATGCCCCACTTGTCGAACTCGAGGCCGATGTCGCGCTCGATCCACGGGAAGGCGTTCTCCTGGCCCACGGCCACCAGCACCTCGTCGCAGTCGAAGCGCTGCTCGGGCTCCCCGGTGGGCACGAGCGAGCGCCGGCCCTTGTCGTCGTAGACCGCCTTCACCTTCTCGAAGGTCATGCCGGTGAGCCGCCCGCCCTCGTGCACGAAGGACTTCGGCACGAGGTAGTTGAGRATGGGGATGCCCTCGTGGACCGCGTCCTCCTTCTCCCAGGGGCTCGCCTTCATCTCCTCGAAGCCGGAGCGCACGATCACCTTCACGTCCTCGCCGCCCATGCGCCGCGCGGAGCGGCAGCAGTCCATGGCGGTGTTGCCGCCGCCCAGCACGATCACCCGCTTGCCCACCTTCGTGATGTGCCCGAACGAGACCGAGGCCAGCCACTCGATGCCCACGTGGATGTGCTTCGCGGCCTCCTCGCGGCCGGGGATGTCGAGGTCGCGCCCGCGCGGGGCGCCCGAGCCCACGAACACGGCGTCGTAGCCGTGCCCCAGGAGCTCCTTGAGCGATTCGACGCGGTGGTTGGGACGGAAGTCGACGTCTAGGTCGAGGATGTAGCCCACCTCCTCGTCGATCACGCTCTCCGGCAGGCGGAAGCGCGGGATCTGCGTGCGGATCATGCCGCCGGCGCGCTGGTCGGCCTCGAACACGGTGACCTGGTAGCCCAGGGGCGCGAGGTCGCGCGCCACGGTGAGCGAGGCRGGRCCYCCSCCSAYGCASGCGACGCGCTTGCCGTTCTTYCTCGTCGCGGGCTTCGGAAGRCGGGAGCGGATGTCGTCCTTGTAGTCGGCGGCCACGCGCTTGAGGCGGCAGATGGCGACCGGTTCCGGCTTCTCGCCCTGGTTCTCCTCGACGCGCCCCCGGCGGCACGCCGGTTCGCAGGGCCGGTCGCAGGTCCGTCCCAGGATTCCCGGGAAGACGTTGGACGTCCAGTTGACGAGGTAGGCGTCCGAGTAGCGCCCCTGGGCGATGAGGCGGATGTATTCCGGGACGGGGGTATGGGCCGGGCAGGCCCACTGGCAATCGACGACCTTGTGGAAATAGTCGGGCGATCCGATATCGGTGGCTTTCAAGCTTCTCTCCTGTGCCGCGCGAAGCGTTTCCCCGGCGTGTTCCGTGGCGTTTGGCTTCGCTCCCGGGCCGGTGCGACTCGCATGGGGTTCGCGCAGTTGCGGGAGTATACCGGCGCGCGCGCCGGAGCCGCAGGGCCCGCGGGCGGAGGCGTCAAATGACCTTACGAACGCGAAGGTCTTCGAGCTCCCCGGCGCCCAGTCCCAGGAGCCCGCCGAGAACGTCCGCCGTGTGCTGCCCCAGGAGCGGCGGCGCGGATTCGCTGCGCGCCGGCGTGGCCGAGAAGCGCACGGGATTGGCCACGACCTTCACTTCGCCGGCCACCGGATGGGCGAGCTTCGCGACCATGCCGCGGTGCAGCACCTGGGGATCCTCGAAGACCTGGGCGAGGTCGTTGATCGGGCCGCAGGGAACCTGGGCCGCCTCCAGCGCCGCGAGCCACTCGGCCGCCGGGCGGGTGGCCAGGCGGGCGGCGATGATCGCCACCAGCTCGTCGCGGTGCGCGACGCGCCCCGGATTGGTCGAATAGCGAGGGTCGGCCGGCAGCGCATCGAGCCCGGCCACCTCGCAGAAGCGCGCGAACTGGGCGTCGTTGCCCACGGCGACGATGAGGAAGGCGTCGGATGCCCGGAACACCTGGTAGGGAACGATCGCCTGGTGCGCGTTGCCCATGCGCCCGGGCACCCGGCCCGAGGCGAGGTAGGCGGCCGAGAGGTTGGCGAGCATGGCCACCTGGGCATCGAGGAGCGCGAGGTCGATGTGCTGCCCCTGCCCCGTCCTCTGGCGATGGAAAAGAGCGGCCACGATCGCGCTCGTGGCGTACATCCCGGTGAASAGGTCGGCCACGGCCACGCCCACCTTCTGGGGCCCGCCGCCGGGCAGGTCGTCGCGCTCGCCGGTGACGCTCATCAGCCCGCCCARCCCCTGGATCATGAAGTCGTAGCCCGGGCGGTCGCGGTACGGGCCGTCCTGTCCGAAGCCCGTGATCGAGCAGTAGACCAGTCCCTCGTGCTCCTTGCGCAGGCTCGCGTAATCCAGGCCGTAGCGCGCCAGGTCTCCCACCTTGAAGTTCTCGACCACCACGTCGCAGGCCGCCGCAAGCCGCCGGGCGATCGCCTGCCCCTCGGCGCAGGCGATGTCCAGGGTGACGGACTTCTTGCCCCGGTTGCAGGCGAGGTAATAGGCGGCGTCGCGGGTATCGCGGCCCTCGCGGTCCCTGAGGAACGGCGGGCCCCACTTGCGCGTGTCGTCGCCGTGTCCCGGCCGCTCGATCTTGATCACCTCCGCGCCCAGGTCGGCCAGGTTCTGGGTGGCCCAGGGGCCCGCGAGCACCCTCGTGAGGTCGAGGACGCGGATGCCGTCGAGGATTTTTTGCATTTGTAATGATTCCGGGGTGCGCGCGCCGGCGCTTTGCGCCGATTATAGGTGCCGCTGCCTTCGGCGCCGCGGTTTATCCCGTAGAATGAAGCGCATACGGGCACTGCCCCGCCAACGCCCGCAACGACAAGAACGAGCTTTTCCGCATGCACTCCAAGGTGGCCGTCAAGGACCTCAAGATCGGCATGTTCGTCGCCGATCTCGATCGCCCTTGGATCGACACGCCGTTCCTCATCCAGGGCTTCCTGATCGTCGACCGGCAGCAGATCGCCGAGCTGCAGCGCATCTGCGAGTTCGTGGTGATCGACCGCGCCCGCTCCACCGGCGCGGAGTTCCGCAAGCCCGAGGGCGCCCGGCCCGAGTCTGCCGCGACACCTCCCCCTCCGAAGTCCCGCCTCACCAGCGCCATCACCTCTTCCCTCGAGGAGGCGCCCACCGCGAAGGAGGACCTGAAGAAGGTCGCGCCTCCC